>CAZXIR010000173.1:0-5131 GCA_964640845.1 uncultured Syntrophomonas sp.
CTCCCTTTATAGTTTAAAGCTAAAGCTATTATTCCTTATTGGCATTTCTAATATGAGTGTAATAAAGTGGAAATCACTGGTTCCCCCACAAACCAACTATCTTTTAGTGCATAGATTGAGTCGATAAGTAGAGGGGAATAACAGGTTCTTGATACTCATGATAAGGAAAGAACGGACTATTATTAATGGGCTGATTTATGAATTCTTGGATTAATTCCAGGGCCGGTTCAAACTTTTCATAAAACATAACAACTAGATCTCCTGGAAAAGCATTCTCAATAGCGGTCTTCAGGGCCTCAGTTTCAGACCATACAATTTGCATACTTCCTCGAAGGGCCCCCCCACTTAGTGCTCCTTGGTATAAAAGTTCAGCAACCTCACCCGGCTTTCTTCCTCTTAGATCTTGATCTTCTTTAATGTAAAGTTGAGAGAAGTTCTGTCCAGATATTTTTCCTACCTGATAAATCATTTGATCAATGCGGTCTCCAGGCATTCCAATAATTCCTACCAACCTTTCCGCATCAAGAGTTTTGGCGAATTCGAGAACCGAATTATAGCCACTGGGGTTGTGGCCATAATCTAGTAGAACTCTAAAGCCACCCAGCTCAAAAAGATTGAATCTTCCCGCATTGGCAACTGGATCAGGTTTGAAGGACAATAACCCAGAGCGTATGGTATTATGGTCTACCCCTATAACGAAAAGTCCAGCCACAGCGGCTAAGGAATTTTCAACATTACAGATAGCTCTGCCTTCAAAGGTTATCGGCACCTCTCCAATAGACAATAAGGGAAACTTTAGATATTCATGGTAAATCGATACCATACCATTGTCGAATACTACCGCTGTTCCACCCTGACTAATGTGATCTTTGATCAATGGATTATCTCTGTTCTGGGAAAAGTACACCAGGTTACATCGCACTCTCTCCTTAATGTATCCCACCATACTGTCATCAGCGTTTAATATGGCATATCCCTGGGGTTTCACTGCCTCGATGATCAATGCTTTGACAAAGGCCATTTCTTCCAAGGTGTCTACACCATCCAATCCGAGATGATCCTCACTGATATTAACGATAATTCCTACGTCTGCCGTATCATATCCCAGTCCTTTGCGTATTATTCCACCCCGGGCGGTTTCTAAAACGGCTACCTCCACTTCCTTGTTGTAAAGAATAGAGTGAGCACTTAAGGGTCCCGTATTATCACCTTGGGAAACACATTCTTCTCCGATATAGGTACCACTGGAACAGGTCATGCCCACCTTTTTCCCGGTAAGGGACAGCACATGAGCTATCATTCTGGTTACAGTTGTTTTGCCGTTGGTTCCGGTAATGGAAATAATGGGAATGGAGACCGGGGTTCCTTTTGGATAGAGAAGGTTAAGAATGTCAGCAGCCACATTTTTACCCAGTCCCTCGGTAGGATAAAGGTGCATTCTTAAGCCGGGGACGGCATTTACTTCAATAATTGCTCCATTTTGGCAGGTTATCGGATGGGAGATATCATCAGTTACCACGTCTATTCCTGCTATGTCCAGACCGATAGTTTTGGCCGCTTTTACCGCCAGAGCTTTGTTGGAGGGGTGAATCTCCCGGAGACATTCCAGGGCACTGCCACCTGTGCTCAGATTTCCATTCTCCCTTAAATATATTATTTCACCCGGTGGGGGAACTGAGTCTTCCGTGATACCTGACCTGGCTAATGATTCTTTAGCCACTGAGTCCAATTTAATTTTAGTCAAAGGTCTTTCGTGACCTACTCCCCGGTGGGAATTGTTATTTTCATAGGCTACCAATTCTTTTATGGAGTGGATTCCATCGCCTATGACATGAGGAGGTTTTCGTTCTGCTGCAGCAGACACTTTATCTCCCACTACCAAAAGACGATAGTCTCTTCCTGCAATAAATTTTTCAACCAGGATCTTATCGGTGTACCGGTAAGCTATACGATAGGCTTTTCGAAGCAGGTTTTCATTATCAATGTTACTCATTACACCCTTGCCCTGATTTCCGTTAGAGGGCTTGATTACCACTGGATAACCCAATTGCTCTGCCTGAAGGACAGCCGTATCTTCGGATTCAACCATATGGCCTTCTGGCACCGGTATGCCATTTTCCCGCAGTAGAAAGTTGGTCAGTTCTTTGTTTTTGGCCAGGTCAACTGCTGTACAGCTAGTGGTATCTGGCAGCGAAGCTTCAATTAAACGTAAGTATTTTCCATAACCAAGCTGCAGCAAGCTATCTTGCCCTATTCTTCTAACTGGAATATGGCGTCTTTGGGCCTCATCCCAAATGGCTTGGGTACTGGGACCAAAATTGGATTTTAAACTGATGCTTTGCAGCCATTCCAATATTTCATCAATAAGGACCGACCCATGCCGAGCCAGAGAGGAGACTATTTCCGCTGCGGCCCGGCCAAATTCCATAGCGCAGCGTTCATCGATGTGCTCATAAACAATACAGTATAAGGAGGGTTCTTCCAAGACTCTGGTTTTACCATAATAGACGGTATAACCCATATTACATTGCAGTTCCAGAGCCAGGTGCTCAGTCACATGAGAGAGTAGGGTCCCCTCCTGTAGTCGTTCAACAAAGCCACCTTCATAGCCGGTAGAACAGAAATGGGAATTCAGGCCAGGAAACAGGCTGAGTAAGCTCTCATTAAAACCTGGTAGTTGGTCTGTCGTTACTTCTGCAAAATCTTCCAGATCTATCACCATTTTGGTAACTGGTTTATGACAGAATATATTTCTGCCGCTATAATTGATTATCTCCATAATTTTCACTCTACATATCCTCCTACGGATATATCCTTATTTACTTAGTGCAATCTTAAAACCTCTCGGCGTTTAAAATCGAAACCATAACCCCTGGATAAGATGTGCAGACTGGCATTAGTTATGGCTAATATCTCATCGGGTTTGGTTTCTGAAACATTAGTACTTACTATTGATTTGCCGTCAATAACGGTAACCGCATTATTGCCAATAACTTCAAAATATTCGTCCGGATAAACGCGAATACCAGTATCTTCATCAATACCAATACCTAATATCCCAGGGTTTCCTGCTACCCCGCATAATAGTCGTCCTAGTCTTCCCCTTTGATCAAAATGCTGATCGATAATTACCTCTTCCAATAGACTTAAACCAGGAGCCATTTTTAAGGTGCATTTCCTGGCCGCATCGTTACTGTTTCCTTCAACAATCATGGTGCTGCTCATGACCGAAGCGCCGGCACTGGTGCCAATCACAGCTGTTCCTCCCTCAAACGATCGCTTCAGAGCATCACAGACTCTGGTACCCCCTAAAATACTAGTTATCCGAAGCTGGTCTCCACCGGTGAAGAAAAACCCAGTAGCGTACATAATCCTGCGTACATTATCTTCTGAATTAGCTTCATCTCTGGTATTGATGTTTAATATATCTGCATCTTTTACGCCCAGTCGCAGAAATACATCCCGGTAGTCTTCACCCACTTCTTCCGGATGTTGGGTAGCGGTAGTAAATATACCGATTCTGGCATCTTCACCCCCGATTATATCTACTACTTCCTGGAGAATGCTGCTTTCCCCATATCTATCCTCAGCACCGCCGATGATTACTAGATTGCCTTTCTTATTACGCCGCATACTGCCTCCTTATTCCTCATCAGATTATAAAGGTTTACTTTTCATATTTACCCTTCATTACCACTTTTTGATCCTTAACCGCTACCTGGCCCTTGGCTAACAAATGAGAGATGCTAAGGTCAGCCTCTTTCAGTACCAGGATATCAGCGTCACTCCCTATCGAAAGGCATCCTTTTTGGGGATACAATTTTAATACTTTAGCCGGATTAATGGTAACTGTTTTAATAACGGTGGCGAAATCCAGATTATTTTCGATAATACCTGCTCGTAGATCCTTTATTAATTGGTCCATTCCGCCTACTCCTTTATTGCTGGAGTTAGGGGGGACACTGCCATTACCGTCTGAGGATATGGTAACTCTATCTATGCCGATTCCATTATTAATAAGATATGACAGAGATTCTGCCACACTTAAACCTACTGTTTCACCGGCAGTCAAATCAATATTGCCGCCTTTTTGCAAAAGTTCCAAGCCTTGATCGAAGGTGTTTTGGTTACGGTTGATATGAGTTGGAACAAAGATCCTGATGGGCAGATCAGTTTCATCAATTAATCGAAAAAGGGGTCTTAATACTTCCTTGCCGTCACCAACATGTAAGTGAAGGATACCGGCTTTTCCTCCCAGCATGCCGCCTGTATTGGCTTCTGAAGCTAGAGTTCTAAGATCCTGGAGAGTTGGGTTAAAGGACCGATAATCTGATATGGCTACTTCTCCCACCCCGATAACCTTATCCAGCAATGCTACATCTGATAGTACTCGCCCGGTCAGGGTTTCAGTAGGACTGGCATAACTTCCAGTATAGATGTAAGTCGTAATACCTTCTGCTTCCAAGCCTCTTGCTTTAGCCAGAAGTCCAGCTATGCTTCGAGAAACACTATCGAAACCCAGGACCCCAACTAAAGTGGTTACACCTGCTTGTAGCACATCATTTAGCATCACCTCTGGTATTCTGCTAATGGGGCCTTCTTCCCCGCCTCCGCCGATAATATGGACATGCTGGTCGATGATACCTGGGCATACCAAACAGTGACTGCAGTCTATCACTTCTACATCCCAGCGATTTTCAAGTATAATCTGGTCGTTGATATGACATATTTTGTCATATACGATCAAAATATCTTTGGTGCCGATGTCATCAGGCACAAAGCAGTGGCCATTTTTTAATAGTTTAAACATGGGTCCTCCAAGATTCATTATTAACATACTTAAATGATTCCCTGCCTATGAAAATTGATGCTCATCTGCTGGTGTCAAATTATAGCGCCTTTTCCATGTCGGCACCGGCAGTGAAGGTTATTGAGGAGAGGCAAATTTTCATGATAAAGGGATAAACTAGTTTCTAATAATATACCTAGAATCATTGGAGTCCAACATGGATTTGTTTTGGTTAACAAATACCTCCAAAAAGACTGGTGTCTAGGCATTGCTTGCAATAGTCATAGCCATCAATTATAATATTAGTAGACAAAGTGGACTTAATCTATCCACTATAGAAAT
>CAZXIR010000174.1:0-5121 GCA_964640845.1 uncultured Syntrophomonas sp.
CCATTCCCTGGGGATTTCATTAACCATACTGACCAACTGTTCTTCCTGAATGCTTTCTAACCTATTAAGCCATCCTGCAAAAGGGTCTGGACCTTTGACCAGGTAGGCAATATCGGAATATATGCCCCTGGTCAGGATTTTGTCATAATTAGTTAATGACCGAAGTTCTGGGGGCGTCCATTGCGGCTTGAAGAAACAATGGCTATGGTCTATCAGTACGATCTGGTTGCCATAATATTTAATGCATAAAATTATATTTCCATAATGTCGGTCAGCATTAGTTAGATAATTGTCAAGAACATACATTCCAGGAATACAATCGATATTGTAAGCTCTTTCAATAAGCTGAAGGGGTGGATTTCTTAAAATATGTGGACTTACTAAGGTGCCAAAGTGGATCCCTTCCCGGAAGGGCTCAATCTTAATAACCTGGGAAGGAATGTAAATCAGGTTACCTAATGATACTGGCAAACCAAGCAAATTTCCGATTCGGTTAGCTATTAGCTCATTTACCAGTACTTTAGTACCAACAGGATTTTCCTTCAGCTTAATTACATAATTGTTGCCATCATCACACTCGAATAATTGAGCTTTGGTCAGACCCTTACCCATAGAGCCAACGTAACGAACCGCATATAACAATGGTGCTCACCTACTCTCTTCTTCGTTTAACAGGTCAATAAGAGTAACACCGTCATCCCACTTATATACAATACTCGGGAATTAAGGGTTATGACACCATAGGCTAAGATCCAGCACTAAAACACACCATTTATAGACTTGATGTTGGTTTTGTTAAAGGTTTTGTAGCTTTCCAAATTCAATGAGTCAGATAGAGTTAAGGTCAGATAACCATAGTTAGATAAGTTAGCTTGAATATTTGTTAACCCATCTGTCCAATATATTGGTGGGTAAATTGATAATCCAAGCAAAGAACAAATTACTTGTGCATGTGGAAGGGGCCTGTGCCCTGGCGGAAACCCAGGTCATGGCTGATATTATTTAGAATATAATGGATTAGGACGTAGATTTAGTATGTCTTAATGTAAAAAGGAGCATTGAAATGGGCTATACAACAGCAAGTGTTAAATTAAATGGGTTTGAGGGAACAGTAAGCATTAACGAACCGGTTTTGCGTTATCCTGGCAACCCCATATTAACCTGCCATGAAGTAAATAAAGTGTGGGCTTATGAAGGGCGTTTACATACCTATACGGTTCATAATGCAGGGATGGCAAAAGTGACCGGTGCTAATGGGCAAAATCAAACCATAATGCTTTTTCGCTCCCACATTGCTGATGGTCGCAGTGTAATAGGAAAAGCTATCAGTGAAAACGGCTTAAATGCTTGGATGGTAGATCCCCAACCCTTTTTATTACCGGCTACAGGGAATGATGTATATGCTGAAGGGGTCGATATAAAGTCGATGATTGATTGGGAGGTTGGGGGCGTGGAAGATATTCGGGTTAATCCGGTTGGGAGCGACTTATACCTTTTGACTTATAGCGCCTACCAGGAACAACTCCCCGATAGAGTCAAGGTTATGATGGCCGTAACTCAGGACTTTATAACCGTTATTCGTTATGGTCCAATGTTCCAACCGGACATGCGCAATGTGGTTATATTTCCTGAACCGGATAGAAATGGCAGATGGATTGCTTTGCTGCGTCCCAACGATAAAGAACAGGAAGTTACCGGTTCCGGTCACATTGGTGGCTCCTTTGCCCAAATATGTGCAGGTTTCGCACCCAGTCCTACTGGACCATGGGAAATGGGTGATCTAATCATGAGCAGCGGTCACGGGCCTAGTGCATTTCAGGCCAAGATTGGGCCTGGAGCCCCGCCAATTAAGACTCGATTTGGGTGGCTGAATATCTTTCATGGTGTGCGTTCAACCATGGCTGGCAATCCTTATAGCTTAGGGGTGGCATTCCATGACCTACAAGACCCCAGCGATCCAAGTAAAATTAGGGTTAGTGCCAAACCAATATTAATGCCCAGTCAAAGTGATTGTTTAGTAAAGGACAGTGATTATGTCCACGTTCCTAATGTAGTATTCAGTTGTGGAGTATTAAAAGGCCAGGGGGATACAGTGGCTATATATTATGGCGGCCATGATACAGTTATGAATGTGGGCTTGGCAAATATACAAATACTAAATGAGATGTGTAATCTTTTCCCCATAGACCCGTTGACCGGCCAACATCTATATTCTCTATAGAAACCGACATTTTCCCGAGCCCAATGACAGCTAATATCAGACAATGAGCTTGTATCCGGTGTTAGTCCTGCCTCTTGACTGCTTGGCTCTTGGTCATCCTTTAAAAGATCTGTCTGGTGAGTTTTGCCGCCACTACCATTAGGTTTGTTTTCGGTGCTTATCTCTGCCGTATTACTGTTGCGGGATACGTTCGTAGCGGCATCTACTGCTGTCACATAGTATTGATAGTCCGTGGAAACCTTCATATAGAAATTACCGATAAGGATAAATTTTAGCATTATTTAATTTTTTATAACAATATAGTAAATTAATGGGAAGTGAAATATTTTTATAAGAAGAAGCGTTTGGCACTGTATAACTTGGAATTACCATCGGAAGGCCTGGCCAAACAGGTATTAGATACAATATTAATAATTAATAAGAAAAATGTCCTAATTAATATGCTGGGAAAGATGATTTTGTGGTATTGTTTATATTAAGAATATATGAGATAAATACTGATTTAGAGTCACTCATCCTTTAGGCGGACAAAAATGAATCTTTCGGCTTATTTTAGATATTGTTTGGTAGATTAATACCAGACTTGCATTTTATTGCTTCCTGTGTAATTTAAGCTCGGTGAACCGAATATTATTTGCCAGATGTGCCGCTGTGCGTCCATTCCGCCATTTTTCCAGACAGTCAAAATGCTCGAGAAAGAGGAGCAAATCATATGAAAGACAATTGGCTGCACCAATATTTAAGTAACAACGGCAGATACGATAAAGGAAACCCTGCGTATAGAAGGGTTTTTCTCTTAAATGTTGTCCTTTTGAGTATGACTGTGGGTTGTGCAATTTTTGCTGTGTTAAACAGTATGATTACTTGTGATCCATGGGCAATTTATATTAATGTCATTTTTGCCCTGCTAGCATTTATTACCCTGATATATTTTCATAGAACCGACAATTTATATATGGGTACCTATATTGCCGTGGGCCTCTTATTGATTGTATTGCTGCTCTTGTTTGAAATTACCCAAAACACCAACTATACATTATTCTGGATGGTTACCTTGCCTCCAGTAGCTTATTTTCTTTTAGGCACTCAAAAAGCGCGCATAGTATTGTGCATGTTCTATGCCTATATGTTGTATTTTATACTATCCAATCAGAGTGCCTGGCAGCCGGCCGAGTTTAATACTGAGTCTTTGCTTAATATCGCCGGTGCCACCCTGGGTTTTATAATGATGATAGCCTACTTTGAAAAAAGCAGAAAAGAATCAGCTGATGCCTTGCTTAATGCCAATGTAATATTGGAAGAGAGCAAAAGTGAATTAAGGCTGATTCTGGACACGGCGGCGGAAGGTATATATGGAATTGATCTGGATGGCAAATGCACCTTTTGCAACCTATGCTGTCTTGAACTTTTAGGCTATAAAGAGGAAGATGAGTTGATAGGGAAGGACATGCATGATCTTATTCACAGCAGATATAAGGACGGTTCAACCTTACCGATATCTAAATGCAGGATACATGAAATGATTGTTTCAGGAGAAAAGGTATATGCTGAAGATGAAGTTTTCTGGAGGGCTGATGGCAGATGTTTTGCAGTGCAGTATTATGCCTATCCCAAATATAAAGATAATAAGATAATTGGCGCGGTTATTACCTTCATGGATATATCCGAAAGGATCAAAAATGAGGAGAAAATCCAGTATCTAAGTTACCATGATTCATTGACCGGTCTTATTAACCGGCAAGGCTTTGAAATGGAAATACCCAAGTATAATCGAGCAGAATGCCTTCCCCTTTCCATTATTTACGGAGATCTAAATTGTTTAAAGCTTTCCAATGACATCTTCGGACATAGCGCAGGAGATAAGTTGATTATTAAAGTTGCCCAGGTTTTACAGTCAGTAGGCGGAAAAAATGGAACCGTGGCCAGGATTGGCGGAGATGAGTTTATCTTGCTATTGCCCCGTACTGATCCCCAAGGAACTGGAAAAATTATGGCCCAAATAAAGCAAGAGTTATTACAGGATACATCCCTGGTAATAAAGTGTAGTATATCCATGGGATCCTATACCAAATACAGTCTCGATGAGGGTATGGAGCAGAGTTTAAGGAAGGCAGAAAACGAAATGTATCTGGAAAAAACCTCCCAAAGGAACAGCAATGAGATGGTAATGCTGGCCGAACTCATCTCAGCACTGCATGGAAGAAGCCCCAGGGAAAAAACCCACTCAGAAAACATCAGCCGGCTATGCGAGAAAATGGGAATTGCTTTGGAATGGCCTCAATCAGACATTAAAAACCTAAAGGATGCGGGATTTTACCATGATATAGGTAAAATTGTATTAAGTGAAGAATTGCTGTCTAAAACATCAAAATTAAGCGCCATGGAAAAATTGGAAAAGCAACAACACCCCATAGTCGGCTATCGAATACTAAATCTATTTGATAATACTCTCGATTTGGCCGAAGCGGTATATTACCATCACGAAAGGTGGGATGGAAAGGGCTACCCCAAAGGGCTAAAGGGAGAGGAAATACCCATTCAGTCAAGGATTATTGCCATAGCGGAACAATATGACCATCTGCTGAATCCCACCAATGACCAAGCTCTGGGCAAAGAAGAGGCCTTATCAAGAATCCACCAATTGTCCGGGGTTAAATATGATCCCCAACTGACCAATTTATTTATCAGTATTGTAAGACAATCCTAATATGATGGGATTTTCGCGATGATTACAATGTTCCAATAGGTTGAAAGACAATCATAATGTGATAGAACCTTCCATTCTTTTAATTGAGGCTTTTGCATAATTGGTATTTTTATAAATCAGTCATCCTGAGGCAAAGCCGAAGGATCTAGATTCTTCACTCCGTTCAGAATGACAGCTTAGAGTGACTTTCTTA
>CAZXIR010000175.1:0-5037 GCA_964640845.1 uncultured Syntrophomonas sp.
ACCGTACTCAGGTCTATCCGTTCAATAACTTTATTATCCCGAATGACAACTGCTATTATATGGTCACCTTTTCCCAATACATTAAAGAGAAGCAGAGCAACCAAGCTGATTACGATTATTATTCCAATGAGCAAAATATCATTCTTTTTCATCCCAGACTACCTACTTTCACATTCAAACTTTATTGAGCTTATTCCCAATTAGTTCATCGAATCGATTAGTTGATTGCATAAATTTAAGCAACTCTTTTAACAAAAGCCCGGTTATTATTCCGCTGGGTATGGAAAAGAGCAGCATAAAAGGTAAATAATAAAAGATTCCGGGCTGGCTGATTATCAGGGAAGCGACTAACAATTGCCCTATGCTATGGGCGATGGCTCCGGAAATACTTACTCCTATCACACTTAAAACCGGGAAAACACGTAGTAACAGTATCATCATACAAGTGGCTGTGATGGCCCCGGAAAAACTCAGGAAAAAGCCTACCCCGAAAAGAGTGCCGTTTAGAAGAGAACCTAATATGGTGCGTAAAACCACTATATTTAAGGCAGTTTTGAAATCAAAAAGAATTAAAGCCAGTAAAGTGATGATATTGGCCAGGCCTAACTTGACCCCGGGAATAGGAATCGGATTAGGTAATAGACCTTCCAGATAATGAAGAATTGTGGCCTGTGCCACTAGGATCGCAATTAAAGCAAGTTTCTTTGTAGACACTACAATTTTCCCTTCACGCCGGAAATAATTTTAATAAGTTCTAATCCAGCCTCATTTATATTTTTTATATTGGAATTGGTCTTTATGCCCCTGGCATTTAGAGCGTATGAAACTTGAAGATAGTCAGGAAGCTCCAACCGGAATTTGCTCAGAATATCTTTATTGGCTAACAGTTCCTGCACTTCCCCAAAAAACACTAGGGAGCCTCTTTCCAGAATAGCAATTTTATTTGCCAGGGCCAGGATATCTTTCAGGTTATGGGAAATAATTATGGTGGTTTCAGTTTGCTTTTCCTGTCGGGTTTTTATAATATCCAGAATCAGCTTTTGTCCCAAAGGATCCAAACCCGCCATTGGTTCATCTAAAACCAAAATCTCAGGTTCTAATGCTAGAATTCCAGCGATAGCTATCCTTCTTCTCACTCCTCCGCTGAGGCTGACCGGTGACAAATTCACCATTGAGTCAGGAAATATACCGACTCTTTCCAAAGCGTGATAAACCCTGGTTTTTACTTCCGATTCAGTCAACCCCAGGTTTCGCGGTCCATAAGCAACTTCATCATAAACATTGGATTCGAATATCTGCTGTTCAGGGTATTGAAAAACCAGTCCTACTTTTTTCCAAAGATCATACCTTAATTTTTTGATATTGGTATCTATACCGCAAACCGTTACACTACCCGTGGTTGGATATATCAAGCCATTCAAAAGTTTGGCCAGAGTAGATTTGCCCGATCCGTTCAAACCAAATAGGCCCAGTAACTCACCCTGATCTAATGACAGATTAATATTTGTCAATGCCTGCTGCTCATAAGCTGAGCCCGGTAAATATACATAGGATAGATCTTTAATATCAATTATTTTTGACATATCTTCTCAACCAGTTGGGGGATGGTCTCAGTATTATCATCAATAATATATCCTTCTTCCTCTAATTGCTTCATCAATTGATAGAAGCCGGGTGGTTTTAATCCGATGGCAGTCAGTTTTTCCAGATCCGTGTACACCTCTCTGGGGGTTCCCTGCATATATATGGAGCCTTCATGTAAGACAATCAGGCGGTTAGCATCCAGTAAATCTTCAGGATTATGGCTTATTAAGATGATGGTAATATGGTTTTCTTTATTGATTTCTCGCAGATGTTCCAGAACTTCCCACCTGCTAACCGGATCCAGCATAGATGTAGGTTCATCCAGGACCAGATAGCTGGGCTGCATGGCCAAAACAGAGGCCAGAGCAACTTTTTGTTTTTGTCCTCCGGAAAGCAGATGAGGGGCATGATACCTCATCTCCTGCATACCTACGATTTCTAAGGACCAGCTCACCCGCTTATTCACTTCGGTAGGGGATAGGCCTAAATTCTCTGGACCAAAGGCGATTTCCTCCTCAACTACCGGACAAATTAGCTGGTTGTCCGGGTTTTGAAATACGATACCAACCAATTGCCGGATTTCTCTAATTTGTTCGGAAGAATCCATAGCCATACCGTTGACTAAAATCCTGCCCTGGGTAGGTTGAAGTAAGCCATTCAGTAATCTGGCCAGAGTTGATTTTCCGGATTGGTTTAAACCTAAAATACCAATATATTCACCTTCATGTATAGTGAGGTTAATATTGGTAAGGGCCGCTTTATATGAATCAGAGTTTTTAAATTCCTTACTGACATTAATTAATTCAATTCCATGGCCGTTCATTATAAGTCTCCTTAAGTAAGTTCACATTTATTATGTGATAACCAGTCCAATTAATAAAGCAACTGCCATAAAATTTATTAAATAAATATCAACCGCTTTATATTTTAAGGTTCGCATACGGTATTGATTGGGATTTCCGGCATAGCATCTACTGTCCATAGCTTCTGCCAGATCCTCAGCCCTAAGCAGTGAAGATGCCAACAAGGGTATTAAAATGGCCAGGTAACTTTTAAGATTGGTGAAAATCTTCGGTGAATCAAAATGGGCTCCTCTTGACCTTTGGGCGTCTTTGATGTTGATTGATTCTTCTACCAGGGTTGGAATAAAACGAAAGGAAATGCTGATAATGGTGGTGAAATATTGTACCGGAATTTTGAGCTTGTTCAACGGCAATAATAAAAATTCCAAACCCGATGATAATTTCATGGGGGTGGTAGTCATCAACAGGATGATGGAACCCAAAAACAGTATCACCAGGCGAAACAAATTGATTAAACCGAACATCAATCCTTCCCGGGTAACACTTAGCGCTCCTAATTGAAAAACAGTTTCTCCACTGGTAAGGACCGCTTGAAAAAGAAAAGTGATCAGAAGCAGATACCTGATGCCGCGCATACTACGCCATACTGAACTGAATTGTATTCCGGAACACTTTGTAGCAGTCATCATCAAGCCCAAGAGGAAAAGCAGATACCATAAGTTGTGGCTGCTTAGTATCGCAATAACCGCCAAGGTGCAGCAGATGATCTTGGTCCTTGGGTCCAATGAATGTATAAGCGAATTTCCATGCACATATTGTCCCAGTTTAATATCATTCATAATCAATCCCCTGCAAATCTATTATTGACATGAAGGAAACAGTCCATGACCATGAAACAGTTCCCTTCATGTCTAATATTTTATATCTTTATCCCTATAGCTGATCGTAAACCTGACTTAGATACTAGTTTATACTAAATGGTTTTTGTATACTCTACTGCATGAATTGCACTGTTTCTGCCGGTGAAGAGTGAAATACCCTGACAAGATCCGGGTATATTCAAACCGTAGGTATCTCCTGTGTAACCGTCGCAGTCCATTCCTGCCGCATACAAGCCTTTGATGGGCTGATATTCTTCATCCAGCACTTCGTTGTTGATATTGACTCTTATACCACCCATGGAGTTAAGATTCAGGACTTTGATATGGAAGGCATAAAACGGACCGGTTTTAACTTCATTGAGATACTTAGATTCTTTGCTGTAGTCCAGGTCTTCGCCATTGGCACAAAATTCATTATACCGATCGATGGTGGCCAGGAAGGTATCCTTATCGACCCCCAACTTATCTGCAAGTTCCTCTAAAGTATCAGCTTTGAAAACATTAACATCCTTTCTTTCCAGGGCTTGTTCCAGTTCTTCTGGCAGGTCAACCAATTTGGTTCCGGGCAAAACATAGGCTCCAAAACCATTATAACAACCTTCGTTGATCATTTTATTCAGCAAATTACTGTCTATCACTGAATAGGTGGTAGGTTGGGTTCCCACGGCATTGGCTGCGCGGGTATAATGGAAAATTACATCCTCATTAACATACCTTTCACCGAATTTATTGACCCAAAGGCTTGGTTCCATAGCAGCTGCTGAATTGATATGGGAATGGACTGAATACTTCTCCAGGGTAAGACCGATTTTACTGAATATAGCCCAACCGTTAGAAGCTGCTCCAACTGCCCGGGCCATTTTTATTCCGTCTCCAGTATGGCCAGGAGTTCCGCCATTAACCACCTGAGTCATATCATCGGTAGTTAATTCAGCAACCAATTCCGGATCATCTGAAAATCCACCGGTTGCTATTATAGCAGCTTTGGTATTGATAACCAGCTCCTTATTATCTGCTGTGGTGGCTTTCACTCCGACCACCCGACCATCTTCCATGATCAATTCACTACCGGGTGTATTAACTAATACTTCAACACCTAGTTCTTCAGCTTTTGGCAAAAGATATTGATCAAAAAGAGCATCGCCAAAACCATCATAAACATGCCAGGTTTTTTCTCCTGCACCGGGGCTGCTTACCATGGCAAACTTAACTCCCATGTCCAAAAGCCATTGAATATTATTTCCTGATGCCTCGATCAGCGCTTTCCATTGCGGACCAGAAACTCTGTAATTGTGGAACTCCATCTCTTTACGCAGTGTTTCCTTCTTACTGATGGTGATACCTAACTCTTTTTGCAGCGGGCTTTCAGCGCCAAAAACACCTTCCGCAAAGCGGCTGCTTCCTCCAACTTTCCCCTGTTTCTCTAAAAGAATGACTTTCGCACCTTCACTGGCTGCTTCAATGGCAGCTGTCATACCGGATGTACCGGCACCAATAACTACTACATCAGCGTCTTTGGTAACAACATCAGCAGGTTTATCGTCACCGGATTCGGTATCTGAGCCTCCGCAGCCTATCACAGTAAATAGCATCATGAATACTAAAAGACAGGCCAGTTTCTTTCCAACTCTTTGCATTTAGAATCCTCCTTTCAAATATGGGGTAAATAGGTGATACAATTCTGTTGAAAGTCCACTGAAAAAGGTGATTATCACTCCCCTCATACTTTTGTAAACCCAGAAGATTATAAATTATGTAGATTATCGGAA
>CAZXIR010000176.1:0-4986 GCA_964640845.1 uncultured Syntrophomonas sp.
ATTTTGCTTATTTATACTGTTTGAAACCAACAGAAGAAAGAATATTTTCATCAGTAACATTATTCATTATTTACCAGTATTATGTGCCAACTATAAAAAAGGAGTTGATCACTTTGCCAACTTTTATTTATTTTGCTCCCGAAAAGGATGCCTATATTTCACAGTATTATGCTAATGATAATTTTGGAAAAATTCCGTATTTATACACCAATCGATATAAAGGTTGCGGGGATATCAGTCACTGACCGGAAAATTGTTTTCCGGTATTTGTCGCATCTAGAAATCCATTTAACCTTGCAATATGTAGCATTAGTTAACAAAATGACTGAATATTGTAAGGTTTCCTAGTATTTGAGTACACAAAACACAAATTTTCCATATTATATAACATCACATAAGAAAGGAGATGATTAAATATGACTGGTAACCCATACCATCACCATCCCTTAAACAGGATTTGTTTTACTCCTGAAAAAGACGCCTATATATCTGAATATTATCCTAATATGAACTTTGGAGAGCGCTATTATCTATTTGCCAACCAGTACCAGGGATGCAATGATGAATACCAGACGTTAATGAAATTTGATCTCTGTCAGGATAACTGTAGGCTGATTCCGCCTAACAGTTTTATTGAGAAAGCTTGTTTGCGCTTGTGGATTTATAGAAATGAGGTGCCCTGTAATCAAACTACCGATTTATGTGCTTATCCGGTAGTTCAAGGATGGAACGAATTAGGCGTAACCTGGAATACACGGCCCAATTTCGATTGTTCCTACCCTTCATGCACCTGCGTTTCCCCCGGATTTATCAATGACTGGCTGGAAATCGACCTTACAAACCTAGTCAAGGCATGGTATAAAGGCTATGTTGAAAATGATGGGATTCTATTAAAATGCGATGAGTCTTTTGACAGTGTTATAGGATTCTACAGCCGCGAATATGAAGATTCTACCTACTGGCCACGCCTTTGTGTAACTTATGGAGTCAAATGCTGTGTTGATCGCCGCCGTCACATTATTTTGGACGCCCCAGAGTTGTAATCAACACTGCTGTCTTAACACTGGTGCCGGGAAATTTCCCGGCCTTTTTTTATTACTGGGCTCAAGAATATCTGATATTAGACCAGATTTTGCAGAACTCAAAAATTTGAATTTGCTCAGGTACATATGCGGTATTATATGTGGATTAATTGATTTACAGATTAAAGTTTATTAAAACAAGCAGATTATGATATATTATTAGAATACATTTACAAGACAGGATTAGAGGACAGATGGAAAAAGACAATGTAAACTCACCCTTCACAAGCAACCAGGTTTCAGCCTTCCGGCAACCCTTTATAGCCGGTATTAAGACTTCCATCCCTATTGCCGTGGGTTACATTCCTATTGCTATTACCTTCGGCCTAGTGGCAAAATCTTCGGGAATTCCTGATTACATTGCTCTTTTAATGTCATTTATAGTATTCGCTGGAGCCAGTCAGTTTGTGGGAGTAAACCTGATAGCCTTGGGGACTAACCCCTGGGAAATCATATTTACTACTTTTATCTTAAACCTGCGCCATTTTTTAATGACTGCTTCCCTTTCCATGCGCATTGATCCTTCACTGTCCAAAGCTTGGCGCTGCATGCTAGCGTTTGGGGTCACAGATGAAACCTTTTCTGTTGCTTCCCTGCAAAAGGATCAACTGCTTTCTCCATGGTTTATAATCGCTTTGAATATGCTAGCCTTTCTGGCCTGGAATGCAGGTACCTGGGCCGGCATATTTCTCGCATCAGGCCTGCCTCCATCTCTGCAAGCCAGCATGGGTATTGCACTTTATGCCATGTTTATCGGGTTATTGGTACCGCCATTAAGATCATCCCGTCCAATTCTGCTGGTAGTACTAATTTCTGTAGGGATTAACTCGGCATTGTCCTGGATACCACTGAGTGCAAGCTTATCAACCGGTTGGAGGATAATTATGAGTACCATACTGGCTGCACTAGCGGCAACCATGATGTTTCCAACTGGTACCGGGGGGGCGAAAGATGAATGAACTCCTCCTTATCGTAATAGGTATGGCATTGGCCACCTATCTACCGCGACTAATTCCGCTGTTAATATTGGGGGACAAAAAATTACCCCGGTTCTTAGGCACTTTTCTGCAATTCGTTCCTTATGCAGTTTTAGGCGCACTGATTTTTCCGGGCATATTATATTCTACTGGGCAAATATCTTCAGCTGCGGCTGGGGCCATAGCTGCTTTTTTATTGGCCTGGATGCGCTTTAATATTATGCTGGTGGTTTTAGGTGGTATAGGGGCAGCTTTTATCTGGGCACTAATTATCTAATTGTTTTAGCAGCAGCGGTTCTTCTGCCTGCAGTGACAGCTTTATCTGGACAACTATTGACTAATCTGCCGCAGTATCTTACTGCAGTTCATTGGGAATGACGGTATTTGATACCAACAATGGATAAAATCTATTTCCGCGTTTAAAACCCAAGCTTACATAGTAAGCAAGATAGTTGTGCAGATACAACCTGCAGCATCCACTCATTTTATCTATTTTCATATCATGATGCCGCAGCAGGTCACCTGCTTCGTATATCCGCAGTACCAATTCATGGTCTTCCATTTCTGGTGGAGTGTCTGATAGTTTTTCTCCTAATAATCTTTCCTGAATTGACCAGCAGGCTATCCATGCATCATTAACCTGCATCAGTCTGAGATTGTTTTCCCCCTCAGCAATATGTTCGCTAGGATATGCCATGATCTCAGGAGCGGTTTCAAAATCAAACTCGTATTCCCGCCAGGCAATCCCCCTTTTCCCGTTAACTGGTTTCTGAATAATAGATAAAAACCAGTAAAACACCAAAGCTAAAAACACCAGAAATATTATTCCCGATATAGTAGGCAGCAATATACACCCTCCTTAAGATTTTTTTTAGATTCTGTAGTTATTATTGCCCTACCTTATAAAATTAATTTATGTCTAATTCAACGGAGGTGAATTAAGTCATGCAGGACTTGCATTTTATGTTAATTAAAGGAATATTAAAGGAAATGGTCGAAATACATCCTACACCTTATGAAAAAGGGATGATGCGCTATGGGAATATTGGAAAAAATACTAGGAACTGTAAATGATCTACACAGCTATATGACCCGAGAAGAACGAAAAACTACTTATGCGAAAATTTGCACTGACTCTTCTCCTTCCCCGGCCTTCTATATGATGGTGTGTATTTCAACCATTATAGCTGCCTATGGTCTGCTGGCTGGGAGTACCGCGGTAGTAATCGGTGCTATGCTGGTGGCTCCCCTGATGGGACCAATTTTTGGTATTGCCCTGGGTTTGTCAAATGGTGATAATATATTGCTCAAAAGCGCCCTGTTTTCAGAATTTCTGGGCATTATACTGGCAATCAGCCTGGCTTTTATTATTGGTCTGGTTCCACTGCGTCCTGATTTCGGCCCGGAAATCCTATCCCGTACTCAGCCTACCATTTATGATATAATCATAGCCCTGGTATCGGGACTGGCTGGGGCCTATGCTATGGTACACAAGAAACTAAGTCCGGCTCTGCCAGGAGTAGCTATATCCACCGCTCTCGTTCCTCCCCTTGCCACATGTGGCCTGTGCTTGTCGTCCGGCAATTACGAATGGGCCTGGGGAGCTTTTTTACTATTTTGCGCCAATCTAGTGGCTATTGAATTTGCTGCTGCTGCTGTATATGCGGTAGCTGGCTTGGTAAAATTCGAACACCATAATGGCTCAGCCTTTTTCACCTATTTAAGACGTTTTGGTCTCAGCTTTATTATCCTGATTGTAATGGGAATATTCATGACTCAAACTCTCATTCAAACAGTCGGTGAACGCAATTTGGCAGATAGACTAAAATCGATAGTAGCTGAACAGGTTAAGACAACTCTGGGAGCCAGTCTTTCTGAATTGCGTTATGAAAAGCTGGGAAATAGCTTGCATGTTTTGGCAGTGGTCATGACCCCCAAGGAATTCAGTACTAGCAGAGTGGCAGATATAGAAAAGATAATACAGCAGGAAGTGAAACCTGACAGCCATCTCATTATACGCTCCCTAATATCCAGGGATGCAGATCGAAACGGGCAGGTTTTTATCAGTGATGTAGATCAGCAGAAATTGAACCAGCAATCGAGTTTAAATGAACTTCAGAATTTAGCTGTCAAGATATTGAATGAAGAACTGAGCAAAACCCCGGGAGCCTTGATTGACAATGTGGACATTCAAAATGCTTTTGAAGAAAGCCCCACCATTATGGTTGAAGTTCATTCCCCTAAGCCTATCGATCCCACCCAAGTGTTACAAATGCAGGAGAAATTAAATTCTAACCTGAACCAATCGGTACGCTTATTAGTAAGATCAATCACCGCCCAAATTGCTGATGATCAAAGATACCTTTATGAGGAAGAAATAGAACCCCTTTCCGAAGAGGCGAAGAAATTCCACACTAAGCTGGAGGCAGCTATAAAGAACCAACTTTATATACAAGAACCGGCTGGTAAACTGTTGGATTTTTATTACGGCGAAAGGGGCGATGACCTGTTAGTTCTGCTCCAGGTTAGGACACCCGATATTATGGAACCCGATGATGTCAAGATGATGGAACAAGCCCTGCAAAAACAGATTGACGAACGAATCAAGGTCATTATACGTTGCAGTGTAGGCGTAGATGCCTCTACCGATTATTTTCTGAAAGGTTATGATGAAAACCTGGCCAAAGCTCTTCAGTAGTGGGACGGTGCAGGAATGGGGAACGTTTCAACCATGCCTGCACCGGCTGGATTAGTTTTCGGTACAATAAACTACCGCCAGGGTTCCTGGACCTACATGCAGTCCTATTACAGGACCGATAGGACATATCGATACTTCTCTATTATATTGCTGCTTTAAACTATCTGCTAACTCGCCCGCCCGCTCATGGTCATGAATGTGATGTACTAACAAGTGTTTCAGACCATAT
>CAZXIR010000177.1:0-4960 GCA_964640845.1 uncultured Syntrophomonas sp.
TGCAATCAGCAGACCGTAAATAGTCAGGGTTTCAATAAAAGCCAGAGTTATGAACAGCAGTGTTCTTACATCCCCTCCAACTTCAGGCTGCCTAGCGATGGCTTCGAAAGCTTTGCCTCCAGCTACACCCATACCAATTCCGCCACCTATTCCAGCGATTGATACAGCAAGACCAGCACCTAATGCTACTCCCATCTTTTTCCCTCCTTTCAAGCTCTAACAAAAAAATGAGCAAAATGATATTAATTTTAATGACCCTTACCAGCTGCAGCTGCTATATAGCTAGCTGACAAAATTGTAAACACTATCGCTTGGATAGCACCCAATAACAAACTCAAACCCATAATCGCCGTCGGAACTACAAATGGTGCCATAAACATCAAAAATGCTATAACCATTTCTTCACCAAAGATATTCCCAAATAGACGGACGGTAAGGGAAAGTGGATGTGCCACTTCTTCTACCAGATTTAATGGTAACATAAGTGGACTTGGACTCACGAAGTGATGCAGGTAATGTCCACTATGTTCCGAAAATCCTGCAACATGAACTGAAAAGAACGTAATTATTGCTAAAGTCATAGTTACGTTCCAGTTGCTGGTAGGAGGTTGGAACCCCGCAATATGAGCGGCTCCTGGGATGAGACCGCTGTAGTTGCTTATCAGGATAAACAGGAAAAATGCAGTAAGCAAAGGTGCCCACTTTCTAGCGACATGCTCTTCGTCCATTAACTGGGTAAAAAAATCTTTGGTAAATATGATTATTGCTTCAAATGCATTCTGTAATCCCTTGGGAACTTTCTGCATGTCCCGGGTTGCCATATATGCAATTATTCCTATTAGTGCTATGATTACCCATTCAGTAACTACCAGGTGATCTACTGGAATTGGCCCAATGTGAAAAAAGGCGCCATCCCACATACCAAATATCATTCTTTTTCTCCCCCCTTCCTACAGTAGCGTTGTTGAGACAACCAGGTCTTCCTTTTCTCTCCTGTTATCCGAGCTGTCACCTAAAATGTAAATCAAAGCCCTTCTGGCAGGCTTTGACTGCTAATAAGGTTTATTTGGTTTCTTTTTTATGCTGGTCTGCCATCATGCGATCCCACATTACTTTGATAGCTGTAGCCATCCCAAGCAGCACACCGATTACAGTAAACTTGGGAGCAGTACCGTATTTTTGATCCAGCCACCATCCGCCGTATCCACAAAATCCGACTGCCGCCGCAATAGTTGTGACAAGGTTTATCGCCTCGCTAAAGGCTCTTGCCCAGTGTTTCTTCTTTTTCTCAGTCATTAATATACACCTTTAACCCGTCTTCACTATTACTCTTCACCATTCGGCATAAAAATCCAAATTCCTTTTAGCCTTAAGCTATACACTCTTACTCAAGTACAATAAAATTCGAGGGTGAAGACGCAAAATCCTTTCGTGAATTTTACATTTTATTAAGATTTATTGTCGATGAATTCTTCCGTTACCGTGATATGTACCCTTTTCGTTCCAATTTGGCCACATGATCCTCCAACGCGCTGTCAATATTAATACCAAAATCTTGTTCCAACACAAACATCATAGTAACTGCTGTCTGCGCTACATCCAGCAGTTCCCTGGCAATTTCCCGAACGATAGTCTCATTATCCAGATTCACTGTTTCTCCGCTAAGGCCTCGAAACTTGCCGATTACTTGCGCCAATTCCCCGGTTTCTTCCATCAGTTTAAGTGCGGTTGATTCCAGGGTGGGTGAAAGCTGGTTTAGTTTTGGTAATGAAAGGGTTTTAGTATCCATTTAAAAGACTCCTGTCATATCATTAGTAACGACTCAAATTTAGCACCTGGAAAGCTTCTGTGTAGGGAGTCCAAATTGTTACCCTGTGGACTCCTTGCTAGCTCGCCAGTGGAGTAGGAAGTAGTTCGGTTCATGATACGATAAACGGCGATCCCTGTTCCTTCCCGCACATCAAAATCGAGCCATAATCCATCTCTTGACTTTCAATTTCTCTAGTACAGTGGATATTTCTGGCATAATTCCTGTACGATTTGCCTTACTTCGTTAAGGTTGTCTTCGCTGCCCGGGTTACCCAAAGCCTTAGCAATAGCTGTGCCCACTTGCTTCATATCTTCTGCATTCATGCCCCGACTGGTTAAAGCCGGTGTTCCCAGTCTAATCCCACTAGTTACAAAAGGTGTCTGGGGATCAAATGGTATAGTATTCTTGTTAACGGTAATGTTAACCGATTCTAAAATTGCTTCAGCATCTTTGCCGGTAAGATTCTTAGGACGAACATCTACCAACATTAGGTGATTATCAGTTCCTCCCGAGACTAGCCTTAAACCATTTTCCATGAGTGCTGATGCCAGTGCTTTAGCATTAGCGATAATATTCTGCTGATATTGCTGGAATTCTTCTGATAGGGCTTCTTTAAAACATACCGCTTTAGCTGCGATGACATGCATTAGTGGACCACCTTGAATCCCTGGGAAAACCGCGCTGTCAATTTTTCTGGCCCATTCCTGACCACAGAGAATTATGCCCCCCCTGGGTCCGCGTAGGGTCTTATGGGTGGTTGAGCTAACAAAGTGGGCATATTCGACGGGATTGGGATGAAGATTCGCTGCCACTAGTCCAGCTATATGAGCCATATCTACAAAAAGATAGGCACCTACTTCATCCGCTATCTCTCTGAATTTCTTAAAATCGATAATGCGAGGATAAGCACTGGCACCTGCCACTATCATACGTGGTTGCACTTTGAGCGCAATATCTCTGAGCTGATCATAATCTATAGTTTCAGTTTGAGCATTTACCCCATAATCAACAAAATTATAGTTTTTCCCAGAAAAGTTCACCGGACTTCCATGAGTTAAGTGCCCCCCATGACTCAAATTCATGCCCATAACCGTATCACCTGGACTTAATGCCGCGAAGTATACTGCTGCATTAGCCTGAGCCCCTGAATGAGGTTGGACATTAGCATGTTCGGCCTTAAAAATTTTTTTGACCCTATCCCGGGCTAACTCCTCAGCTACATCAACATGCTCACAACCCCCATAATAACGTTTGCCCGGATATCCTTCAGCATATTTGTTGGTCATTACGCATCCCTGGGCGGCCATAACTGCACGGGACACAAAATTTTCTGAGGCTATCAGCTCCAGTTTATTGTTCTGTCTCATTTCTTCCTGATTGATGACCTCAGCTATCTCTGGGTCAACAGACCGAAGATACTTCTCAATATAGTCCACTTGCCCGACTCCTTTCATGACTTTTTTTTTCCAGACTATCTATCTTTTCTACCCTTCGTTGGTGTCTACCTCCTTGAAATTTACTATTGATAAAAGTTTTTATCATTTCCAGGGTGATCCCTATTCCACTTATTTTTGATCCAACCACAATTACATTGGCATTATTATGTTCCCGGGCCAGGTTAGCGGAATAAGGATCATGGCATAAAGCCGCTCTGATTCCCGGAATCTTGTTAGCAGCTATTGAAATCCCTATCCCCGTTCCGCAGATCAACACTCCCATAATATCCTCTTCCAGAACCTTCCCGGCAACTGCTTCGGCAATATCCGGATAATCAACCGATTCGCTGCTATACGTTCCGCAATCTATGATCTTATGACCTTCCGCCTGCATTTCATTTATTATATCCTTTTTCATTAGGAACCCGGCGTGGTCACTGCCAATAGCTATTCTCATGGATTGATTCCCTCCTCCAAACACTATATATTCTTAAGCTTGTTTTTTATGCTAATTTCTCAACGATTTTATCCAACATCCTCTTAAGTTGCCTGGCACTCTGTTGATATGCTTCTATCCCCAGCCCATAGGGATCAAAAATCTCTTGCCCATCATAACCGGCCAAATCACCAAGCAGAAAGGTTTTATCTATACTTTCCTCAAACCTTTCTATTAGATACAGGTAGTGCTCTCTGGTCATTACCAAAACCAAATGGGCCCTATTGATCATTTCCTCATCCAACTTCCTGGACCTGTGTTCGGATAAATCCACTCCATAGGGCAGCATGGTGTCCATAGCGGCTTGGGCAGCTGGCAAGCCATCGGCTGCAAATAAGCCAGCTGAGCATACCTCATACAGCTTGGCCAGGTTACCGTCTCCATATTGAGCTATTATCCGGGTGAAAAGACCTTGAGCCATTGGACTTCTACAGGTATTTCCACTACATACAAATAGTACCCTTTTCACCTTGCTCCCCCCTGGTTTACAATAGTATTTTTATAGCCAGCATGATCAGAATTACCCCACCTGCTATTTGAGCATAGCGACCAACCATACTACCCAATATTTTACCACCTCTAAAACCTAGCAGAGTCATGATCCCAGCCGTTATCCCCATAATAATTACTGTTATCAGTACCGGTACCTGAGTAGTACCCAGAGTAAAACCTATGGCTAGAGCATCCATGCTTACTGATGCGGTCAAGAGCAAGAGGTTCTTTTCCCCATGGTCCCGCCTGGTTTCACCTTCCATCATCAGTTGACGGGCTCTATCAAACCCCACCGCATGTTGTTTAACTTCTGCATAACCTTCCCTAAAAAAATTAACTCCCACATAGGCCAGTACTGCTGCACCCAGCCAACTAGCCCAGAAACCTAATATTTTCCCGGCCGTATACCCCAGACTCAACCCTATTAAGGGCATTAATATGTGGAATGTTGCTACTGCAGCAGCAAACTTGTATTCATATGCTCGGGATGTTCCGTTTAAAGCCATGACCAGAGCCAGGGAAAAAGCATCCATGCCTAATACCACCGCCACCAAGAGTATAGTAAGTACCTGCCCCCACATATAAATCACTCCAATTTCAGTCAACCAGGAAGTGCCCTAAAGGATTTTTTCCGTGTATTTAATTAATCATCCAGTCTGCCTGATACGGCCCTTTGAATCCGGTCTGCAAACGAGGCTGCTATCCCAGTCAGGTCAGCTGGCAGGG
>CAZXIR010000178.1:0-4868 GCA_964640845.1 uncultured Syntrophomonas sp.
GTAATAGGTAGATAAAAAATACATGGGTTAAAAAAATGCCAAAGGAGGCTTTCGATATAAAAGCAATACTCTTTCGGAAAAATTTGTTTCCAGGTGGAGTAACTGAGTTGCCCAAGCCGAAGATTCCAGCCGCCAACAAGGCTACCCCCAAGGACATCCCCTCCAGAAAGCCAGTATACAAGGAGCCGGTTTTAGCTGATATACAGTATGTTCCCACAAATATAAACAGGAATCCGCCCAGGCTTAAGGCCCAAAACCAGTTACTATTGTTTAGGGGATACTGCTTAAGGTAAAAACCCAGTATGCCATAACCGATAGCTGCATAGGTCATGTTAATTTTATACTGAACCGGTATTCCTGACAACAGGGTGAATGGCCAAAAGGATATAACGGTGGGATAAATAATACCAAAAGCAAACCAGAGCAACAATAGGTATTGCAGTTCCTTTTTAGCGGCATTTTGGGTCAGCACTCTGCTAATGGGCAAAAAAAGATAAACTATCACCAGTATTTGCAGGTAATACAGGTGAAATTCCTGATCGAACAACAGTACTTCTTTTAACCCCTGAATCAAATGGGCTAGCGTCAAACTGCCGCCAACCATCAAATGAAAAGTCTTATAGAACATGGCCCACACCAGCATGGCAACAATTATTCGCGGGAGTGTTTTGCTAAACAATTTTTTAGTGGAAAAAGCTTTGTCCATGGATAAAAACAGGACTCCACTGCACATAAAAAATATAGGTACACTAGCTCGCACCACACTGCCCCAAAAAACACTTGCGGTCCAATTAAGAGAAGCTATTTCATAATTATAAGAGCAGATATGTATCACAATAACACCAATAATTGCTATGCTTTTCAACAAATCAATGGAATAATCCCGTTGGGCTATAATATTTGTATCCACTTTCTCCTAGCCTTTCACATACCAAGTATAACGACTCTTTAACCTGACCAGTTATGCATATTCATTAACCTATATCGTTAAATATTATAGCCTATTTTAAGGTGCCTAACCATCTCTGCCCACTCATCTTCCGTTAAATGACAGGTTTATTTAAAGTATTGCATATTTTCAAATTGCTCTGTCCCAGTGAATAATCTGCTCTGTAAAAAGATTTCCTGAGTTCAACACCAGACAATCCTAGTTTTACGGTTTTTTACCTGAAGCATGGTTCAGTAATCCTGGAAGATTTCAACCAAGCACGCACAACATGTGAGTTTTAGGAAGGTGTTTCCCTGATCGGCCCAGGTGGAGCGGATTTTTAAGTCCTCTGGTAAAGATTCCGGGAGGTTATGATTCTAAGCAAATTAATACACAATTATTGCTCCAGATATTCTTCCAGGCAAAGGTTATTAGCATAAATCTCTTCGGCCGCTTCCTTACCCACATATCTGTAATGCCAAGGCTCATAAATGGTACCGGTTATTCTGGACTTGTCCGCCGGATAACGAAGAATAAAGCCGTATTCGAAGCTGTTCATATTCAGCCACTGGTAAATTTGCTCATTGGTGCATTTGTCTATATCAGCATTAATATCTACCGCAATTCCCAACTGGTGTTCACTGGTTCCGGGAATTGCTACCCATTTTTCTGCTAGTTTTTTTGCTTTGGAAGCAGAGTAGCCTTGCCCTTTATATTCCTTTATTTTCTCCTCCATCAGGCTTTGCTGTTCTTCTGCCGTTCGGTATCCGGATGCAACCATCGGATATATGCCATCGACTCTTGCTGCATTAAACATTGCCTGTAGATCAGGGTAAATTCTGGCATCCACGGACTGTCCGTTTGATAGTTGTACCAAAACCCCTTGGTAATGACCAGGAATATGATTCCAGCGGTTAACCAGGATCAGGTTCCAATCGTTATCCAGTGCAGCTTTTGTGTCAGCTTGGCCAAATGGATAGACCTTTGCCAGGTTGGTTAACAGCTTATCAGGGTTCATAGCGGCTTGGTTGATTAGCAGATTCCCGCCAGTTAGCAGTACAGCAAGATAGATAATGATGGCTAAGGTCTTTCTTATCCTGCTTGCTGGCCTGTGTCGATGCCTGTTCCTTTCATTTGATACTCGATCCATTCCTTGCTCCTTTCATATAACAATGAGGTGTTCCCCTGCTTCTTTAAGCGGACGGGTTGCTGATAACAAAACAGGTGGCGGGTTCTATCTCCTGCCTCGTTGCAGCAGTGGATTCAAATTGCTCCTCGTTTTCCCAATGTATAAATAAACGCCTGTTCATTTTCTGCATAACCAGCATACCGTAAATGAACAGGCGGTATTTTAATTTGGAGTTGATAATTTATTAAGAAATGATAAAGGCTTTCATAAGAATTTCCAAATCAGTTCCTTCCTGAAAGTAAAAAAAGCTTTGGAAGATTATTCATAGCGCTGCTTTCACTGCTATCAGATTAAGGGGGAGTTCCACTATAAACACTGTGTGTTTGTTATCACTCTCAACTCTAATCGTGCCCCCGTGCAAAGTAATAATATCTTTGGCAATAGCCAGGCCCAAGCCTGCTCCTCCAGTTGCGCTTGATCTGGCGGCATCCAACCGGTAGAATTTCTCAAATATTGAACTCAATTGATCCTTAGGAATAGTCCCTTGATTTTCAAAATATAAGATGGTTTTATCGCTTTCCGTCTCTGCCGTAATATTTATAGAGCTGTTATCATCACTGTACGCGATGGCATTTTTCAGAATGTTGTTGAACACTCGTGCCAGTTGTTGGGAATCTCCATAAATTAATATATCTTCGCCTACACTGATTTCAATCTTTTTTTCGCTCCCTACAAGTTGCGGATACATTTCGTCAGCAATCTGCACCATCATGTAACAGAGGTTGATATTTTCTCTGTGCAATGGGACAGACTGAAAATTATAGCGGGTGATTTCGAAAAAATCATTTATTAAGGTTTCGAGACGACATGCTTTTTTGAGTGCTATATCAACATATTTCGCTCTTTGCTCGGCTGGCATTTCCGGAGCTTCGTTGATTAAACTCAAGTACCCGATTACGGTAGTGAGAGGGGTTTTTATATCATGGGCCAGATAAACAACAAGATCGTTTTTGCGCTGCTCTGCCGCTTGGGCATCTTCGGCGCGTTTCTTCAGTTTATCCTTCGCTTCATTCAACTTTGTTTCTATGAATTCCAGTTCCGAGGACATGGTAATTTTCTCATCAACTTCCTCTCCCAGCTGATCGACTCCGGTAACAATCTGATCAAAATATCTCGTGAACCAGGATAACGATAGACGGAATAAAATGAAGAAAAAGACCACTACGATGGCGGCAACAATAAGATCTAAATTGTTCCTTATATAAAATTGATATATTCCGTGGGCAAAATCCCAGTCAACTCTGAAACAAGTACTGATGATCTGAACCAGGCCATCTGCAAGTTTTCCTTTCAACGCAGAGCGCAGAACTATGACCAGAACGACGGCCAGCCCCAGTACCGCAATGGTTTGATAGAATAGTTTCCAGATCAGCTTGCTGTATACTTTGCCACCTAACGCTTCATTTTTCAATTTTGTAACCAACCCCCCATACCGTTTTAATATATTTCGGGGCTTCTGCTGTATCGTTCATTTTTTCTCGCAGATGGCGGATATGTACGGTAATGGTGTTATTGCTCTTGCTGTAGTATTCATTCTGCCAAACCTCATGGAACAGTTCTTCGGCGCTGACTACCTCTCCTATCCTCTCCAACAAGATACGTAGTATGGAAAACTCGGTAGGAGTGAGGGCCAGCGGCTTTTCGTTTAGTAGACATTCATGGGTTTTGATGTTCATCAGCAGGCCAGAATGGATAATCGTTGGTTCCTCTTGCGAGGTTACAGAATTGTACTTTTTGTAGCGGCGAAGCTGGGCTTTGACCCTGGCTACCAATTCCAAGGGGCGAAAGGGCTTGGTAATGTAGTCATCTGCACCAAGGGTCAACCCGGTAATTTTATCTATTTCCTCTTCTTTGGCAGTCAGCATAATAATGGGATAGGTGTGCTGCTCTCGTATCTTCTGGCAGAGAGTAAAACCATTCATGTCAGGCAGCATAATATCTAAGATAGCCAAATCAAGCTTGGTAGTTTTAATACAGGCAAGAGCATCCTTGGCAGAGTAGAACTTAAAAATAGTATAGTTCTCGTTTTGCAGATAGACTTCCAGCAAATCTGCAATTTCGCGTTCATCGTCCACAACCAGTATTTTATCGCCCATAAGAGAGAACCCCTTTCCAACCAGATTAGGTAATACATAATTTTATCAAATCCAATCCAGTAATTTGCGATTATTTCCATGATAAATTATTAAGATTTTCATAAGGGGTAACATCAGGTAATAATGAAAATGATAAATAATGGCCATAATTAGGAGAAACCGTTCAATGATTGAGGAAATTCGGAAAAATCACCGGCTGATTTAGCAGTAAGCCAAGGGACTAACAGTTTTTGTCAATTTTTCTATTGACAGATTGCTAGCTTCATTTAATAATAATAGTGAACGAACGTACACTCGGAGGAAATTAAATGCCTATTGCGAAAATCAAACAAAATAAGGAAAGGCGGCAGAAGCTATTAGAAAGTGCTGTTAAATTATTTATTGAGAAGGGATATTTCAACACATCTATCCGCGATATCATCGTCTTATCGGAAATTGGTACTGGCACTTTCTATAATTATTTCATAGACAAGGAGGATGTTCTTAAGGCCCTCCTTGAGGAGTTTGCAGATAAAATTATTTCTAGTATAAAAGTTTATTACCAAGAGGAAACCGATATCTATGTGAGGTTTGTAGAAACAAAACGAGTGACCATGGAAGTATTTATTCAAAACGAAGCTTTATCCGAGATATACAGCCGGGTGGCTGGAGCCAG
>CAZXIR010000179.1:0-4851 GCA_964640845.1 uncultured Syntrophomonas sp.
TGGCAGCTGCCTTTATGATATCCTCTACCGCAATCCTTCTTTCCAATAATTCAACATCTCTTTTTCCCTTAAGGAAGCTGATCACGGCCAAGAACAAGATCGCCAGGGTAGTGACCTTGATCCCACCAGCAGTCGACCCCGGGGCCCCCCCTACAAACATTAAAATCATCAGTAACATTTGAGTTGACAGATGAGATGAACTCAAATCAACGGTGGTAAACCCTGCCGTACGAGTAGCAGACTGAAAAAATGAGGTTATTAACTTTTCGTTCAGGCCTAACCCCTGCAAGGTATTGTAGTATTCCAGACCAAAAAACAACAGCGAGCCTGCTGTTACCATGATTAAGGTAGTAATAAGAACTACCCGGGCATGAAGCGAAAGAGTTCGATTTTCTAGATAATGAAATACTTCATAGAGTACTATAAATCCCAAGCTACCTGCAATAAACAGGAACGATATAGTGAAAGATAGTATCCCATTCCCGGCAAAGCCGGTAAGGCTGGAAAAACTGCCAAATAAATCGAAACCGGCGTTATTAAAAGCCGATATAGAATGAAATACCCCATACCATAAAGCCTGGGGCAGACCCATAGATGGGAGCCAGTAAAAAAACAGCACCAAAGCGCCTACTAGTTCGATTATAAAGGAAATTAACAGCAGGTATTTAAATACTCCCACTATTCCGTCCAATGAGGTCCGGTTAATAGCCTGCTGCATGGCCAGCCTCTGTTTCAACTGGATGTTTCTGCCCAGGATCAGAGCAATAAAGGTGGCAAAAGACATTATTCCCAGCCCGCCGACTTGAAACAAAATCATGATAATAACCTGTCCAAAAGAAGTCCAATAAGTGGCAGTGTCTACCACTACCAGGCCGGTAACACACACCGCAGAAGTGGCCGTAAAAAGAGCAGTTAGATAATTGCTATTCCCTGACTGCACCGCCATGGGGGTAGCCAGCAAGAAACTTCCTATCATAATTATCGAAAAAAAACCTGCTATAAGTATTTGCGCAGGGTTTAACTTATTTAACATAGCAACTCCCATTAATCCACTTCTGTAACTTGTCTTATATATTTCATTTCCCCGGCGATAACTAAAATATCCCTTTCTTTTATCACCTGCTCAGGGTTAGGAGGCATCATTATTTCGTTATCGCGCTTAATAGCAATTACAGAAATATTCATCTTCTTTCTGACCTGCAACTCTAATAGGCTGTTGTTTACCATAACTCGGGGAGCTAGCATTTCAACTATGCTATAGTCGGGAGATAATTCAATCTGGTTCATAATATTATGGGAAAAAGAATGGGCTAACTTGATAGCCATATCCCGCTCTGGATTTATCACCGTATCAGTACCTATTTTCTCCAAGACTTTGGCATGCAAAGCATTTTGGGCCTTGGCAATTACGTGTTTAACCCCTATTTCCTTTAATATTATGGTAGTCAAGATATTGACCTGAATATTCTGACCGATGGATACAACCACTACATCAAAGTTATTAATACCCAGCTTTCTCAGTACATTTTCATCAGTGGAATCAGCCTGCACAGCGTGGGTAGCTGTGTCAACATACTCCTGCACCTTCTGTTCCTCATTATCAATTGCTAATACTTCGTAGCCCATACAAACCAATTCTTTGATAAGGCTGCCTCCAAAACGTCCTAAACCGATTACTGCAAACTGTTTGCGCTTGTTTTTCACAGATTTATCTCCCCCTGCTTCTAAAAATAGAGTTTGAATATTAGAGCTTATCCCATTAATATTTTAATAGTTTAGCTGCAGCAATGATACACTTTGATCATAATTCATTTCTTTTGCTGACCATGCAATACATCTGTATACCTCTTAAAAACGTGTATTTGACAGAAAAAAAGTTCGATGACTGGCACCGAACTTTTTCATGACTACAAGATGTTTGGTGCCAAGCACCAAAGCTATTATGAATTAAGCAGTCTCCTAGATGGCTTCCAAGGGACAGATCTCCTGGCATACGCCCCAGCCTATACAAAAATTTTATAGATAACCGCCTAGTCATCTCCTAAGTTTATCTATGGTTGGCATGCACCTGCCCTTGGAGTATTTAGTCAAGTTTTTCCAGGGTTTGCATAATGTTTTCCCATACCGGCAAAATCAAGTCCTGCAGTTCTTTCCTGCTAACCGGAACAACACCCACAGCTACAGCTGCAGCCAATTCCGAACTATAGGGCAACCTACCTGCACAAGGTATATTACTTTCAAGGGCCCACTTTTCCATAGCATCTGACGCTTCTGGATTAAGATCCCACTTGTTAATTAAAAGTATGCTTCTTACGCCCCTTAAGGCCAGTAATTCCTGCACCCGTTTCAAGTCATGAAATCCAGAAACACTGGGCTCAGCCACGATAACCACTAGGTTTGCTTCCACCAAGGAAGATATAACCGGACAGCCAATTCCTGGCGAACCATCCGATATCAATAAAGGATATCCATCTTCATGAGCCTTCTGTCGGGCAGCATTTTTTACCTGAGCAACTAATTTGCCAGAGTTTTCCTCACCTGGTCGCAGTACCGCATGAAACAGGGGAATCATCTTTCCATTCAGGTTTGACTGGCTGGCAAACCATCTACCCGATGGCCTGTCCTGCATTTGTATGGCTTCTACTGGACAAATCTCGGCACAAAAGCCGCAACCTTCACATGACAAGGTTGAAATGTCGTATTCGCTGCTGATGGCATCAAAACGACATAGATCACGGCATAAACCGCAATCAATACAGATATCCTTATCCAAATTGGCAGTAAAACCAGCACTGAAATCATGTCCCTGAGAATAATCAGGCTTAAGGAGAATGGGCAGGTTAGATGCATCAACATCATAATCACAGGCGATGCACTTATTGGCCAGCCACACAAAAGAAGCAGTTAGAGATGTCTTACCGGTTCCACCCTTACCGCTGAGTACTAAAAGCTCTCTCACACTACCCTCTCCTTCACCTTATTAATTGTGTTTTCCAGTATCACCCGCAGTTGTGGCATAACATCCAAAGGGTTTTCTCCCTTGGTATATGATTTAGCCAGTTCCAAGCTGTAGGGTATGCGCTCCAAAACCGGAACGTCCTGTTCCCGGGCAATAACGCCTACATCACCATCATCACCCTGCCAGCGATTTATGATAATACCCGTACCAATACCAAGTAGTTTGGTTGCGGCAATAGATAATTCCAGGTCATGGGCACCAAACAAAGATGGTTCGGTCACCAAGAGACAAAAATCACTATCCCGAATTGATTCTATAGCCGGGCAGGTGGTTCCTGGAGGACAGTCTACTACCCGGTATTCACTTTCTTGCCGCCTAAGCTCCCGAGCCGCTTTAATCAAAGGCGGACTCTGGACTTCCCCGACCAATAACCTGCCGGTAATCAATTGGCCTCCGCTGATTAAAACAGATTCTTCAACTACCCCAATTTTATATTCCACTTCGTTAATAGCATTTTCCGGACAGATATAAGCGCACATGCCGCAGGAATGGCAGAGTTCCGTGAACACCATGACCTGGTCAGGCAGGACCACCAGCGCATTAAAGCGGCATAAATCAGCGCATTTGCTACATAAGGTACAACTTTCCATATCAATGGCGGGCACCGGCCTGAATGCAGGTTTAGTATCTATTACCCGGTGGGATATAACCAAACCAGCATTAGGTTCTTCCACATCAGCATCAATTAATATGGGATTATGATCAGCCAGAATCCTGGCCAAACAGGTAGCTACCAGAGTTTTACCGGTACCTCCTTTGCCGCTTGCAACAGCTATTTCCATTGTTTTCTCCTTTTCCTCATAAAGATAGCTTTATTTAACCGCTAATTATTGGGCTGGTTTAGTTCCTGCAGTTGCTGATCCAGGTATTTTTTCAACAAATCTTGAACGCTAATATTCTCCTGACCCTGGTAGACCTTAATCCCGGCTGTATTTAAAACCTGAAAAGCCTTGGGACCGATACGAGATGTTAGGATAACTCCCACTTCATTCTGCAACAATACCTGGGCCGCACCGGTACCAGCACCATGAGCAGCATCAATACCACCGTTCTTTAATGCTTTAAATTCAGAAGATTCTGGGTTCCACACCATGAAGTACGGACAGCGTCCAAATCTTCCATCTACCATAGCCGTAGGTTTATCATCACTGGAACAAATAGCTATATTTTTTTTCATACCTTTTACCTCCGATAAACTTTTGATAACTCAAGCAATTATATTTATCTTAACCTTTATCCTGGATACTTCTTCTTGATTTTCCTAAACCACGACCTGTGCCGGCAGAACCAGATCCTTTGCCTTTATCAGCATCAGCTGGCTTATTCTTTTTAATACATTTTCCCTGACCTCTGCCTGTAGCGGGGCCTTTGCCCTGAGGTCCTGTTCCATCTCCACGTGGCATAAGTATTACCTCCCTTCCTAATCAAAATTGTATAAAATGATAGCTTTTCCTTATCTGGTCAGCCTATAACATTGCCAACTGTCAATAATCTTACCCTACAAGCAAACCTCAACGATATATGGGCATATGTTCATTATGCATTAAATATACCAACTTTATACCCTACTGTCAATTGATTAATTAGGTTAGTAATGCTCAATGGTTTATCTTTTTATAAGCATTCCTTTTCGTATGAGCATGCCTGCATGATGCTGGCTTTATTCTTGACGTTTTAATTACAGTTGTCTTTTAAATGGGAGTGTCTTCAAAATACTATTAAAAAGCAGGTTCTTGATTATTTAATCAAGAACCTGCTTTTTTGCCTTATGACTGGTATTCCCCTGCGAAAACCCCAGCACAACTGGTTTGGATGCATAAATATGTAGGAGC
>CAZXIR010000180.1:0-4738 GCA_964640845.1 uncultured Syntrophomonas sp.
GAGTCCAAATTTGCTTCCTCCAGCAGCAATATTTCTCGTGGGTTTGTTACTTCCAGTCTTCTATTCTGTGTCGGGGCCATGGCTATTGTCGGTTCACTGGAAAGTGGTTTGTCCGGCAACCATCAGACCCTGTTTGCCAAATCGGTATTGGACGGTATCACGTCCATAGTATTTGCTTCTACCATGGGTTTGGGGGTTTTGTTTTCGGCCGCATCGGTATTTATATACCAGGGTTTCATAACCATAACCGCATCTTTTATCCAACAGTTCCTGGTTGAGGCAGCCATAGTAGAAATGTCCGCTGTAGGCGGTCTATTAATCCTGGCCATCGGAATGAACATACTGGATTTGCCCCGTATAAAAGTGGGTAACATGCTGCCGGCCATATTCCTACCGTTAATCTATTATATATTGCTTCCTTACTGGCCCAAATTGCTGGGACTTTTATAATAGTGATACAATTCTGGTTATACTATAAAAGCTGTATCCAGATAAGGGTTAGCCCTGGCTAATTGACTGCACTTCGAATATAGTAACGGTTTTAAAATGGGAGTATACCACCTGTATGAATCCAGATGGATTTAGCGTGTTAATCACTTTATGTATAGATCCCAGCGCTCCTCAGTTAGCTTATTAGCCCAAGTGTGATTCTGCTTGGTTTCTCATCTGCTTAATCGGTAGCTTGATCCTCTAAGCATATACTCCCTTGCTCATTTTACCAATTATCGGATATGTATTCCTTCAGGCAATTTGGACACAGGAAAACTGGGGAGGGAGCGCATCCATTCCCAACCAGGTACAATGTTGCGCATGCCCGGCATAGGTGGATCTGGCATTGAATACATTTTGTTACTGCGGGGGTTTTTTGGCAAAGCATGCAGTTCATAAAGATTCTCCTCTCATTGATCCTATTATCATATCATTTCATATCAGGGTATTTTTGTAGAAAAAAGGGACCGAGTCAGGTATCAATGCAGACCTCATTTATGGTACTTTTCTCCTTTTAATATTTTAAACCCCCGGTATAACTGTTCGCTAAGGATAAGGACTGCCATCTGGTGAGGGAAGGTCATGGAGGAAAACGAGATCGATTGATCGGCTCGTTTTTTTACCTGATCAGATAAACCATGGGAACCGCCGATAACCAGGTTGATCCGGTTTTTCCCGGAGTTGTTCCAATAGTTGATGTACTGGGCTAGTTGCTCTGAGCCCAGGGGTTTTCCGGCTATATCAAAGATAACCAATATCTCATCTTTGCCTAATAGGCCCAATATCTTTTCCCCTTCTTTTTGCAAGATCTTTTCTATCTCTTTTTCACCGGCCCGGGGATTGGTCTTCTCCTCCAGACCTTCTACCAATTCAATGCTGGTATAAGGAGTTAGTCTTTTAGTGTACTCTTTAATTCCCTCTTGGTAGAATGGTTCTCGTATCTTGCCTACTGATATTATTCTAAATTTCATCATCTGCTCCATAAATATTTTTTCCCATTCTAACCCAGTAGGGTAAAAAGATAAAGCAGCCTTTTGTCAGTATTAGTAATCTTATTTTTCTACAACTGCTGTAGAAAAATGTTATCAAGTAGGGTAATGCTGATTCGTCCATTTAAACACTGGTTATGACTATAATTCTGCTACTAATATTATCTGCCAAGTATTGTTTCCATTTTTTTGGAGGACGGGTCTCCCCTAATGCCATTCATTGCTGCCACTCTATTTTTCCTTTCGCAGCAGATAGACTAGATGTTTTTGGTCAATAATACAATATCTTTTAAACGATTAACACTAAGGATGATACCTAAAACCACCATTTGCACAATCAACTGGCTTCCTCCATAGCTTATAAAGGGTAAACTCATCCCGGTAATAGGTAGGCAACCAAGATTCATCAATATGTGCCAAATAAATTGAAACAGCAAGAGAGTAGATAGCCCCGCAATTAAGAGTGACCCATATTCATTTCTTACCTGTTTAACGGTCTTAAATAAATGGGTGATAAATGCCATTGCTACTAAGAAAAACAACATTCCGGCTAGCCAGCCAAAAGTATATACGATATAGGTAAAGACAAAATCCGTATGTAACTCTGGAACAGTAACTAAATTGAACCCTTGACCGAAGTATCCCGCAGCTTTTATCGCTTCAGTAATTTGAATATATATATAACCAGCACCGCCAGGGTCCACCTGGGGGTTAAGAAATATAGTAAATCGTTCTGTTCGGTACGGATGAGAAATAATTGCCAGTATTGCAGGTACGATAGGAACAGCAAGCGTTAGAGCTATTTGATAGATTTTTGCGCGACTTAAATACATTAAAACTACAAATGAACCAGTGAATAATAGCAGCCCGGAAAACCAGGGACTAGCCAGGTATAATAAAACTGGAATCAAAAATAATGCCCCACCTATTAATAAAGATTTCCTGTTATTCCAATCGTAATTAGTTAGTAATCCGGCTAGGGCTATAGTTAATAAATAGGGAGATATGCCAGCAATATTAATAGGAAAAGGCCCTATAACAATATAAGGTACCCCTGCCTCAAAGGGACCGATTATTAATGCCAAGACCCATATAGCTATGGTAACTATATAAATATAAGCGGAGACTTTCTGAAATTTACGATAGTCTAAGTTACTAACCAAAATGAAAATGAGTACCCCAAACAACATATAAAATGCCGTTTTGTAAAAGACACTTGAATCATACCTTAGCAAATCATAAGACTGTATAGTATAAAGAGTGAATAATCCAAAACCTAAAAATAGAGTGGTAAAGAAAATAAGCTTCCAGTCAATTTTCGGTTTATGGGTATTGTGCAATTGTATTCCCACTGATATTGGATCACCCATATTTTTTACTGCTTCCTGAATAGCGTCCTCCTTGGGTACACCCTTATCAGTTAGATTTTCGGTTATTTCTTCGATATGATTTAACAGTTCAACTTTTAAGGCAGCATGAACTTCCCTACATTTCACCTGCCCACATACTTGGTCTAGATAATTAATTACATTTTGGTTTTGGTACATGTTCAAACTTTATCCCCTCCATCACTTGATCTACGGCATTTTTAAATTTATTCCACTCGGTACCTTTTTCTTGCAGTCGGTCCTTTCCCTGTTGGGTGATTTGATAATACTTTCGACGGCGGCCTTCATTTGATTCAAGCCAGTAGGATTCAACTGAGCCTTCCGCCTCCAGAGCATGCAGTATAGGATATAAGGTTCCTTCCTTAAACACGAATACCCCACCAGATTGCTGGTCAATCTCTTTAATAACCTGGTAACCATACATTGCATCCCGAGAAAGCAAGCTTAAGACCATAATGGCAGTACTTCCTTTGACTAATTCTTTATTGATTTTCACCTACTAAACACCTTCCTTCTTATACATAGAAAACCTATATACATAGTAACACTATGTATATAGGTTTTCAAGAGTTTCCCATTTGTTAGTTCTTCTGAGACACGGGGACGGTTCAAGATCACTGAAAAAATACCGTATTATTGGTGTTATATAGTTGCAAGATGCTTCGCTTACGCTCAGCATGACACATTTAAGGGACTTTTTCAGTGGTCTCGGACGTGTCTTCGTCCCCGTGTCTCAACTCAGAATGACTTGAACACTTCGTTTTTCTACCTGGGCTTGCTCTGGGTTTATCATCCTGATTATCGTGAGGGTAACTGAATCTCCAGCTTTTTTCTGAAAAATGTATCCTTGTAAATCCAGGCCGGTACTAACTTCATTCCCATCTATTTCACAAATAACATCAAAAGCCTTTAACCCAGCTTTATCAGCGGCACTGCCGGTAACCGGTTCGATAATTACCCCTCCGTTGATGGGAAGTGCAAAATATCGTGCTTTTTCTTTGCTTATCTCACCTATAACTCGTATCCCCATCATGGGCCGAGTTACTTGTCCGTGATTTTTCAATTCCTCTATTACTGTTTGAACCTGATTGGAGGGGATGGAGAAGCCCATTCCTTCGAATCCGCTTTCAGCAATTTTTATGGTATTAATACCGATCAATTCCCCATCCAGGTTTACCAACGCTCCTCCCGAATTTCCCGGGTTAATGGCCGCATCGGTTTGTATTAACCGGAACAAAAACCCTTCTTCGGTAGTTAAAAGCCGATTCAAGCCGCTGACTATTCCAGCCGTTACTGATCTAGCAAACCTAAGCCCCAGTGGATTACCTATAGCTATTACTTCTTGTCCCACTACTAAACTTTCCGAATTTCCAAACTTGATAGGTGTAACATGGTTATCTACCTTTACTTTAATCACGGCCAGATCAGTCTGGGGATCTGTACCGATAACTTCAGCCTGTTCCTCGTTACCATCTGCCAGGGTCACAGTTATAGTATCTGCCCCTTTTACCACATGATTATTAGTTACTATATAGCCCTGATTATCCAAGATTACTCCTGATCCGGTTGATTCAACTGTATTCTGGGCAAATATTCCCCCATCCCGGCTCAGGTTGCTGATCCCCACGATGGATGGACTGACCTGGGCTGCAACGTCACTTATTCGGCCCCGGTAAACCTGGTCTTCGGTATTTAAGATACTCTGGCTTTTTTCGGTCAGATTAAAAATTTGACTGGTATACCACAAGGTACCCAGACCTATACTAAAACAAGTGATAAGTACTATTATTAGCCGTGTATTTTTGCCCACCAAATTCCCTCCTGAAGAAAGCTATTAATGACTATCTAAGCTTTAGCTTTATCCTTGGCAGA
>CAZXIR010000181.1:0-4737 GCA_964640845.1 uncultured Syntrophomonas sp.
AGTTAGTCTTGGGGGGCAGAGGGTAACCGCTGCTGGGAAACTACCGATACTACGGGATAACAGATAACTTAAAGGTCCCCTTCGAAATTCAAAGGGGACCTTCCAATTTTTTTGAGAGGTTTGTTTTTATTTGAGCAGGGAAAATACTTATCACCGACCATAAAATTTGCCTGAAGGTGTTATGTTACACTTAATAATAAGATTTATGCCCGTACAGTGCTTGGAGCCTTTTTATGATTTTGCCATAGGGTCCACAACGGACCTGCTATGCAGATCGTCGAGTAGCAACCGGAAACCGTCCCAAACATCATTGGCAAAGCAAATCTCCTTATGGATTCAATATCATAAATCTGAGCAAAGATATAGACAATGGTGATGCTGGCAAAAACTGCTATATTGGTATTTATAGAGCGCATCATGGACTGTGAGATGCTTTTGTCAACCAAATCCTCCGTAGAAATTTTGCCACCGTATAAGCGCATATTTTCCCTTATCCGGTCATATATGACTATAGTATCATTAATTGAGAACCCTATAATGGTCAACATGGCAGCAATAAATGCGTCATTTAATGGAATCTTGAAGACAATAAAAGCCACGGTGACCATGAGTACATCGTGAATCAGTGCCACAATGGCCATTGCGCCGGCAGAGAGCCCGCCAATATTCTGAAAACGAAAGCCCACATAAACCAGAATAAGCAGGAATGAAAGGCCTATGGCAATCATTCCGTTTCTAAAAAACCGTGCGCCCGTAAACGGTTCGACGGTAAGTGATTCGGACAACGCCAAATTCGAATCTGGAAATGCTTCTTTCAGGGCAAGTGAGACCGCTTCTTGTTCCTGAGCAGTAAGTTCTTCATTATCTGCCAGGCTTAAAATAAGCATCTGCTCCTTAAGTGCCATATTGGATTGCAGCTGACCATTGGTTGGTCTTTCCACTGCCCTTTCAACAACATTTTCGGCTCTTTCTGCATCTATTGAACCGGAATAAGTGTATTTTAGAATTGCACCGCCCTTAAATTGAATATCCAGTTGTATACCATTTACAAATGCTGTAACAATACCCGTTAAAATAAGACAGATGGAAATAGCGAAAAAAATATGTCTATGTTTATAAAATCTAATCATGCTTTTTCTATCCTCCTTGCTCCGAAATATTGAGGTTTGCGCAATGAATCATACATACTAAGTGACCTAATCATAAGTCGGGATGCGCTAACGCCAGCGATAAAATTCATAATAACACCGGTCACGAGCGTGTATCCGAAGGATAGCAGAGATCCAGAGCCAAATTTAATTAATATGAGGGCTACAATGATGACGGTAATGTTACCATCGAAAACAGAGGAAAAGGCCTTATTAAAGCCGGCATCAATTGCTGCACGCAAAGATTTGCCGGCATTTAGCTCTTCCTTGATTCTTTCTGATATTATCACATTTGCATCCACCCCCATGCCGATGGACAAAATCAAACCGGCAATACCAGCCAGGGTAAGCGTAAATTGCGGCACCGATAGGGCTAAGAGCTGGCCGCTTACTTGCAGGAACAGTGCTATACACGCCACCAATCCCGGCAGGCGATAATAGATAAGCATAAATAAACATACCAAAGCAAACGCTGTTTTTCCAGCCATTATCATAACCGAAAGGGCACTGTCGCCCAGACTCGGGCTTATAATATTACAGTTTTTGACTACCAGAGAAAACGGAAGCGAGCCGGAATTAATTTTATTTGCGAGGGTGGCCGCCGCCTCCAAGCTTTTCAGTTGGGTAATGTCAGCCTGATGGCCGGTAATGTGTGCCGCAACGGTAGGCCAGGAGATCATTGTCTCATCCATGTAAATATAGATGGTTTGTCCGATCAGCCTGCCGGTGGCTTCTGAAAATTTTTCCGCGCCATCATTGGACAGTTCCAGCACAACCACTGGCTGTTGATCTGCCGGGTTGATTTGGGCATAACTCTTGGTTACATCAGTGCCTTCCAATATTACTTTCCCATCTGGATCCCTAAAGGTGAGTTTAGCTGTTTCACCTAGCTCGGAAACGGCCTTTTGCGGGTCGAAATCGGCTTCGTTAGACTTCCATGGGAATCTGACCAGGATCTTGCCATGGGTTTTATCTATGGTTACATCACGATCTGTAATATTAATGGCATCCATGCGGGTCTCAATAATAGTCCTGGCCGTCTCCAGTTCATCCTCTGTCGGCGCCCGTCCTAAATCCTTGGGTTCAAAGGTGGCATCAACTCCGCCGCGAATATCTATACCGTAACGCATCTGGTTTGCGCCTTTAATCTCCGAATTACCGACTTGCAAACCGAACATGGTAATATAAAGCAGGGCAGTTGCAACCAAGACAATGATAAAAAATACAGGTTTAGATTTCAAAAAAATACCTCCAATTAAAACCCGTCACCTACTACCCGCTTGGCGGGCGATGACGTGGTTAAACAGATGAAATGTCATGGATAAGCACAGCATAAGCGCACTTATCCCGTCAATGTCATTTTATAGATCATTATGCTTTTGAATGGATGACGTCATTTCATACCGTCTTTTTTATGGAGAAAAGATGCTACCTGGTGGGAATTGAATTGTGTGTATATTTCACATGAGAGCCTGAAAAAAAGTAGACAGGCTGCATAAGAGGCTGGTATTACACTAAAAAATGAAGAGTTTGTCTTGAAAGAAAAACCTCGCGATTGTTCGGCCTTGGAAAAGCAGGGTTCGGCATAATCAATGGCGGCTTCCATAAAATCACGCCCGGCAAATACTCTATCACTCATAGCCGAAGGATTACCTGCTGCGTTAAAAGAGGACCTGTCATATTCAGTTGCATTTGAAGGGATAAAGCTGTGTGAGCAAAAAATGCCGTAATTAAAATTTGCCAGAATAATAAAGGAGCATAAAAGCAGACATGCAAGGAAACGATTACTATTGATTTTTGTCAGCATGTCTTCTAAACCTCCCTTTTATCTGGATTCTGTAGTAAAAATAAGCAGAGAAAACATCATGGTATACTGATCATGTTTTAAGAAGTTAGGATAATAATATCATGGTGAGTATTATACCATATATCAACTTCTATTTTATAACGGATAGATTTCATAGGATTCAGGCCTCTCTATTTCCCTCCCTCTGCCAATCCTTTTCCTAGAAGTTCTATAGATGCTGTTCCCCCGGTAAGATTATCTACTTCTGCCATGAAACGAGGGAGTTTTTCAAGAGCAATCCAGGCTTCTATACTAACCCGATCTGCATATTCAATATTTGTTACCTGGTTCAAGGATTTTAAGAACAGCTTTTCAAAACTGCCATAGTGGCTGTAGTCCAGAGTAATATGAATCTTCTCTGAGTATTCCTGGCTTACTATCCGAGCTTCATTCACGGCCGATTGAACCACCTGGATGTAGGCCCTTAATAATCCCCCGTTTCCCAGCAAGGTTCCTCCAAAATAACGGACTACCATAGTCATTATATTTTCAAGTTCCCTCTTCTGGAGTACATTTAGAATGGGGAACCTGCCGTACCGCCAGGTTCCCCATCATCACTGCACCATTCCGTGATAAGACTATCCTGTCTGAGTCTATAGGCAAAACAATAATGTCTGGCCCCGGGATATCTTTGACCGGCTGCTTGAAGACTTTTCTCTATATCCTGGGCCTCAATCAAAGGTGATAAGATACATATGAATCTGGACTTTTTCTCGATCAATTCTAAGGTAATAAGATTACTGATGGTATAGAAATTCATTATCTATTCCCATTCTTTCCATATCTCAGGCTGATACCCTACGGTTACCTGTTTGCCATTGCGTACAATCGGAGTATTATAGAGGATCGGATTATTATATAGTATTTCTTCCCTCATAGTGCTGCTGCCAATACGGTCCAGATTTAATCTACTATAATCTTTGGCCTGGGGGTTAATCATAGCTTTAAGCCCGACAGCTGCTTTAACACTGGTTAGTTCACCTTTGCTTAAACTTTTTTGATTAAGGTCTATGAATTGATATTTAATTTTGCGTTCCTTGAAATACCGTTCAGCTTTCCCGGTATCAAAGCATTTCTTTCTTCCGAATATTTGAATATTCAACCTATATTACAACCTTTCATTAAATTAGAACCACCCTGCCTAACGCCCGGAGCTAGATTGAATTCTCCATGGGCTCCGGCTCTCCCCTACCATGCTTTAGAAACACCGAATTACAATGGGGCGTTGGTTCTGTTAAATCTCTAGGCTACAGAAAGAATATCCCTGATGTAACCTAGATAATAATGATGCTTAACCATTACACTGATATATCAGTATTCTGTGAGCGTTTTTTGCCAAGGGAATTTTATCTGCCAGCTTATATATTATTCTACTGGGAAGATCCAGCCGTTGGATAATGGGGTTGGAGGTAAAAGCTATCTGAGTTATAAAACCAAGCTCCAATTCCCATTCTTCTAAATCTCGGGGGCTATCAATACCCCAATGGACAACAGCGCCGGTCTTTTTTAGCGAGGGATGGCTGTTTACTTTGCGGGAGCTGTAAACACTAAAAGCATCAAATATAAGGACATAACTGCCAATTTTGTTCTGCAGGCTTTTTAATAATGACTTTATATCTTGTTCCTGCAGGTACATTAACAGTCCTTCTGCGATGACGATGTAGTTCTGATGATTCAGTGAAACATGGTTTAACCATTGTGATTCAGTTACTGAAGAACCTATCAGGTGGTAGCGCTCCGATT
>CAZXIR010000182.1:0-4719 GCA_964640845.1 uncultured Syntrophomonas sp.
ATTCCCTATTATTACCTCGTTGAATGACATGGTAAATTGCCCCTTCATATTCTATCCTTGAGGCCCTTCCGATTACCAACACCCCCAAAACCTAAATCACTCGTCCCTGTTTTCAGTGTACCAAGTTGTTTGGCCTTGATCAACCATATTTGTCAAATTAATACATTTAGGTCTTTTGTTGCGGCGTGTTGCGCCAGAAGACGACATGATTTTGCAGTTTTTGCGAGTAACTTAGAAACTTAGGTTCCTGGCACCCAAAAAATATCTCCTGCTATTGGAGTAGCAGGAGACGATGATAATCTTATTGGTTTGTAGATTTAGAACGGGGTTTTTATATATCTGCTCTTAATTTTCGACGATATGGTATTATTTTTACGAGTAAGTTAGAAACTTAGGTTCCTGGCACCTATTAAATTCTACCGGGATCAACTGTAACAATTAGTTGATTTGTCACATCACCAGAATCAATAGATATAGTTACACTATACGATGCTTTATAATCGTCATGGTCACTTGGAAGCGGCATTTCTGGATATTGATCAATATATTTTCCTTCTAATGCCGTTTGAATAGCTGCCGCATCGTCACCTGAAACTATATCTCCATTTAATACCGCTAATTCAGCGGCTTTTTCTAACATCATCACATTGGCGTTATGAGCTTGTTCTTTGGCTGTAGTTAGGCTGGCGCCGAAGCGGGGGACTGCTATGGCGGCTAGGATGGCTAGGATGGCCATAACGATTACTAACTCAACCAGGGTGAAACCTTTTTGATTTTCTTTTCTCTTCATGGTGTTGCGAATTTTCATCAACATATATTTACCTCCCTTTTTTCCGAAATAAAATTATACCAAGCCTTTCGGCTATAGCTGGTTCATCCCCCTTTCTGATGGGATCTACTTGAGTCGGTTTTTCTGCATATTATGTATCAAATAGTCAAAATACTTGTTACATCTAAATTATCTAACTGACTATCTACATTTTACGATACTATTTCATAATTTGGTATATTTTTTAGGGTTGGGGTTTTTATTTTGCTAATGAGGCGGAGGCCATGAGTTAACCGTTATTTTTCAGGAATCGGGTTTTTATTTTGCTGATGAGGGTCCTAGTTTTAACCCACCTGGGTAATAATATCGAAAATCGGCAATAAGGTAGCCACCACTATGCCGCCTACGATGAGGGCTACGGCTAGGATGAGCAAGGGTTCAATAAGGGCCATCATAGCATCGATGGAGTGTATTACCTCTTTTTCAAAGTAGTCTGACATTCTAGTAAGCATTTCGTCCAGGGAGCCGCTTTCTTCTCCGACCGCAATCATCTGGGTAACCATAGGTTCGAATACGCCGGTTTCTTCCAGAGGCCGGGTGATAGTTTGTCCCTCGGTAATACTGATACGGGCTTTGTTTATGGCACGGGATACTACGGCATTGCCGACTACATCCTCAACCACCTCCAGGGCCTGTAATACAGGAATTCCGGAGCGCACCAGGGTCCCCATGGTGCGGGCAAAACGGGCTACAATGATACGAGACATGGTTTTGCCAATAAGCGGAATGCGCAAGTACATACTATCATAGAAAAATCGTCCGCTTGCTGTCTGGCCCCAGCGTTTCAGGAGAAAGGTAATCAGGAAGAACAATCCAATAATGTAGAGTATTCGGCTTTTTATGAAGATTCCCACACTCAATAGCATCCTAGTGGCCATAGGAAGTTCTACTCCTGCCGATTCGAACATTGAGACGAAGGTGGGCATAACAAAAGTGATGATAAAAACCACAACTAGAACGGCAAATATACTGATAATAGTTGGGTAAACAGAGGCGGACTTAACCTTGGAGCTGATCTCCTGCTCGCGCTCCAGGTGTTCCCCCAGACGATTCAGCACGTCGTCTAGGACTCCGCCCAATTCTCCCGCCCGTATCATGCTGATATAGACATTGGAAAAAATAGCCGGGTGTTTGGCCATTGATTCCCAAAGTGCGGTGCCGGCTTCTATATCTTCCCCGATCTGAAGCACTGCTTTCTTCAGTGCTTTGTTGGTGGTCTGTTGTCCCAGGATATTAAAGCTCCTAAGAATGGAAAGTCCTGCTGCCAGCATAGTGGAAAGTTGGCGAGTGAAAACCACCAGATCCCTGGTACTCACCCGACCTAAGCTGAATTTGAACTCGATATTCATGCTGGATGGTTTGACTTCCTTTAAAGCCAGGACAAAGAAACCCTGCTCTAGAAGATTGTCGATTACCAAGTTGCGGCTGTCTGCCGCCAGGGTTCCGGTGATTATTTTCCCCTTGCTATCGCTTACCTTATATTTAAATTCCAAGTCCTCGCCCCCTAATTAATTAACGCATCGGCTGACCCCTGCGCTAACCTTAAGCCTTCATCCCCATGAAGTTATTTTCATATCAAGTCTTGTCTGTTGACCGATCTTTTTCTGGCTTCTTCCAGAGTGATGGTGCCTTGTTGGTACAGATTCTTAAGTGCTTTATCCATGGTAATCATGCCCACCCCACTGCCGGTCTGAATAGCGGAATAGATCTGGTGGCTCTTGTTTTCACGAATCAGATTCCGGATAGCCGGGGTGAATACCATCACTTCTGCTGCTACCACCCGCCCCTGCCCATCGGCCCGGGGAATGAGTTGCTGACTGATAACCCCCTGCACTGTGGTAGCCAATTGGATACAGATCTGGGGCTGTTGATGAGCAGGAAAGACGTCCACGATTCGCTCGATGGTCTGGGCGGCAGTAGCGGAGTGCAGCGATGCCAGTACCAGATGGCCGGTTTCGGCAGCAGTCATGACGATGGAGATGGTCTCCAGGTCGCGCATCTCCCCCACCATAATGACGTCCGGATCCTGGCGCAGTGCGGCTCTCAGGCCGGTGGCAAAGGATTTGGTATCGGCGCCTATTTCACGCTGATTGATGATGCAACGGTTATGTCGGTGCAGATATTCAATGGGGTCTTCCAGTGTCAATATATTAAGATTTTTATTGTGATTCATAAAATCAATCATGGCTGCCAGGGTGGTAGATTTACCACTCCCGGTAACACCGGTAACCAGGATCAGCCCCTTCTCCTGGTTGGCAAATTTATGTACCACCGGGGGCAAACCCAGACTACTTAGCTGAGGCACATGGATGGGAATAAGACGAATAGCTGAAGCCCATGAACCACGCTGGATGAAGGTATTGACCCGGAAGCGGCCAATACCGGGAAAATCATTGGAATAATCCGCCTGGCCGGTATCCACGATGGCTAGACGAACTTTTTCACTGGGGATGATTTCTTGCGATAGGCGTTGGGTGTCTTCTTCCATCAAAACATGGTAATCAGGCGTCGTGATTAAGCGTCCGTTGACTCTAAAAACAGGGGGCTGGAATACGGTTAGGTGTACGTCGGAGGCCCCTAATTCTACTCCCCGGGTGATTATCTCTAAAGCACTTACACCGGACATTTTATCATCCTCCCATCAGTACCGCTTTCATAACTTCTTCCAGGGATGTCAGGCCCTGCTTGGCTTTACACAATCCATCTTCTTTGATGGTTCTCATTCCCTCCGTGATGGCTGCCTTCTCAAATGCATCGTCAGATCCCTCTGCCCGGCTGATCATGGCCCGAAGTTCAGTATCTAAAATCAGTATTTCGTGCAGGGCGATGCGGCCCTGATAGCCCAGTTGTCTGCACATGGGACATCCCATGGCATGGTAGAACTCTTGGCCGGCTTCCTCAGGTATATCCAGTTTTTGAGCGGTTTCCTCATCCAGAATATACGGTTCCCGGCAGTTGCTGCACAGCTGCCGCACCAGACGCTGGGCTATAACTCCAGCCAAAGAGGAAGCCAAAAGGAAACCTTCCATACCTATATCACGCAAGCGGGCGATACTTCCTAAAGCGCTGTTGGTATGAAGGGTAGATAGAACCAGGTGTCCGGTTAGGGCTGCCTGCACCGCCAAGCCGGCAGTTTCCAGGTCCCGGATCTCCCCCACCATGATGATATCGGGGTCCTGCCGGAGAATGGAGCGCAGACCACTGGCAAAGGTAAGACCAGCCTTGGGATTGATCTGAACCTGGTTGATCCCGGTCAGGGAGTATTCAATCGGATCTTCCAGGGTGATGATATTGCTCTCAACCGAGTTGATTTCGTTTAAAATAGAGTACAGGGTGGTGGTTTTTCCTGAGCCAGTCGGTCCCGACACCAATACCATCCCATAAGGCCGCTGGGCCAGGGTGAGAATCCTTTCTTTGTTCCTGGGGGTCAAACCCAACTGGTGAATGCGGGTCAGGTTGCTGTTTCGGTCCAATATGCGCAATACTGCTTTTTCTCCATTTGATATGGGCAGGGTGGATACTCGAAAGTCTATCTCATGTCCCTCTATATTCATTCTAAACCGGCCGTCCTGAGAAATTCGTTTTTCTGCAATATCCATGTTGGACATAATTTTCAGGCGCGATATGACTGCAGCCTGAATTTTTTTAGGCAGGGATAAAACTTCAAAGAGATCGCCATCAATCCTGAAACGGATGCGCAAATCAAACTCCTGGGGTTCAACGTGAATATCGCTGGCCCGCCCGTGCACGGCCTGGATCAGAATGGAGTTGACCATCCGAATAACCGGGGCATCCTCATCTACCTTGAGCACCGCTGGCAGCTTTTCACTGGTTTCCAGTTGGCGATCCTGAGTCAATTCTCCCAGGACCTTCTCTATATTGGGATCAAG
>CAZXIR010000183.1:0-4641 GCA_964640845.1 uncultured Syntrophomonas sp.
CCGATTAAAAAAGCAGTTATAAATAATGTGCCAATAGTCATACCCAAATCACCTCTAATCATGGGGTCTGGGGTCTTCCGGCCTCTGCCCCTAAGCGGGAAAATTATATTTTTTTAGTTTACGGTATAAGGTAGATAAATCAATGTCCAGTAACTCAGCAGCTTTGACCCGATCCTGGTCAGCATCCTGCATGGCTTTTTCGATAATGTCCCGTTCAAACTCTCTGACCGCAGTTTTTAAACTCTGTTTTTCATGGGTAGCGCGGTTTAAATCCAGGCGTTTTTTGATAAACATAAAATGCCTGACATCCAGCAATGCCGTCTTTTCCATATCCGCCAGAATCATAGCTCTTTCCAGCACATTTTCTAATTCCCGCACATTACCAGGCCAGCAATAGCTACCCAGCATATCCAGGGCATAGTCAGAAATGTCCTGAATTCCTGTAGATAGGCGGGAGTTAAGTCGGGACATAATACTCCGGCATAGCAAAGGTATATCTCCCAATCTTTTTCTTAAAGGAGGTATGTCCAATCTGACCACATTTAAACGGTAATACAGATCCTCTCTAAAAACACCGCTCTCAATCATATCCTCCAGGTTTCTGTTTGTAGCCGCTATGACTCGTACATTAATTTTTATCGGATGGCTTCCTCCCAAGCGCTCTATCTCTTGTTCCTGCAGAGCAACCAGGAGTTTACTCTGCATAGTAGTAGACATCTCACTTATTTCATCCAAAAAAATGGTTCCACCACTGGCCAATTCAAATTTGCCCGGCTTACCACCCTTTTTTGCACCAGTAAAAGCACCCTCTTCATAACCGAACAGCTCAGCTTCCAGAAGATTTTCCGGAATCGCAGCACAGTTTATGCGCAAAAACGGAAATCGGCTGCGGCTGGATTGGTTGTGTATGGCCTGGGCAAAAAGTTCTTTTCCGGTACCACTTTCCCCACACAAAAGTACCGTAGTAATAGTATGCTGGGCAACCTGACGAGCAAAATTTTTGACTTTAGTAAAAATTTCGTTTTTGCCTAAGATATCATGAAAATTATATTTAGCCTTGTAGAGGTTATCCACCTCGTCTTTATACATATTTAATTCAGTTAATAGATTCTCTATAGTGTCCTGGGCATTCCAAATATCCATAAATACACTGTAGGCAAAGGCGCCTACCACTTGGCCTTCATGTATGATAGGGATAGTAGAAGCTATCATGTTGTAATCGTTAATTCTCCAATTATATCCAACTATTGCTTTCCCGGTTTTTAACACCGTCACTACCCGAGTATGTGGTGTTATTTCTTTGGCCGGCCGCCCAATCACTTCTTCCCGGCTTAAATTCAATACCTTCAGGTAAGTTTCACTTATTGATACAATCCTGCCTCTATCATCAACTATCATTGCTGCCATAAACTGGTTTTCAGTAAATAATGCTTCCAATATCCTTCCGATCTCCAAAATCGCAGCTCCCCTCCAATGAACCCAGCTTGGATCTTCACTACCTGCCCAACTGTATTAATCTGCTTTTATATTATAAACAGAAGGATAATCATGCTATTCAGCCGATTATCAACAGGTAGATCCCATTTATTTATAAAGATTATAACATAAAAGGGATCAGGCTTAACTTACCTAAGAAGATAAGTTAAGCCTGACCCCTCCCATTAAAGCAGACTTATTTATTACTTTTTCTCCATATGCCCTGCTCCTCGGCACTCCTGACCAGGTCATCTCTTACCTGAGGATGAGCCAGGTTTATTAGGCCCTCGGCCCTCTGCCACACTGATTTGCCCTTCATTTCAAATTTACCATATTCAGTAACAATGAACTGGGCCACCGAACGAGGATCGGTTACAATAGCACCGGACTTTAACACCGGAACTATTCTGCTTTCAATATTGCCGGCTTTATCAATATTGCATGATGGCAGACAGACAAAAGACTTGCCCCCTCGGGATTCATACCCCGCCAGAACAAAATCCAGCTGTCCCCCGGTTCCGCTGATTATCCGAGTTCCGACTGACTCAGAACATACCTGGCCGTAAAGATCTACTTCAATGGCATTATTGATACTGATCAGATTATCATTAAAAGCAGCTATTCCTACACTATTGGTGTAGTTGACTGGATACATGGAACAGCGCGTATTATTATCGATAAATTCATAAAGATTTTTTGAACCCAGGGCAAATGTGTATACCATTTTACCGGGATCTATATTTTTCTTCAAATTGGTCAGGCGGCCAGCCTCATACATGTCCACATAGGCATCTACCAGCATTTCTGTGTGGCAGCCCAGATTCTTCAAATCTGAATCAGCTATCATCTTGCCTACAGCGTTGGGCATCCCCCCGATTCCCAGCTGTATACAACATTCATCTCGCATTTCTTCTATAATAAATCTTGCTGCCTTCTCATCTACTTCACTGAATGGGCTACTCGGAAGCTCAACCAGAGCTGGATTATCTCCCTCAACTACATAATTTACTTCTGATATATGAACTGCCTCTTCATATCCCCCTAAACAGCGGGGCATATTCTGGTTAATCTCCACGATCACTACATCAGCTCGTTCACAGACTGCCCGGGTATGAGAGCCCTGGGGGCCAAAATTAAAATAACCATGTTCATCCATAGTCCCCACCTGCAACATGGCCACAGCCAGTGGGTCAATATGTTCCCTTACATACCTGGGTAGTTCCGAATAGCGGATGGATGAATAATAAACCGGACGCCCGTTTTTAATCAGATTTCGATCCCGACCGGAAAGATGCCAGGAATTCCAGGTAAACGTTTCCCCCTTAGGGTCCACTTCCAGTATTTTTGCCGGAAAGCTATTTAAAAGATTCCATATCTTAATATCTTCCAGTTCATCTTTTCTTTCTGCCAGTGCTTTGTCCAGACTGACTACCTGCCCATTCATGGACCCATAGTCAATCCAATCTCCAGATTTGACTACCCCCACTGCTTCATCTGCGGATACCACTTTGCTGCTGTATTCCCGCCAATAACTCAATACTATCCCCCCCTGAACTAGAATAATGTGTTTTAGTAAATAATAGATAACTATTGCTTCTCTGCCCCCCGGAGCTCTCCGACTCATGATTTACAGCCCCATTTGCAACAACAGTCTGCCAAGTACATGAGCCGGGAAAAACCGGAAAGGTGTTAGCAGGAAACCCCTGCCTTATAAAATTCCTAATTTATAATATCAGACCACGGCTTAAGGTTCAATTTTATTCGTTCTTTTCCAAAATCCTAAATTGGCCGCCTCTTTAATCAAATCATCACGAAAATCCGGATGAGCGATATCGATCAGATTCTCAGTCCTCTTCCAAATGGACTGACACTTCATCAAGGCTTTGCCGTATTCAGTTACAATGTAATGAGTCAACTGACGGGAAACGGTACAGGCGGCACCCGGAGTCAGGAAAGGTTTGATCTTGGACTGCAGATTACCTTCTTTGTCCTTAAAGGTGGAGGAGGTACACAAAAAGCTCTTGCCTCCTGGGGAATGATATGAACCCAGAACAAAGTCCCACTGCCCGCCGGTGCCAGTAATCTGCCGGGACCCTTGCATTTCAGAGGTAACCTGTCCGTAGAAATCAACTTCCAGACAACCGTTTATTGACACCACATTAGAGATTCTAGCTATTACCGCCGGATCATTAGTATAATCTACTGAGTAACAAGCAATCATGGGATTGCGGTCCATAAATTCATATAGTTCAGGAGAACCCAGAGCAAAGGTACATACTATCCGTTTGCGGTCAATCTCCTTTTTCCGACCGGTAATACAACCGTTTTTCCACATCTCCACGTACGCATCAGCCATCATCTCGGTATGAACACTCAAGTCCCTTAGACCGGCCGCTGCCACCTGTTTGCCCAGGTAATTGGGCAGACCACCTATACCCAGTTGAACACAGCTGCCATCATGAATATCCGGCAAAATATGTTCGGCGATCCTTCTTTCAGCCTCAGTCGCTTCCAATACCGGAGCATTAGCCATGGGTTCATTTTCACCCCGAACAATAAAATCGATCTCCGATATATGAACCTGATGCCCATTACCACCAAATACATAAGGCATGGTCTCATTCTCTTCTACTATAGTTATTTTGGCATTCTCTACAACTGCCTCACAATGAGAAGCATTTATACCCAGATTAAAGTACCCGTATCTATCCATGGGACACACCCTGAGCATGGCCACATCCACTTCTACTTCCCGATTCCGGTAGTATCCAGGAACCTCATGGTACAGTAATGGCGAAAAGCTGCAAATACCTTGGTCGGCCAGCTTGGCATCCCAGGCACTATAATGCCAGCTATCCCACTGGAAGTGTTCCATAGTGGGGTCACTTACCGGTACTTCTGGAAATGGAGGCAGGGAAATCCCGCTTCTGACATGGACTCCAAACAGTTCATCTCTTCTTTTTGCCAGAGCCTTATCCAGTGCTTTAGGGTATCCATTAAAATACATATAATCTACCCAATCCCCGGATTTCACAACCTTTACTGCCTCATCGGGAGTGCGAAATTTCTCTTTGTACTCGCTGCTAAACATATCTACTCCTCCTTCAAAATTGGTATTATTATTATAATTGAGGGTTTGCATTATTACATTATAAATATAGACCA
>CAZXIR010000184.1:0-4636 GCA_964640845.1 uncultured Syntrophomonas sp.
CCCGAAGCGCCAATTCTTCCTGGGTAATATTTTGGCTGGTGCGCGCTTCAATGATTTGCGAAATCACATCATACCGCGGTTTCAACTTTTCATATTCAGCTTTGAATTCTTCGTCCTTCATCAGAAGCGCTTTCACTTCGTAAAACTTTGCTCCTGCTTTACTCATTGTCACACCTTCTTTCATAATCTTCTTTATAACGCAGTGCCCGTTCAATCTCTCTTTGCGGAGTTTTGTTAGTTTTTTTGGTGAAACCATGAAGCAACACAAAAGTGTTCTGGCGGTATGTGAAATAGAATATCCTACTGATATCCGAGGCGAACTTGATTCTTAATTCAAAAAGGCCTTTGCCTTTTATATGCTTGACGAATGGTTCCCTTAATTCAGTCCCATGCTTTTCCAGCAGTTCTATTTCGCTAAAGGCTTTCGCCCGCATTTTCACTTCCAGCGATAGCAGAAAATCCAGTACGGGAATATCTCCGTTTTCCTTTTTATAGTATTCTACCTGCCAATCCATGATACACCTCTAATCTTAGTATATGCTTCACCTCACCATCATGTTATCATATACGATAACACACATCAAGGGATTTGTATTTTTTGTAAAACATCTAAAAAGCAAGACTGCCCTTTTATCGTATCACTCCAGGTTAAGTCACAATCTTAATCACCATAACACTCTTTATATGATAAAATTCTATTATGGGGGGGGTTTGAATGTCCTATAATGCAGATATGCATGTACTAGACATAATCATGAATCCTATATTGCATAACGTAAATGAGGGCATATTGATTACTGATACTTTTCAAAATGTAATTTTTATGAATGAAAGTGCTGAAACAATTTTCAATATCGATTCCAGCAATGTCCTGGGAAAACACGTAGATTTACTTAAACCCAGCCTAGCATTTCATGATATGATCGGTAAACGCGAGCTTTACCTGCAGGAAAAAGAATTTATAAAAGGCAATGAGGTAATCATAAGAAAGGGTCTCTTGGAGGTTAAGCCCAATTCTTTTGTTTGTTATGCTATATTCCGGGTTATAGACAGTTTCGAAGATGACCAGCTTAATTCCCTTTTACAAAGCCCTTACGAAGGCATTGCCGTCTTTGATGATCATGCCCGATTTCTTTGGGCCAACGAGGTTTGCTACAAGTATTTTAAATGTAGATCTAAAGAAGATTTAAAAGAGAATTTAACCTCACTTATTCCTCACTCCAATCTGCGCAATTCCATAGAAGAGGCCCGTCCTCTGTTCGGACGAACCATCTCCAGCACCGGAAAAGCACTGGACCTGGTATATCTTCCGATAATAAGAAGCAATCGAACTATCGGGGTGATCGTTAAGAGCACTTTTACTGTACTTAATCCAGCTCCTTTTGATTATCAGCGCGATCCTTTAAATGGCAATGCCCGATATTCTCTGGAGGATATAGCAGGTAGCAATAAAGACCTCATTAAGCAAAAAAAACTAGCCATAAAAGCCGCCCAGACCACTTCTACAGTTTTGATAACCGGAAAAAGCGGTACCGGAAAAGAAGTCTTCGCTCATTCCATACATAACCTGAGTTCCAGACGCAAAGGTCCCTTCATAAAAGTTAATTGCGCTGCCGTACCAGAAAACCTGCTGGAATCTGAATTATTCGGTTATGCCGAAGGCGCTTTTACCGGTGCCAGAAAAGAAGGTAAGCCAGGCAAATTTGAGCTAGCCGATAATGGCACCATTTTTCTGGATGAGATCGCGGATATGTCCATGGCCATGCAAGGTAAGCTGTTAAGAGTTCTTCAGGAAAGAGAATTAGAACGAGTTGGAGGTATCCATTCTACTCGCATTAATGTCAGAGTTATTGCCGCAACTAATAAAGATTTAAATCATCAGGTAAAAGAACAGAGATTTCGCGAAGATCTGTATTATCGCTTAAATGTAGTGGTTCTAAATCTCCCCCCGTTGCGGGACCGCAAGGACGACATTCCAGTTCTCAGCCGGGTACTCTTACGCCGTTTGAACGAGCAGTTGGGAACAAGCGTAAACAATATCAGCCCGGAGGTTTTATCCGCTTTTCAAGCTTACCACTGGCCTGGTAATATCAGAGAACTTGAAAATATACTGGAAAGAGCCATCAACTTCTGCGAACACGATACCATTACCATTGATCATTTGCCAGAAGTTATTCAATCTCCTGGTCAGGAACAATCAGTATCCAAACTAACCAATTCCTTGGAAAGACATATGCAGGAACGAGAAAGAGAAGCCATTATAAAAGCTTTGGAAAACTCAGCAGGAAATAAGAGCCAGGCGGCGAAATATCTAAACATACACCGTTCAGCTTTATATAGGAAAATGCATAAATATAATATGGTTTAAATAATTGTCCTATATTGGCGACACCGTTCGATTGTGGGACGGTTCTTAATTTTACCTTTATTAAGCCTCTTGGCTTGATATGTGTAGCAAATAATAGACATGTTTCTTCATGCCGATAATCAGCATTTTTCTTGGATAAACTGCGTTATACAGCACTATACGAGCAATTTTATTACAGGTGGTACATTTATTGCATTATTAGAATAAGAGTGGATTTTCTGTTAATAATCAGGGGGTATTCAATTAAAAGGGGTATTCTTTTTGAAGGGGGGAATGTGCTGGCGTTTTAGTATGGGTTTTTTTTTAGTATTACAGAAAAACAATTAATTTGAGGGGGTATTTATTAATGGGATTTAACAAAGTAGGTTTACTAGGTGCTGGAACTATGGGGTTAGGTATTGCCTGGGCTACAGCTGCTGCCGGCAAAGATGTAATTCTTTATGATATCGATCAGAAGTTTATTGATAACGCACTAGGCAGAATAAAAAAGCAGTTGCTCAAATCAGAAGAGAAGGGTAAAGCTGCTCCTGGCACAGCTGACGCAGTTCTTGGTAAAATCAAAGGCACCATTAACTTTGATGATTTGAAAGATGCAGAACTCATTATAGAAGTTGTTCCTGAAAACATGAACCTCAAAAAAGAAATTTATACCAAGCTCGATGCTTTAATGGGTCCGGACGTAATTCTGGCCACTAACACTTCATCACTATCCATTACCGAAATCGCTGCTATCACCAAAAGATCTGATAAGGTAATAGGCGTACATTTCTTCAATCCCGCCAACGTTATGAAACTGATCGAAGTCATCCCTGCAGTACAGACTTCAGAGGATACTCTCAATGCGGTGATAGAGTTTGCCAAAGAAATCAAAAAGACCCCGATCAAAGTTAAAGAAGGTCCTGGCTTTGTGGTTAACAGAATTCTCCTCCCGGGAATGAATGAAGCCGCTTTCATTCAATATGAAGGCCTGGCAAGTACCGAAGATATTGATACAGCTATGAAGCTCGGTGCAGGTTGGCCCATGGGTCCTCTGACTCTGTGTGATCTGGTTGGGGTTGATATTGCTCTGGCAGTATGTGAAACTCTGTATGCCGAAACTGGCGATCCTAAATATCGTCCTGCTCCTCCTCTGAAACAGCTCGTTCGTGCAGGCTGGCTGGGAATGAAAACCGGTAAAGGATTCTACGACTACAGTAAGTAGGAAGAGGCTTAATACGCTGAATGAATGTATAAGGAATAACCCTATGAAAGGGGGAAATGTGTTGACATACGAAAACCTGATAATTGAAAAAGAAGATGGTATTGCTTTAATATATATGAATCGCCCTAAAGCACTTAACGCTATAAATGCTGATGTTCTTAAAGAAATGGAAAAAGCCATCGATGAATTAGATGCTGATGCTGAAGTTAGAGTCCTGATCATCACCGGATCTGGAGACAAGTCTTTCGTAGCCGGTGCAGACATAGTATGGATGTATGAGATGGATCAACCGGGGTGCCGCAAGTTTTCAGCCTATGGTGAATATGTTATGCGCAAACTGGAACGGATGGAGAAGCCGGTAATAGCTGCGGTTAATGGTTTTGCTCTGGGTGGTGGATGTGAATTGGCTATGGCATGTGACATCAGACTGGCATCTGAAACTGCAGTATTCGGACAACCAGAAGTGGGTCTGGGTATTATACCTGGATTCGGTGGAACGCAGAGACTGCCACGGCTAATAGGAGAAGGTCGAGCTAAAGAACTTACTTATACCGCCAATATCATTAAAGCAGATGAAGCTTACCGTATCGGCCTGGTTAACCATGTATATCCTGCTGACCAGTTAATGGAAGAAGCCAAGAAACTGGCCAAAAAAATAATCAAACAAGCTCCATTGGCAGTAGCATACTCCAAGCATGCAATAGGCGTTGGTATGCAATGCGATTTGGACACCGGTATGGCCATCGAGTCTGACATGTTCGGTAACAGCTGTGCAACAAAAGATAAATCAGAAGGTATGGGCGCTTTTATCGAAAAGCGGAAACCCACTTGGAATAATGCCTAAGTTCCTTAATCCAAGAAAATAATGCCCAGAAAATAAATGCTGCCAAAGTACCGCACGGCCTGAAGCCACTCAAACCTCATGCCACCCGAGTGACGGACTTAAACAGCAACCTATTCCAGGCATTTAAGATTTAAAAAAAGGGCAGTTCCTTAAAAGGAGCTGCCCTTAGCTTTTGTTTTACAATACTCGGGTCAAACCCTTATAGACTTTGCCCCGAGGGGTA
>CAZXIR010000185.1:0-4568 GCA_964640845.1 uncultured Syntrophomonas sp.
GGCCAAGGAACCTGTCCCCGTGGCTGTGAGGAACCTGTCCCCGTGGCTGTGTAGTTTATTTATGAAGGAAGAATACCGGGTAGGTGCCAGGGCCTACATGGGCGCCAATGACGGCACCGATTTCAGTTATGATAAAGTCTTGGCAACCAAATTTTTCGGATATCATTTCTTTAATAACCATTGCTCCTTCATAATCGTTGGAATGAGCAACTCCAATAAGCTGTTGGGATAAGTTGTCACCGCGCTCAGCCATTATTTCCAACATTCTCTTTTTAGCCTTTTTCAAGCCCTTAACCTTCTCGGTCGGATGAATTTTACCGTCTTTAATTTCAGCTATTACCTTAATATTTAACAGAGAACCTATAAATGCCGATGCTGCACTGACCCGACCGCCTCTTTTAAGCATTTCAAAATCCCCCACGATGAATACATGCTCCATTCTATCGATACTATCCATAATTTCTGCAATAACCTGATCTTTACTCAAACCTTCAGCTATAGCCCGGGCTGCTCTTATTAATATCAAGCCATATCCTAAGGATGCACTTTTCGAATCTATAACCGTTATCCGTTCTGGATTAAGGGTATCGCGAGCCACACAGGCAGACTGATAGGTGCCGCTTAAGGCGGAAGAAAATGCCACATAGATTATTTCGCTATCACCTTCATCCAATACTTTTTTAAACTCTTCTTCAAACTCGGCCGGATTAACCTGTGATGTGGTAGGCATGATTCCTGGTTCTTTTATCAATTCATAGAATTCCCCTGGGTGCAGATCAACTCTATCACGATAACTCCTATCTTTAATATTTACTTTAAGAGCAAGTGATGTTATCCCCAGCTGATTTAGAATATCCTGGTCCAGATCACAGCAGTTATCTGCATACAATCTAATCCTAGTCATAATATTTCCTCCTCGCCCAGATCCCCGTCCAACTATGAGCAATATAGAGAATTGTACTATTCTTCAAAAATATTAACAAGGATTTGATTTTTTTGATACATAATTAGTTACCCCCATCTTTAATACTATGAATAATGAAAGTTGGTATAACTCTAGGATATATCGTGGGTTTAGAAAGCTGCGGCTTTATATATTACAACTTTTACCAAGTTTTTTATGATTTGTTGAATTTTACATAAATAAACATTCTAAAAAAGTTTCCCACTTAAGGTAGGATTATTTATACCTTATGCAGAAAACCAGGATATATTAACATTATTTAGGCGAACTTTAAAGGAGGACTAATATTGAGCAGTAGACTTAGAATCATTGGGGGTGTGGCCGGAGGTATGAGTGCAGCTGCCAAGGCCCGCCGATTTAATCCGAAATTGGATATCAAGGTATTTACCGATGACCAATATATTTCCTACTCCGCCTGCGGTTTGCCATATTATATTGGAGATGTGGTCAAATCCCGGGAACATCTCATAGCTCGAACAGTTGAAAACTTTGCAGAGCAGGGTACTCCAGTCATTACCAGAACCCGCGCCATAGAGATTAAAACAGATTCCAAGCAAATAATTTTGGAAGACTTAGCCAATCACAAGTATTTTGAAGAAGAATATGACCAGTTGATAATCGCCACTGGTGCCCGAGCCGTAATTCCTCCACTGGAAGGGATTGATTTGCCCGGCATTTTTACCCTTAGGAATATCCATGATGGCGACGCTATAAAGACCTACTTGAAAGAAAATCAGCCCGCCCAAGCAGTTATCGTTGGAGCAGGCTATATTGGTTTGGAAATGATCGAAAACTTGCAGGTATACGGATGCCAGGTAACGGTGGTAGAAAAAGAACCCCATATCCTGCCCATCATGGACCACGACATAGCCCAGGTGGTCAGCAATTATTTAAACTCCATGGGAGTTGAAATAGTAACCGGAAAAGCTGTAACTGCCTTTAATGGAAAGCACACTGTAGAAGAAGTTATAGTTGGCAATAATTCACTGCCTGCTGATATAGTTATACTATCAATTGGAGTTATTCCCAACAGCCAAATTGCTGCCCGGGCTGGTATCGAGTTGGGCCACTCCTATGCCATTCGAGTAAACGAAAAAATGGAAACCAGCCAGCCGGACATTTATGCGGCTGGTGATTGCGCAGTAGTCAGACATATAATATCCGGCCAGGAAATGTATATTCCCCTAGGTACTACCGCCAATAAACAAGGTAGAGTGGCCGGCGAAAACGCTGCCGGGGGTCATGCTGTTTTTAAAGGCGTGCTGGGAACAAGTATAACTAAGATTATTGATATGGAAGTATCCCGGACTGGCTTATCTGAACAGGAATGTCAGGATTTAGGCATCCAATATATTAGTCATACCATTAAATCCAGAACCCGAACTCCTTATTACCCAGGTTCCGGGCGAATCCATGTAAAACTCATTGCCGATAAGAAAGACCACCGTCTATTAGGGGGACAGATTGCAGGTTTTGCCGGTTCTGGTAAAAGAATAGATACTATTGCCGCTGCCCTTACTACAAATAGCACAGTTGATGATTTGAAAAACATGGATTTGTCTTATTGCCCTCCCTTCAGCCCCTTGTGGGATCCGGTATTAACAGCTATAAACAAATTTTAACCAAACCCCCGGCCGAACTCCTACTTTCGATCATGAGTTACAAGGGGTTATTTCTTTTCCGGCCATGAAAACAAGGAAATAGTCCTCTTTATCTAAGCCCCCGGTATCTAAACCTGGGGCTGAAATACCTGCGTTCACCCACCTACTTTATGAAGAGCTGTTCCTCCTTACAATATCTTTTCACTTCCCAGCCGCTACTAAAGGGTATACAGTGAATAAGTTAATTACAAACTACATGGAATGAATGCTTAAGGTTAGCGCAGGGGGTAAGGCGATCCTTTAGCGGTAACATAACTCTTATAATCAATTAATCCAAAGCATTGCTCAACTAAGTTATACTTAAAAGTGAAGACCGGCCCCAAGCGTTCTTAAGCATTCAGCCCCATCCGCAGCGAATTTTCATTAATGCTTGCAGCCTAAGACCGTAGAAGGGTTATTACTATATTTCTTAAGGAGTACAAATTGATGTCTCATTGGTATAAAACTGCTCTAACCCCTTTGTTCCTCTTCGCTGGAGCCAGTTGCTTGTTCGGCCTTTATGCCGGGTTATACGACCCCTCCTTCAATAATTACCTGGCTCAGGTACACCATATAGATGAAGTAGCCCGAGGCGCTCTGGAATTCCCCCGCGAGTTGCCAGGGTTTTTATGTGCTTTTATCTTTTCCTTGTTTATGTTCCTGGCTGACACCAGAATTGCAGCCTTGGCGGCGCTGCTGTTAGCTTTATCTTTATGGGGACAGGGTTGGTTGGCCTCTAATATGACCATGGTAGTAATCTGGATGCTGCTATGGAGTACGGGAGCCCATGTGTTTATGGTAGTAAAATCCTCTATCGCACTGCGCTTGGCCGACAAGGGACACGAAGGCAAACTTATGGGAAACCTGGGAGCCCTGGAAGCCCTCGGACTTCTGATAGGAATGGTCCTGGTGTACTTCGGGGTCTCCTTTTTCAGCTTTTCATTTCCGGTCATCTTTGGCATATCCGGCCTTTGTGCCATGACCGCAGCCGTTTTTTTATACTATATAAAACCTGAACCAGTTAAAAGACCCCCCCGTCAACTGCTCTTGAAACGCAAGTATACCCTTTTTTATATCATTAACATGATTTTTGGAGCCCGCAAGCAGATATTTTTAACTTTCGCTCCCTGGGTATTGATCAAACTATTTCACTGTGGAGTAGAAACTTTCGCCCTCTTGGGGATAATTGCTACCCTGATTGGTCTTTTCTTCCGCCCTTTGTTAGGCCGGGCTATCGACACCTGGGGAGAACGAACCGTATTATCCATCGATGCAGTACTAGTAACATCACTATGCATGCTCTATGCCTTTGCCGCACAGCTATTTTCAGATCATACTGCTATGATAGTAATCATGATTTGCTTTGTGGCTGATCAACTGCTGTTCGCAGTCACCATGGCCCGGGTTACCTATTTGAATCGCATTGTTGAATCAGATGATGAGTTAGCACCCAGCATCTCCATGGGTATAACTTTAGATCACGCGGTATCCATGACCGTCCCCCTAGCCGGAGGATTGTTATGGGCTGCCTGGGGCTACCAATCGGTATTTATTGCCGCTGGTATCTTAGGGATCATCAGCTTGATTGTCGCCCGGTTCATTCCCCGACCAAACATGTTCCCAGTCCAGAATGATGCCAACTAGCCCATTTAGTATATTCAGAATTTGTCTCCTCCTAGCTAAATCATGAATTGGCAACCAGGAAAAAATTGCCCACCGTGCAGCCGCAAAATCATATTATTCTATATACTGAGTGTGATAGAATTTACTTAGAATAACTTGAGTGGGGATGAATACTTAAGGTTAGCGCAGGGGGTAAGGCGATTCCTGTAGCGGTGACATAACTCTTTATGATTAATCAATCCAAAGCATTGCTTAAACTAACTTATACTTAAAAGTTAAGACCGGCCCCAAGCGTTCTTAAGCATTCAGCCCCACCTTAAGCCAATTCTCATTAATAGCTG
>CAZXIR010000186.1:0-4496 GCA_964640845.1 uncultured Syntrophomonas sp.
AATCCTTCGTATGCGCTCAATATTCTGCCCAGCTGTTTCCAGGAAAACACCTTGCCATCGATAACAACATTATGTATTTCGTCATTCACTTCACTATATTCAAATCTACCCACAACTTCATCATCTTTCAACCCCGTGTATTTTATCCCGTTCGGGTAGGTGCCGGTCTTCAAATATTTTTTAGACAGGGTATATTTGATCTTGGCCTCCAATTTATAAAAAAGGTAATCCTGGTCACAGTCTATATCATCTAATATCGCAACCTTATAACCGGGGGAATTATTTTTTGTAATCTCCTGCGCTTCGTATCCTATCCCCACCGGTAGCACCATTTTGTTGATCATAAATCTGTGTATTTTACCGTTCTTGCCGGGATACTCATAAATTCCGCTCTCAAATGGGGCAAGATCAATGCCCATTTTCTTACTTGCAAACTCATTAAAACAATCCCGGCAAATCTCCTGGGTGGTACCATCATCCTTGGTTAGATGAATATTGACTTGATTCTTTTGGCAGATTTCGCATATTTCCATTTTAGGATCCCCCTTGTAAATAGGCTCTAAATCCAACATCCATTTTTTATGCCCATTATACCCAACATTTTCGGTCAGGCAACCGCTTACCCTACCTCTTAAAATCCCCAAGTAAATTGACACGCTTCCCCCTCGTTGACGAATACTTTTATGCATGTTACCATATAACTAATAAAAGGAGTTGCCGCTTTTGGTCAGGCGGCTAGTCCTAAAATGTGTTAGACCGCCTTAAACAGGCGGTCGTGTTATTTTCTGTGTATCAAACACAGGGAAATAACCCCTAGGATTACCAAACAAAAACTATAAAGTTCTGTCCATGTAATCATAGGCATCACCTCCCCTCACGGGAAAGTGACTAACCGCCAAACGGCAACTCCTTTACTATAATAGCATATTTTATAGCATATTTTCCTAATATCGACAAAAGCAAACAGTCTATTGACTTTATTGACTTATTCCAATTATTCCAATAATACGAGTTATGTACCCCCTGTAACCTTAACAAAAATCCCTGGCATAAACCCCTAAGCACCAGCACCTTTTGCTTCTAATAATTCCTACATCCAGTCCTATATTGTGAGAATATTCAATAAATAAGTTGGTGGCAGGCACCGGGGTATATGATCCCCGCTCTATCACCACCACCGTCTCAACGTGCGTTATGATAAACAGTGCGGCAAAAGATAAAAATGAATTATCCAGCTTAAGGACAGTAGTAAATAAGTATAAATTTTTGTGATGACACAAAAGAATAATGGTATGACCTGTTTATAATTCGGGGGATTTTAAGCCCGTTTTCAGCAGGAAGCCATAATAACTAGATTAACGGGGGATATTGATATTAAATAAGTCAAGGAATCACCATCCGAATCAAGTATGCTAATGAAGGTTAATACCCTAAAATGGAGGAAAAAGGATGTCTTCAAAGGAAACAGATTTTATTCGAGACTTATTATTTAAAACTGAACCGGAAGTTATTAAGTATTTATTTAACCTTGATCAGTCTTTTAACGTTGAGGAATTGGAGCATGCACTGCATGGACGAAAGATAGAGCTTCGATTTTTTATTAAGGTATTTCCAGAATTAATGAACCTATACGACACATTACAGGAGCGATCCGACTATCTAAAACAGAATTCTTCGGCGTTTATTAACTGGTTAAACTATCATAAAAAAGATCAAGCTCTTAAAGATTTTGACAAATCAATAAAGGAAGCACATCAAAAACTCAGGAAACGAATAAAACAGGCTAAATCTATTGCTCACGGTATGGGTTTAGAATTGTTCGACCAGGGAACACCAAATTATACATCCTCTCATTATAAAGCAGCTTGCCAGGCAGCTCAAATGTTGTGTGCCAAATGGTTCATTGGTAAGGTTTATGTTTTTGGTTCCGTAAGCCGTGGGAAAGAACGGCCCGACTCAGATATAGATTTAGCTTTATCTAGAGTAAGCAAACGAAATCCAAGCCCCATTGAAATCCTGATAAAACAATGCCTTAAACCTGTTCACGAAGAATACCACCCGCTTATTCCAAAGGCCCTGTGTGAAAGAACAAACACCATGTTTGATATTGTTAATTACAGTAAGAAATTGATCCAATCGGGGCACTTAAAAGACGCCATATTGATTGCAGACAACGATATGTTTGAAATTAAGGTTGATAATCAATCATTCACTTTTAAAAAAACGTCTCTACTGAAGGAATATACTTATGTAAAATCTACATATAGTACAATTATGCAATCCCTGGTCTACCCATTTGATGGAGATAAATATCAAAATGTCATAATCAAAGATGATTTACCTTTGTTATATAGAATTATCCGATTCCAAGTTGACGAGGATGGATATATAAAGCCGCAAACATTGGATTTTAACTGTATCAAAAACTATAATACAAAATTTGCATTAGCAGATGCGAACGATTTGGTTTATAAAGCGTTACAGCCAATGCAGCCAAAGCAAACTTACTGGACGGATTATGATGATGTTGAATAAAAGGAAGCCGAAGGGGATATTTGACGTATTTTTGTTTTAATTATATTACTGAGTTCTGACATTGGCTTTGCAAATACAGACTTATCCTGATATCACCGGAGCCTGTTACCGGACGGGATTCCCACCCGTTATATGATGCAACCTTGCTCGGCCGCACTGGCAGGCACCGGGGGTGTCATATATATGGTACATCATTCTGCTTACACCACTCGACCGCAATTTCTTTAAATGCTTCTTCCCGAAAGCTTTCCCAATGCTTTCTCAAGCCCAATCTATTAACTTTATCCTTAAAACGCCTGAATGCACCTTTGCCGCTAATTGCAGAATAAAGACCGTTAATAATTTGTTCATTATCTTGAGAAGAACAGAAATTATCCATGATTTTATATTCGTTAATTTCAAATTTATCGGGAAGTTCAACATATTTATCCCAATTAAAAACGATATCTAAAGACTCCCTTATGCTCTGTTTCTGCCAATCAGGATATTGAGAAAAGTCATCTTCTTCATCTGATTCTTCAGCTATAGATAAATCCTCAGCACTGACAGTAACAATTACATAGGTTTCTTTATTCAAGTACGTTTTGTATTCATCCATTTGCATTTCCATTTTATCAATCAGTTCCGATAACTTTATTGGCATATTGTCATCTCCCTATTTTATGCACCGCAGCTTTTTTAATTACTTGCCGCTGCCACATGGGCAAGGATATTGCGACCAACTTTTTCCCCCCTTAATTGGATTCCAGTACGTCAACAAGTTCTTCAGGTCCTCATTCTCAGAATGCTTTTCATCTCGATATACTTCCATACACTGATAGAAACCGTTAATCCCGCCTACATCTTCAGGCTGTCAACTACTCATCTGGATCTCTATGTCCCGTCATCTCCTCATCAACCCAATCTTCCTCCACATATACCATTCCGTTCCGGCCCTCAACTTTCCTATTAGGCCCGGCCTTATACAACTTGCAACTCAAAGGACCATAACAGAAGGTTTCAAACCGATATTTCCTCCGGCCTCTTGGGTTCCAATTATCAACTATTATTTCCACCGGCATCCTAGCCCCCCACATGCAGCTACTGCATTTAACTTCATAAGTCCTGGCCGCCAGCCTCCGGTGTCTCCTTTCCCGATAAACCTCCAGCTCTGGCGGCACCAATTCCCAGGGAGCCGATGTACTGCCTGGTTCCCCTTGTGAAATGATTTTAAGCTTAGAAACTTTATAGTAATCCACCGGTTCTAATTGTGGATCCTGCACAGGCAGACATTCACCGGAAATAACATCGTTGACTTTAAATTGATGTTTGGCATGGGCTGCTTTGCCGATACCGATGGAGAAATATTTTTCTTCGCCATCAATGGTTCCGGTTAACTTAATAACATAACCCAAATAAGTATGAGAAGCTTCATCAAATGAACGGGTTAGTCTTATTCGTGGCTGGATTGATGTGATTTGTCCGGTGAAGGTTGATTTTTCCATTTGGTGGGTGTGCCTCCTCCAAAAAAATGCATTAGTTTATTTTACATTAGTTTTGTTCTTCGGGGACCTACATCTCCGATGTATTCACTACTGATAATGCCTTTTCATATATTCTATTTAGCAAGCTATTATTTTGTTTAAAGTAGTCATTAACCTATTATTAACCGCACCTTGAGCAAAAACCGGAGTGATAATACAAAGTGCTGAAATCAGACACCATAGAATAATCACCTTTACCGATTTTGGATTCACCGTCCCATCCTCCCCCAACAGTAATCTTTTATACAACGCAGTCTTCTTTTTTCCATTAAATTCACTATTTTCAATCTTTCTACCATTTCGTGCTTTTTCCTGCTTAGTGCAACCATTTTTATGTGTGTGGCATAAGTTGGTTCCTGGCACCGGGGTCTTCTAAACGTAGTATTCAGGCACAATACCCATCCTTTCGACAATCCTCTCAAGTAACTTAGAATGTTA
>CAZXIR010000187.1:0-246 GCA_964640845.1 uncultured Syntrophomonas sp.
GTAATCTGGGCCTGAGGTTTAAAGGTTCCATCCGGATAACCTTTTACAAAACCCTGAGCAGCGGCTACGTTAATCCAGCCATTGCCCCAGAAGTCTGCACTTACATCTTTAAAGGAAGAGGGGGTTCCCTGCATTCCATTGGCAACTGCCGATAGTCCTGCTGTATAAACAGCAATCTTCGCAAATTCGGCGCGGGTTATAGTTTTTTCAGGGCCAAAGGTCCCATCGGGATACCCGTCAATAATT
>CAZXIR010000187.1:256-4491 GCA_964640845.1 uncultured Syntrophomonas sp.
AGTCAGCTTATAGATGGCAGCAGATTCCACGCTAGCGCCGGTAACATCACTGAATGATGCTGCGCCTGCGCTACCTACTATAGTAAACATAAAAGCTGCTAAAACCAGGAATACGATAAGTTTATTATGTTTCTTTAGCATTCATTTTCCTCCTTGTATTTTTAAAAAATAATAATTTCTTAGGTGATCACATTGAAGATGTCAATGTTCATAGGTGTTCGTCCCGTGGTACTAATTGTTTCTTGGTGGGACCTTTTAGACAGGTGTTCTAAGCTTTTGATTTCTTTACCTCCCCCTTTCGTTGATAGGTTTTATAAATTGGAAATTTGTTAACTATAATAATTAAGACGTATACTATAGTTTTTTTGTTCCAGGTTTATAGAAGATTTCTATTTTTTTCTCCTGTTGATGTTTTTTAGTGGTTTTGGAATGTGTAATTTCTGTCCGATGCCTATTTTGACGTAAATTCTTCTACTTCAATGTACTATGAGGCAGCTAAATATTTCCTCGTAATACTAAATACAGCATAAAATGTTATAATTACTACTAGCTATTATAAAGGATTAGATTATTTAAACATAAGACATTGAGCGAAAAATTCTTGACACACTATTTTGTCTGATTACTAATCGGTTGTTATTTCCGATTGGACCAGGAGTGGTTAGATTTTGATACCACCAGTGGAAGATTTGATTAAACAGGCCCAGCACCATGATCTGCTGGCTTTTGAAGAATTGGTTTCTTTGTACCAGGATCGGGTTTTTACCCATTGCTGTCACCTGACCGGCAATCAACATGAGGCTCAGGACTTGGCCCGGGATGTATTTGTACAGGCTTTCAATAAAATTAAGTCATTTCGTTTTAACGTTAATTTTGGCACCTGGTTGCATCGCATAGCGGTCAATATATGGATCAATAATGTGCGCCGGAATAAAAAAGCCCTGGCCTTATCTCGGGATGCATTCACATCCAACCGGGAAGGGCTGTTACTTAAGGAACTGGCTGCCAGTCAGGAACACTTCTGGGGTGAAATGGACCGTAAAGAATTAAACGCTGGGCTGAACTGGGCATTGAGCAAACTTCATTATGATTACCGGATTGCTCTGGTTTTGCGGGAGTTGGAAGGATACAGCTACCAGGAAATAAGTATTATAACGGGTTGGTCTTTAGGCACGGTGAAATCCCGTATTAGTCGGGGCAGGAAGGCCCTGCAAAAAGAACTAGCGCAAGGGCTGTGAATAGATGATTAAATGGCAAAGGTGTGATCACCTATGAATTGCAAGGAGGCCAAACAATTCATATCTCCATATATGGATGGGGAGCTTTCAGATGTTATGACCGAAGAACTACTATTTCATCTGGAGGAGTGTGCAAACTGCCGTCAGCTGTATGGAGAAATAGCTCAAATTTCCCAGTTGCTCAGTTCAGCGGGCCAGGTGATTACTCCAGCTCCTGAAGGATTCAAGGATTCTGTTATACAGCGCATATCTGAAAAACCGGGGTCCCGCTTGGCGACTATTCTAGCTCGCTTAAGCAGAAGGTGGAAAAAGTAACTATGGTGTTGTGACTGTAGGAGTACAGAATGTTGTATTTATCCCCTTGAAAAATATTTATTTATAGGATAATCTAGATATTGTAGTAAGGTAGGTTCAATAAGTTAAAAATGGTAGTATGGTAGGATGGTGGGAATACCAATCTTAGGGCACAGTATGCCATTAGTGAGATTCCTTGCTGATGGCTTTTTTAGTTTTCTCACCCTCCTGAAAAAAAGGAGGAACGATGAAATGATTATTGTAATGGAGAAGTTTGCCATTGAGGCGGACATTGAACAGGTAAGTGAAAGGCTTAAAGGTCTGGGGTTTCAGGTGCATTTATCCCAGGGGGTTCAACGAACCATTATCGGAGCCATAGGAGAAGGAATTCAGGAAAATATGGATTCATTCCTGGTGCTCCCCGGGGTAGAAAATATTGTGCCAATTATGCAGCCTTTTAAATTAGCCTCCCGGGAATTCCAAAGGGAGCCCACGGTGGTTAAAGCTGGCAGTGTTGCCATAGGAGACGGTTCTATTCAGATCATAGCCGGACCCTGTGCCGTGGAAAGCCGGGAAAAATACCTGGAAATAGCAGCCATGGTTAAAGAAAGTGGGGCCACTATGCTCCGGGGAGGGGCCTTTAAACCCCGTACTTCCCCCTACTCTTTTCAGGGCTTGGAGCAAGTAGGTCTGGAAATACTGGCTGAAGCCCGTGAATTGACAGGACTGCCGGTGATCACCGAAGTAATGGATCCCCGCATGGTTGATTTAGTGGCTGAATATGCCGATGTATTACAGGTAGGAGCCCGCAACATGCAAAACTACTTCCTGCTGCGGGAACTGGGCCGAATTGATAAGCCAATAATGCTAAAAAGAGGTCCTTCGGCAACTATCGAAGAGTGGATTATGGCTGCCGAATACATTATTTCCAGTGGCAACAGTCAGGTTATTCTATGTGAAAGAGGTATAAGGACCTTTGAAAAATACACCCGCAATACCCTGGATTTAAGTGCGGTGCCTTTAATAAAACAGCTTACTCACCTGCCTATTATAGTTGACCCCAGCCATGGTACGGGAAAATGGAAACTGGTTGAACCTATGGCCCTGGCAGCTATAGGGGCTGGATGTGATGGACTGATGATAGAAGTACACCAAAACCCCTCGGAGGCTTTGTCAGATGGTCCCCAATCATTAACACCAGATAATTTCTGTCAGTTGGTTACCAAAGTACGCAATATACAGGGAATTTTGAATATGTCGAGGGATGGAGAATAGCCATGCAGCAGGAACTAAAGGTTTTAATCATTGGATTGGGCTTGATCGGCTGCTCTCTTGGTCTCGCACTCAAAGAGTCGCCCCGGGTTAAGACTATAATGGGATTCGACAATGATCCGGTGGCCCTGCAAAAAGCTGCCGATATTGGTATTATCGATAGTTCAGTTACTTTGGAAAGCGGAGTACCGGAAGCAGATATCATCTTTTTATGTACTCCTCTGGGATCTTATGGGCCTTTATTGGGCAGGATAAAGGCAGACATGCAGCCGGGAACCATAGTAAGCGATGTTGGCAGCACCAAGGAACAAGTTATGAAACTGTTTCAGGATTTGCCTGAACAGGTATTTGGCATAGGCGGGCATCCCATGGCCGGCTCGGAGATAAAGGGTATAAATGGAGCAGACCGCTATCTGTTCGAGAATGCCGTGTACTGCCTAACCCCAGACCCCGGTCTGCCAGAATCGGTGCTTGCTTCCCTGATAGATTTATTAAGGATAACTGGGGCCCGGATAAAAATCATGGAGGCTGCAGTGCATGATGAACTGGTTGCCACGGTCAGTCATATACCCCATCTGACTGCGGTGGCCCTGGTCAACCTGACCAGAGGGTCTGAGGACCATCTGATGATGGCTGCGGGTGGTTTCAGAGATACTACTCGCATCGCCTCGTCCAGTCCGGAGATCTGGAACGATATTTTGTTTTTTAACCGTAATCATATACTCCAGCAGCTGGATGCTTTAATTCTTAACCTTAACAGTTTGAAAGGCGCTCTGGCCAACAGTGATGCTGACTATATTAATGAAGAACTAAAGACCGCCAAGCAGATCAGGGATCAAATCCCCCGGGTACATCGAGGACTAATCCCTAGTTTTTATGATATAGTCTGTATTGTACCGGACAAACCCGGCATTATTGGTCAACTGGGATTTATCCTGGGCCAGGAAGACATTAATATAGTAGATATAGAGATCCTGCGGGTGCGAGAAGGGGACGGAGGTACTATCCGCCTGGGAGTACCATCTGAAGCCGCCGCCAGGAAAGCAGTGACGGTCTTGAAAGATCACTCTATAAAAGCCTGGCAAAGATAGTATCCAGGATATTTGCCTGACCCCCCCAGCGGGATATCACCCCGGACTGACTTTAGACAGATCTTTCAGGAGTAGGAGTCCTGTTAGAGTCGGTCTATCTGTTATATAAGCTTAGCACTCTCTACCCGATAAGGGGTAAATCGTTTTCACGGTTAGGCTAAAGCAACTTTTGTATAATTGCCTCAAGCACCTAGGTTATGCAAAATATATTGCTTATAGATGATGTCATATTTTGTTCTCTAGCATTATTCATTCGGATTTTTGAATACTACAAAAAATTCGGGTATTATTATAAAGAAAATGACCACCCGCCGGTCTCCGCAATGTTAACCCGGCCCCA
>CAZXIR010000188.1:0-4455 GCA_964640845.1 uncultured Syntrophomonas sp.
GTTATTCCTCTGGCAGGTGGATAAATTGTTTTTTAAGCACATAAAAAATATTAATGGCAATAAAAATGCCATTGTAGATTAGCTGCGATATAATGAAGATAAATATATAAATCCCCGGCCCAATGAAGTAGTAAGTTATTTCAGACATATAAGCAATTGGTCTCATAGGCCGGCATCACAAGGCCGGCCTATGTGGCTTTGGTAAGGGGAGGATATTATGCAGATAAAAGAAATTGGAGAAGAAGGTATTATCAGTTCCATAAAAAATCGCAGCCAGGCTAAAGATTCCCAAATATTTATTGGAATTGGTGATGATGCTGCAGTGGTTAGGCATCAATCAGGTTTTTTAACCCTTTATGCCTGCCATATGCTGGTGGAAAACAGTCATTTTCTTCTTAACCGAACAACAGCCTTTCAAATTGGCTACAAGGGAGTAAGCAAGAGCGTAGCCGATATTGAAGCCATGGGTGGAACTAGTCGCTTTCTTCTGGTGGGACTTTCTATGTCTCCTGATACCCCGACGCAATTCATTAAGGAGCTCTATGATGGGATATATGCTGCCAATGCTAAATGCGGAATTTCCGTAATTGGAGGGGATATATCCGATTGCCAAGGGCCTCTCACTATTTCCCTTACTATTATTGGAGAAGCAGCAGAAGTTGATTTAACGCCTATCAATGCAGCCCAGGAGGGTGATTTATTAGTAGTTACCGGTCCTTTGGGCTCAGCTGCGGCGGGTTTGCATCTGCTATTGAATGATATACATCTGGAGCAGTGTGAAGCTGTCCGGGAGGTTATGGAAAAGCAACTGCAGCCTGAACCGCCTTGGGGAAAGGGTACTACCTTGGCCCGATCTGCTGCTGTCACGGCCATGACTGACATAAGTGATTCTTTGACTCACAATCTGGGCAAATTATGTAAAGCTTCTAATAAAGGTGCTCTACTGGAGTTGAAAGATTTACCCATTGCCAAATCGGCCGAGATCATAGCGGCTGAACTTGGCTGTGAAGTACTTGATTGGGTTTTAAACGGCGGTGAAGACTTCGAGTTGCTGGCCTGTGTCCGCCCGGAATGTCTTAGCCGGGTTCAGGAGCTTATGAAGCAGAATGATTATGAAATTTATGTTATTGGAAGGATTATTGATCAAGCAGGGTTGTATATGAGATGGGAGGATGAGATAAAAGCTATTTCTCCCCAGGGTTTTGACCACTTTCTTTAATGTTGACAACTACCTGACAGTTACCAAGTCAGCTCAAACTTGCCATCTAACAGAGGTGTTTCTATTGATCGGGGGCATGTATTATGGAAAGAGTTGCGCTATCTACGTCAAACCAGAGTTCAGATAAGATATGGCATTTGTTTGTTGAAGAGGGGGTTGTGCCCGGAAAAGGACTGCGACCGGAAGTTGCTCGTTCCTGGCAGCGAAGCCGGGGAATAGATCCATGGCAGATCAAGCAGGATATATTGTCGGACAGCAGCCTCAAGGCCCGACGCCAAAAATACAGCGGTTTAATTGAAGTAGCTAACCCTATTATGCAGGACATTTGTAGTTTGGGAGAAAATAATTTTGTATTACTTTGTGATTCGGAAGGTTATGTTTTGGATACCGTTAGTAATGTGGAATACCCTCAGCCCATGGGTCTGCGTTTAAATGAAGAGACCCTGGGAACCAATGCTATCGGGTTAGCCCTGCTGGAGGGGAATGCTATTGAATTAAAAGGATATGAACACTATTCTTGCCGCTATCATACCTTCAGTTGTGCCGCTGCCCCAATATATGATGGTGATGGTTCTATTCTGGGGGTAATTGACATCAGCAATCCCTTCGGTGATTTACCGCCTAATGTTATGAAAATACTGGGATTGGGAGTAAAACTGATCGAGAACCAGCTGAGTTACCGGGCAGAAGCACTGGAACTGCAGAGTTGTTCACCTATTATAGATATATTTCCTAATGGTTTGCTATTATTAGATAGTGATGGAAAGATAATCAACGCCAATCTAAAATTTGTGCAAATGCTGGGTGCTAGGGACAGACAACGGCTTATCGGGAATTACCTGGATGATTTGATTAGCGAGGCTGATTCGGAGATTGGTTCCCTGCTGGCTCCAGAAACAGAACTAGCATCATGCAAATTGTCTTTTTCTTGGGGCAATAAGACTATACAATGCAGTTTATCAGGTAAACATACTATAAATATTAGCCCGAGTAAACAGCAAATGGTACTTATCTTTGGTAATGGGCCAGAGGTAGAGCGGGGCCGACCTTCCCTGTACCCGGTAAGGGCTATAGAACCGTCCAGTTTTGACCGTCTTATTGGCAATAGTAGCAAATGGGTCCATATTAAGCATCTAGCCTGCAGGGTTGCTCCTACAAATTCTAATATCTTGATACAAGGAGAAAGCGGAACCGGGAAGGAACTGCTGGCTCAAGCCATACATCGGGCTAGCGGGCGCAAAGGGGCATTTGTGGCTATTAACTGTGGTGCCATTCCTCGGGAACTTCTTCTCAGCGAACTCTATGGTTACGAAGAGGGATCATTTACTGGGGCCAAAAAAGGTGGCAGCTTGGGTAAGTTGGAAATGGCTCATAAGGGAACTGTTTTTTTGGATGAGATAGGGGAAATGCCATTCGATATGCAGGTTAGTCTGCTAAGATTCTTACAGGATAAGATTTTGACCCGGGTAGGAGGTAGTCAAGCCAAAAAGGTTGATGTAAGAATTATTGCCGCTACTAACCGTAACCTGAAAGAAGAGATGATTAAAGGTAGTTTCAGAAAAGACCTGTATTATCGTTTGCAGGTAATTAATATAGAGCTTCCACCCTTAAGGGAGAGAAAAGAAGATATTGAGCTGATGGCCAATTACCTGGTGGGTGAAATTTGCTTGCAGCATAAGCGTCTGCCGATCAGTATCCATGATAAGGTAATGAAAGTACTGACCAAATATGATTGGCCGGGTAATGCCCGGGAACTAAGCAATGCCATGGAGCATGCGGTAATCTTTACTGAAGGAAATAGTATATCCCTGGAAGATCTCCCGGAATATCTCTTTCGATCGGAAACCTTGGTGTTGAATAACACAGGTAAACTGCAGGAACACGAAAAGACAGTCATAACTAATTCTCTGCGCCAGTATGGAGGCAACATATCCCAGACCGCCAAAGCTCTAGGTGTGGCCCGCAATACCTTATACCGAAAACTTAAGAAATTTGGTATAGATGCCGATTTCAATGTATAAAAGGGCTATCTAATTCCCCCCTGAAAAAATGGTATTTAACACCAACAACCAAATAAAGGTAATGAAAAATTCCTGTTTATAGAGTTTTATTCTCGGGGCCAATTCTATATTTGATTAAAATTTGGGGCAACTATCTAAGCTTCCAACTGGCCATGTTCTGACCTAGCAAGTCCAGGTAGAGTAGTTGGTGCCTGACCAGTTCTCCCCGGCCAATAAGCAGTTTTACTACTTCGCTGACCTGTATAGCGGCTACCAGGGCGGGAGTGAAGCTGGGGTTGCCGGCTTTTTCTTGGGGTTCCACCCCAGGCGGATATATGGCCTTTAGGCAATCGTCGCCTGGCAAAATGGTAGCTACCTGTCCCAACCATCCGCTGATAGCTCCATGAACCATGGGTATCTGCAATTTATCTGCGCTTTCCTGGAGCAGCATTTTGTCGGCTGGATTATCCAGGGCATCCACAATGGCATGGTGTCCTGACAGCAGGGTCAAGGCATTGTCAGGACTTAACTTGGACTGAATAGCATTTACCTGTATCTGAGGATTAACCTGAGCCATTCTTTTTTTGGCTTCCTCTACTTTGCTGCAGCCCAGGTTTTCCATAGTGGAATAGAGTTGTCGGTTCAGGTTGCTGGGAGCAAAAACATCGAAGTCTATTATGGTTAAATGGGCAACCCCCAGTCGGCCCAGCATTTCAAAGGCATATTGCCCCAGGGCACCGCAACCTGCTATACAAACCCGGTGTTGCTTAAGGCTCTCATTTTCCTCAGGGGTCAAGGCGTTCATATTTCTTGCATATCTCATTACTATTCCCCTTTGTATCATAGTATTAGAACCACTAAATGAGCATTTCCAGTTAGATAATTAATCATTAGGGTTAGGGAATCGGTTCCCACATTTACAGGGTGCCGGGACGCAATCAATATTCTACACAGATAATAAAGTTCGGATGGATCGCAGGATTTTAGGGCAAAATGATTAAGGTAATCCCCTTTGGGGACCAAAGTTATATTTTGCTGGGCTCAAAAGATATTTAGGAAGCCCCCCTAAGGGAGCTTCCTTAATAAGGTTGTGGTCTAATTATTTTTTGGGACCCCCAAAAGATTTGGTAACCGGGCTCATATTATGCCGGTCTACTTCTACATTAATGATGGCTGGTTTTCCAGATTCGAAGCCTCTCTTGATAGCGGGCACTATTTGTTCGGGATCTGTTACCA
>CAZXIR010000189.1:0-4416 GCA_964640845.1 uncultured Syntrophomonas sp.
TTTGATCAAGAATTGGAATTCAGTTCCAATAGCATTTTCCTAAGTATTTCCGATTCTTCTTTATCAAAATTCTGCAGTACTTTTTTGTTGGCATTTATTATGGCCCGAGTTACCGGTTCTTGTAATTCCTGTCCGGCAGTGGTAATCATTACACATAGTGCGCGTCGGTCCCGGGCGTCATGGTAGCGGTTGATTAGACCTTTGTTTTCCATGCGATCCAGTATGCCAGTGATGGTGGAGCTATCCAGATATAGTCTCTCGGCCAATTGTTTGGCAGTAAGCCCATTTTGGTCCCATAGACACTTTAATACCCCATACTGGCCGGGTGTCACTCCATAAGGTGCTAATTCAGCCTTAAACAGTTGTTGTACAGAATTTTGTGCTTTAGTTAGAACGAAATTTACACATTGGTCAAGTTCCATAGTATTCTCCTATTCTCTACTCCCTATCAATTATAACATAGCGTTAATTGGAATTTACATTCTCCCCTTGTAACCTAATCTCAGGGAAGGAGATAGTCCAGGATGTATTACTTAAACTCAATTAACAGTCAAAATTAATAACTCGCCAATCATTATCAAGAGCATAATCCAGAAGCCTATCTTCCGGGTTTACTGCCACTGCTTCGCCGGCTATTTCCATGACCAAAAGATCGTCATAGCTATCACCAAAGGACCTGCTCAATTTCCAATCTACTTCCTGACCAGCAAAAAATTCTCGTAGCAAGGTCAACTTGTTTTCACCATCTACAAAAGATATTTTTTTACTATAATCGATAGTGTCGTTATGGAAAAATAGCTCTGCCCCGATCACAGTGTCTATCTCCAAATCTTCTGCTACTAGCTCCAAGAGCAAGGCATATGCTCCAGATAATAAAACCAAATGGAAACCTTCTGACTTAGCCTTCTTTAATTCTGCCATCACTTCTGGATTATAGTACCTGCTCAGGGCTGGATATGCTTGCTGAAAAAATTCTGTGATCTGTTCTTTGCTTAGCTTAACAAACATCTTCTGAAATTTGTCCATAGCCTGATATTTCATCTTGGCTCTCGATACTATCCTCAGCTTATAAAGAATTAAAATTGGCAGGATAGACATATAGGTGACTAGATATTTAACTCTTGGCCTTCCTTGCCTAACCCATTCTTCACCTAAAAAGGGCAGGGTATCTCTCATAAAAAGAGTGCCATCAAAATCAAAAATAGCTAATTTCATTGAATTCCTCCTGCCATAATTTAGTCCCCCATAAAATTTTTACTAACTTTTAATCCATTTAAGGAATATAATTATTATTATATTAAATATTTCCATTTGACTTATTTAATATTACAATTTGTGAATTTATATAATTTCATTTAACTTAGAATTTTGCATAATTCAAAAATCGGGCTTATCATTCTTAAGCGCAGCGAAGAATCTTTTATATCCTTCTGCGTTGCCTCAGGATAACATTACTGAAATACCTGGCTAATAATATTAATTATGCATAATCCTCAATTAGAAAATAGCTCGCTATATTTTCTTGGAATTATAGAAAAATCACTTTCAGGTTAAATATGATCGGGGGTATTCATATGTTTCAATCAAAAGATCAACCGTTGCTCGATATAACCATCGACCACCAAGTTGCTACTCTAACGTTAAATTCTCCACCAGCCAATATTTTATCATCTTCCATGATAAGGGAACTCCAACAGGCTTGTCTAAAAATCTCTGACCAGGTGGCGACGGTAATTATCACTGGCAGCGGAAATCATTCTTTCAGCACTGGAGCCAGTATTTATGAACAAGCCCATAACTCAGTTACCGAAAATAAGATTTACTTTCAAGAATTATACCATATGTTGGAAACAATTGCCGAACTGCCCTGTCCCGTAATTGCCGCTATAAATGGTTATGCTCTGGGAGGCGGATTTGAGCTAGCCTTGGGTAGTGATATCCGAATAATGGATGAAACCGCCTTCGTGGGTGCTGTAGCGGTCAATCTGGGCATAGTTTTCTGCACTCAAAGGCTTTCTCGATTAATTGGATATGGCAAAGCTAAGGAAATGCTCTTCACCGGAAGGAGAGTCGATGCCATAGAGGCACATAGCCTGGGCATAGTTGAATATGTAACCCCAGCCGGTTCAGCCTTGGTCAAAGCACAGCAAATAGCCCAAATCATTTCTTCCAAAAACATACGCAATCTGCAAGTTATTAAGCAATCGGTTAATAAGGGATTAAATCTCGAACTCAGCCAAGGTTTAGAATTGGAATCCCAATATCTGTTTGAGATGTTGGATACTGATTACTATAGGTTACAGGCTAAGAAGTTTGTAAAAGAGTAATTACCTACCATGATGTAGCTGGTCGGAATAAGGGAATTGGGTTTTTTGATTCCTCTACTCTGGCCAGTTCCACCGGCAGGCCGATTCTAACCTGGTCCACCGGGCAGTCGATAATATTGGTAGGGATACGTATTCCCTCCTGCAGTTCGACAATAGCATAGGTGTACGGGACACGATCCTCAAATTCCTGCAACAAACTCTTTCTAACTATGGTATAGCTGTAAATAATTCCTCGACCAGTGCATTCCCTCCATTCCGGTCTGACTTCCAGACAGTAGGGGCATAACTCCCGCGGATAGAAGATATATTTTTCACAGGCTGGACAATATTGCATTTCTAATTCAGTATGACCTTTTTCCGTCAGCTTATTGCTATTGTTTTCCATAATTCTTTTCCCTCCCCAGTATCAGGCTGGACTGGGTACTCATTACCCCTCCATTCCCATTCACAAAAGCCAGGCGATTATTTTCTATCTGTCTTTTTTCAGCTATACCTCTTAACTGTCTAACCGCTTCAGTTATATGAGACATTCCTCCTGCATAGGAAGGCTGGCCAAAGGATAGCTGGCCTCCGTGAGTATTTAGTGGTAAATCGCCCCGATAGGTTAAATCATGACTCTGAGCAAAACTTCCTCCTGCTCCCTTTTCACAGAAACCGGCATCCTCAATGGTTATTATAACTGTAATGGGATAACAATCATAAAGAGACAACAGATCCATGTCATCAGGTTTTAGACCGGCCATGGCAAAGGCCCGAAGGGCTGAAGCTTTTACCGGGCTAGAAGTAATATGGTCCGAGTAAATAATGGAATTATGAGTAATGGCCTCACCCATCCCCAACAGGTATACCGGGTTATTAGGCATATCGACAGCCTGTTCCGATCTGCTTACTATTATTGCAGCGGCACCACTGCATGGTCTTACTATCTCCAGCAGATGAATGGGATCAACTATTAGGGGAGAATTCAGAACATCCTGAATGCTGATAGCTTTTTTATTAAATAGGGCATCTGGGTTGGCCAGAGCATTTTGTCGCTGATCTACTGCAATTTTGGCCATTTGCTCCGCTGTAGTCCCATATTCGAACATATGCCGATGGGCTATTAAGGCATATCCGGAATTAAACCCCATAGGGCCAAAGGGCAGTTCATAATCGATTTCCGCTTGGGACATTACTGCCATCTTTCCATCCCGGCTGTTAAACACCTGACTGTCCCATATTCCTCCACTTAAACAGAGACAGTGTCTGCAAAAACCTGCCATCACCGCCATAGCTGCCCTGCTCACTGCTGCGCAGGCACTAGCACCACCCAGTTCAACCATATTCAGATAGCTAGGACTCATTTTTAGATATTCAGCCACTTGAGCCGGCCACATAAAACAGCTGTCTTCCGCTGGAGGAGTAACCAGCAGACCGTCAATATCACTTTTTTTCAGTCCCGCATCCTTTATCGCCCGTCCTGTAACTTCACTCAACAGATCCAGACTCCTCCTGCCTCCGGTATCTATTTCCGGTTTCAGTTCTGCCATACCAGTTATGGCAGCTCTTCCGCTTATATTCATCTCTTCACCCCTCTTCTGCTTTCCTAATATACAAATATTAACTTTATTATAGAGTAAATGTTAGCTTAAGTGCAGATTTTACTATTTAGATAAATTTCGTTTTTAATACCATAAGCTGGGGGCTACAACATCTGTGAAAATTGGCTGAGGGTGGGGACGAATGCTTAAGACCGCTTGGAGCCGTCTTAAGCATTGTCAAGGAGGTGATATAAGGCTACTCCCGATTTTGGATATCCTCTGGTACTGTGGGTGCTGTATTGTTAGGGTGCTTTTTAAAACTCCAATTATATTTTTTCTTTAACACATACAAAAGCGCAAATACTAAGGCCAGCAAAATAGCCCAAGGTATAAAAGCTATAAGAAAAATAAAGAAACCGCTCAGGAAATCTGCTACCCCATTGGCATTATTAACAAACCCCTGTACAGCTTTAGCAAGTATACCTTCAGGCATTGCTACCTTGGAAGCTTCAGTTTGGTTCAGAGTAATCGAAATCGTACTATAGCTGGTAGCATTGTCCAGATAATTC
>CAZXIR010000190.1:0-4413 GCA_964640845.1 uncultured Syntrophomonas sp.
CGGGGGTTCGACTCCCCCCGCCTCCACCAGATTATCTACCATCTATTGATAAAAAAAATTTTATCAGTGGGTGGTTTTACTTTGCCCAAAAGGCTTGGAACCAAAGGGAATTCAGCGGTTATGAGTGTTCTTTCTTTTAATTCATGATGGAAATTACAGGTGATTTTACGGTAATGATAGCCGGGATATGTTTTGGGCTAGAGGCGTCATGGTAAGCCTTTGCCATTAGGAGGGGTATGCGTGAAATGCGGGTTGAGCTGTGCTTCAATTAAAAGTGCATGCCAAAGTCCGTATGGAAAGTATATACTAAAAACTAGAAGGTGCGATTTTTGTTGGCAAGATTATCCGAAAAAGGGAACGCATTGCATTCTGAAATCCGACTATTCATATATTAACTCTGTGATTGTATAAACATGAGCAATTTTGTAGAATATGCAAGAGTATTGTCAATGAAAAAAAGGTTATAATCATTAAGGAAGAAATAGAATTAGGAAAGGTTTATGACTACAGGAAATGATGGTTGAGTCTTCGCTTAGTAGGGGTGATGCTGGAATGGCTCAGTTCAAAGCTACGAATAATCGTTTTTTCTCTATCGCTGGGTTCTCCCTGCTTTTTGCTTATCTTCTGTCTTTTCTTTTTGAAGGACAAGTGCTCTATAGCATGCTGGCCTATAACAATGTAGTTGGCTCTACCTATATATTAGTTGCTATAATTGCTCACTTTGCAGGATTATTTTCCTGTGGTTTTCTTGTGGGGCTTCCAAGAACTGCAAAATACACCATGCTTGGCAGCATGGTTATATGTTTGGCGGCGACTGTACCATTTTATTTTTCTCCATCCCCTCTGTGGTCAGTTGGATTGATTGTAAGTGGGTACGCAGGGGGCTGTGCTGTAGCTTCATGGGGATATTTTTTGAAGACCTTTACCCCTAAAAATCAACGGATCAAATCCTGCGCGGATGTTCTTATCTACTCAAATATCATTATGATCGCCATCAATGTAGTAGCCGTAAATTTTTCACCGTTTATTGGACTTACCCTTTCAATCTTATGTCTCGTTATAGGTATGGTGTGTGTTTGGGTACTACCCATCGAAGCGGGGAAGGATCGGCGGATAGAATCGGGAAATCATCGGCGTAGAGATATTAATAAACCGCTAATACTACTATGCCTGTTTATTTTTGTTATAACTATCAATTCCGGCCTTATGTATCAAGTAATAAATCCGGCCTTTGAACATCTTGCCGGGCTTACAAGCTGGTACTGGGCTGTTCCTTATATAATCGCACTATTCATTATGCGGAACCTGCCTACGAGAGTGAATCGTGCCAAAATTTTATACGTTGGGATGGCCATGATTATGGGAGCGTTTATTAGCTTTATGCTACTGGGACGCAACGCGTCAGATTATCTGGTTGTAGATACCCTAATGCTTGGGGCGTGCGGAATTTTCGACCTTTTTTGGTGGAGTATTATCGGTGAAATGCTAGAGTATACTGAAAATCCCGCAAAAATTTTTGGTATTGGGCTATCCGCAAATGTATTCGGCGTCTTAGCTGGTGGCGCTTTAGGCATGACGATAACCTCCATTCAGCTTCCTAGCGCAAATGTTGCGGTCATAGCCCTTACGGTTGTTTGTGTTACCTTGATCATCTTACCACCCCTTAACCAGCAGCTGGTTATCTTGCTTAAAAACCACACCTATCTTGTCGCCTATGATCGTATGAGCGAAAACCAACAAACCAATATCATTCTTGGCATGAAAACTCTTGAACAGTTGACAGTAAGGGAACAGGAAGTACTACAACACATATTATCTGGTGAATCCAATCGTGAAATAGCACGAGCTTTGTCTATCAGTGAAAATACTGTTAAAACCCATGTCAGAAATATTTTTTCCAAATATGAAGTAGGTAGCCGGGCCGAGCTTATTAGCACTTTATTTAGAAATCAAATCGCATCGTCGTAATCACATAGATACTGGTAAATTCGGCCTCTCATACCAAAGAATGAGAGGCCTTTTTTTGCGTTTTCATCCTTTGGGTTGATGATAAATATTCTGCCAGCTCTTAAATTTAAAGACAAAGGGGAGGGATGCCCGTGGAGGCAATGCGCAAATGGTACAAAATTTATGGTGCACTATTAATAATCAGTGTGTTTCCTACAGTGTGGTTTTTTGGAAGGTTGGTGATCGAAACTGCCAGTGTTTTTGGATGTGCAAATATAGTATTACTTATACTCCTCATTAAACAAAAAAAGCTGTTAAAAGATGCTGAATTAATCTGGGATAATCCCATCTTAATGGTGCCCTTTACGGTTGTTTCTACAGAAAACAGCCAAAAAAGGAGTGTTGCCGAACAAACGGTGGTATCTGTCTTCGGCATTCTTATGGGCAACAAAATTTATAAATGGGGAATTGATGGTATAAATGGGGTAAGACTTTCTTCGGTTGTCATTGAAAAGGCCCATATGCAGTTGACTTTCGGTGACGGCACTAAGACCATGTGGGTGCGCCTGCTCCATGGTATGGTGGATAAGCAGGAAGTATTTGAAGTAAAGGAAAGACTATGGCGGGAAACCGGTGTAACAGCCAAGGTCAGTGGTTGGTAGTGAAGTGGATGAAAAATTTTATTTAAGGAGAGGAAAAAAGTGTCAAAAAAGAGGCTTTTGAGTGTAATGCTGTGTTTGGTTTTTATTATGACCATGTTTCCTTTTAGCGCAGCGGCGGGAAATGGCGATTTTATAGCAGAAGATAACGAAAAGAATATCCCGGTTTCTGAGGCTGTGTACGCAGAACAGGTTATTGATATTGATAATGAAATGAATGATGGTATTTCTTTGGATGAGATAAACATTGAAGATGAACCGGAAATACCCGTTCCAACCCCAGCAGGAGTAAATAGGATGCAAATGATGGCAACAGAGGACGATGGTGAGGACCCACCAATAAGTGAAGAACCGCCAATATATGGAGTGTCCGATATAAAAACATCATATGAGTTTGCGCAAATAACAGGATACTTCGAAGTTCGTGTTCCCGAGGAAGGTGATGAGGAGGAGTATTATACCTATTGCGAGGTAGGTTTTACTCCAATTATTGAAGAAGGTGAAATTCCTTTTTATATAGCTAATGGTTTATATGGACCAGAAGCAGTGTTTACCATAAGAGATAGTGATATATATGAGAGAGCAACTGTTGACCTGGAAGATATCAATATTGAAAAGCTTGATCTGGTAGAAGCAGATGAACCGCGCATCATTTACGAAGAATATGACCCATGGTTTTATTTTATTGTTTTCGAGGTGGATTTCTATTCCAAAAAGGTTCCTAATGAGTTGATTGGCACATTAAGGACCGAGGTACAGGTATATGATTCACCTTTGCTTGCTGTTGAAATTAATAATGAGGGGCAAATCAGCTTACATGATGACTATGATAGAAACTTATACATTGACGGGGATATCTGGAATTCCACAGTGCAAGTAAATATAATACGCAAATCTGCTGAAGACAATAATGAACCGGTGGCAGGGGTTCCTACCAACCTCTATTATTATTGGGGGAGGCAGAGTTCTAATAACAATAAGCCTTATTGTATTTTTAGGCCCACAGATCGCTGGGAAACAACCAATACCGACGGGATAGCCACATTTACAATAGGCAGCGGCGATTTTCTCATTGACCGTGAGATAGGTGTCGTTGCACCGGCTTTATATGGAAAGCTTGTAATAGGATTAGGGCAAAATGATCTGTATGATCTGTCCCAATATTATACTTATCCAGATTTAAAGGATTTTGAAGGTATTATTGAAGTTAAAGTTGTCAATACAGCGGGAGAACCATTAGAAGGCAGGACGGTGCAGTTTTGGGGCGGGGCAAAATACGATGACGTCTCAAGCAACGGGGGAACAACCAATGAAGAGGGTATAGCAGAAATCAGATACCCGTCATCCACTACATCAGAGGACCGGACCGAACTCACTATGACAGAGTTGCCAACATTTGAGCTTAAATGGAATTTAACCCAAGTAATAGATAACCCTTCACGTATAGTTAAAGGTCATAATGCACCCCTGTACCTTTCTCCGGAAATTAAAGTTTCTGAGGGGTACTTTAAAAACCCATATACAGAAATAAAAGGTGTAAAAATTCAAGTATATGATGTTGATCACCCTGAAAAAACACTAATAGAAACTCCGCCCATGGCGTTTAAAGAAAAATATGATCCCCAGCGGGATATTATTCTCCGAGGCTCCCACCGTGCCTATATTAAGATAAGTCCAGAGGATTTGGCAGGTAAACATTTAGGTATCAGAGCCGTGGTTCGCAATAAGGACGAGGGAGTCCGGGACAAAGAGCAGGTTAGAGGGTATATAGAGGACCCGGTTTCTAGTCATCAACTCTATGAACCTA
>CAZXIR010000191.1:0-4391 GCA_964640845.1 uncultured Syntrophomonas sp.
TTTAGATATAATACCGAAGAGAACACCATTCATTTGGGACCGGTGATCGGAATATTAGCCACAGCTCTGCCTAACCGATCCAACTTGGAAGAATTAGACCCAACCAGTCTGCAGGCAGAATTAACCTACTTGAGCCATATCGGAAGAAGCATAGTGGGGATGGTTTATGTTTTTCTGCCATCATCGATAAACTGGAGCAGTAAAAGCGTCAAAGGTTATAACTACCGATTTTTGAGTGCAGATCGTGGAGTTTGGGAATCATCTTTATATCCGCTTCCAGATGTAGTATATAATCGAATCGCCAGTAGAAAGAGTGAAATCAGAAATAATGTGAAATCAACTCTGCAGATGCTCCAGGAGTTGCCTTTCACTAGGGTTTTCAACCCATCTTACCTCAATAAATGGCAGGTTTACCAAACCCTTAGCAAAAACGAACTACTGAGACCCTATATGCCGGAAACCCATATATTAAGCGAAGAGAGTCTGGAAGAGATGCTGATGAAGTATAATGTACTATACCTTAAACCCAGTAATGGAAGCCTGGGCATGGGTATTATAAAAGTAAAAAAAACTTCAGCCCATAGTTTGAAGTTTACGGTTTACTCCCGCAGTAGAATCAATGGCAGTTGTGATAGTGCTCTTCAATTATTGAAAAAGACCAGTGTATACAGGAAAGGTAAACCTTATATAGTTCAACAGGGGCTGCAATTACTCCGCTATCATGGATCAGTATTTGATATTCGTATTATTTACCAAAAGAATGGGCGTGGGGAATGGCAGATCGGTAAGAAGTTCGCTCGAATAGCTCCGGGAAGGAGCAGTATATCCAATCTCAGTCGGGGAGGACGAGTGGTCACCAGCAGGAGTTTATTTCAATCCCTTTACAAAAGGAAAAGCCTGATAGAAGAAAAGAACGATAAGATAAAAGAACTATGCCATAGAGTGGCAGTTACTCTGGATGCGGAAAGCTCAGGTGCATTCGGAGAATTGGGACTGGATATCGGAATGGATCAAAAGGGTTGGCCGTGGTTGATAGAAGTAAATTCAAAACCCAGGAAAACAACAGAAACCGAAGCATCAAAAATTATTATGCGCAATTCATTTAAAAGGCCCCTGGAATATGCATCATATCTGGCTGGTTTCCCGGTTAAGACATCTACCCGCAAGCCATAGACTTTTCCCGGCACCTCCAGCATTTTAGATAGATTCGTTACATCATTTCGTATTGCCTATTAAGGTGTTTTGGGTTTCCTTCTGGCCCATTTTATGCGGGACAAGACAATTTCTGTTATTATATAATTAACTTAAAGTCCAGCAAGACCATAGACATACTTTTGAGGATGGTTGGATTACTCAATAATTAGTGCGAAAATAACTTTGGTGGGGATGAAAGGTGAAGGAATTGTCATAAGTGGTTGTGGCTATGAGGGATTAATCCCAAAATGAGTAATTGTTAATGAAGAAAGGAGAAGAATTGTTGTGAACATGGAAAATAGTATCCCGGGGTGGCTAAAAGCATTATTAATACTACTTGTAATTGCTCTGATAAGTTGTTTTGTTCTGTTAGTTATTTACAGCCCAGTAAAAGATTTTGAACAGCAGGATGCCATAACAGAAGATTCGACTAGTCCCAAGGATAAAGCAAATAACAGCTCACCTTCGGTTATTATTGGACCTGCTGATATTGCCGGCATGGTTGAGATGGTAAGCCCATCAGTGGTAAATGTTGAATCCAGCCGGAAAGTAAGTGGCTCCAGCTATTTTTATAACCAACCTTTCTTTAGGGAATTTTTTGGAGATACCAGCCCTAATATTCAGAACAGCATCGGTACCGGTTTTGTATTAAGCAAAGATGGTCATATTGCTACTAATCAGCATGTGATAGACGGGGCTGACGATATTTCGGTAAATCTGAATGATGGCCGTAAGTTTAAGGCAGAAGTAGTGGGACAGGACTATGAAATGGATCTGGCCATACTGAAGGTAGAAGCAGGAGATGATCTGATTCCCCTACAAATAGGCGATTCTGATGAGTTAAGGGTAGGGGAGTGGGTAATTGCTATTGGTAATCCTTATGGTTTGGACCATACCGTTACGGCAGGGGTAGTTAGTGCCAAGGGAAGGCCGATGCAGATCGAAAATCGGGTTTACAAAGATTTGATACAGACTGATGCAGCCATAAACCCAGGCAACAGTGGTGGTCCCCTACTCAATACCAACGGGCAAGTGGTTGGTATCAATACTGCTGTAAATGCAGAGGCTCAGGGGATCGGTTTTGCCATTTCTATTAACACCGCTTCAGATGTGCTGGACGAGCTGATCAAAAATGGTAAGGTAATAAGACCATATATAGGAATCTATTTGCAGCCGGTAGAGGAAGAAATTGCTGGCTACTTAAAGGTTGAGAATAAGGGTATAGTGGTAGTTGGAGTGGAGCCGGGATCACCTGCTGCAAAAGCTGGCCTGCAAAAATATGATGTTATTACTAAAATAAATGAAAAGCCAGTAAACGATTATGATCAACTTCAGACCATATTGAAAGAACATAAAGTGGGAGATACCATTATGCTGGAAGTGTTTAGAGAAGCAAGGCCAAGTGTTGTTTCGCTTAAATTGGCAGAAAAACCCTAAAAGTGACAGGGATAATAATTATCGATGGAGAATTAATAGAATCAGGCTATAGTTAATTGTCTGATCTGGCAGGTATCTCCCAAAATAATAGACTTGGCAGAGGTTTAGAAAAGCGAGTGGGGAATATATTAATAAATATGGGTATTTTATGTTTTTAAATAAGGAGGGATTCTCTGGATGGGGAAAGTAAGTCATATCGGGGTGTTGACCGGGGGTGGGGATTGCCCGGGTTTAAACGCTGTTATAAGGGCGGTTACTAAATGTGCCAATATAGAATATGGATTAGAAGTAGTAGGTTTTATGGATGGATTCCGCGGACTAGTAGAAAATTCTTATATGCCTCTGGACTTAAAGACAGTGTCTGGTATAAGTCATACCGGGGGTACCATACTGGGATGCAGTAATCGGGACAATCCATTTGCCTTCAATACGTTTCGGCAGGGTCAAGTATCTCAGAGTGATGAATCTGATCGGGCTTTGCATAATCTGGAACATCTTGCTCTAGATGGCCTCATAGTGATAGGGGGAGACGGCAGTTTGTCCATTGCCAACCGCTTTGATAAATTAGGGGTTAAAGTAGTAGGGGTGCCCAAGACGATAGATAATGATCTGTCTGCTACCGATGTAACTTTCGGCTTTAATACCGCTGTCAACACTGCATCGGAGGCTTTAGACAGACTGCATACTACCGCTGAATCCCACCATCGGGTAATGATTCTGGAAGTAATGGGCCGTTATGCGGGATGGATTGCTATGCATGCCGGTATATCAGGAAGTGCGGATGTTATATTGATACCCGAAATTCCTTACAACATAGATGCAATCTTAGGCAAGCTTTCTGAACGTTATAGGAAGGGCAAAAAGTTCAGTATCATTGTAGTTGCCGAAGGTGCATTCTCCGAGGGAGGAGAGATGGTAGTTCAAAATTATATTCCCACCAGTCACGACCCTATCAGACTAGGTGGGGTTGGACAACAGGTGGCGGAAGAGATTGGAGCCAGATTAAAGGACATAGAAATTAGGGTTACGGTCTTGGGACATCTGCAAAGAGGAGGAGCGCCGATTCCTTTTGACCGGGTTTTAGCCACCAGGTACGGGGTCGCAGCAGTTGAAGCATTTATGGACGGAAAACATGGGACCATGGTAAGCCTGAAAGGTACAGAAATAACTACGGTAAAATTGGAAGAGGCTATTAAAGAAATACGCAAGATCGATCCCAAAAGCGGTTTGGTCAGAGCAGCCAGAGCGGTTGGCATCGGTTTTGGAGACGATAAATAGATAAATTAAGTTGCGTATGATGTTTTTTGTGGAAGGGGTTTGTGCGGTGGAAAAGATTGCAGTATTAGGAGCAGGTATAATGGGAGCAGGAATAGCTCAGGCTGCAGCCATGGGAGGGTATCAGGTGATACTTCGTGATTTACAGATGCACCTGGTAAAAGATGGGCTGAATACTATAGAAAAGACCCTTAATAAAATGATTGATAGGGGTATAATAACAGCTGACGATAAAGTCAATACCTTAGAAAATATACAGGGTACTACCGATCTTTCTGACCTGCGTAATGCAGATCTGGTTATCGAAGCAGTAGTAGAAAACATTTCGGTTAAAAAGCAGATATTTGCTGAATTAGACAGCTTATGCGGAGCTAATACTATTTTGGCTACTAATACTTCATCACTGTCTATTACGGAAATTGCAGCTACCACTGAAAGAACTGATAGAGTTTTAGGTATGCACTTCTTCAATCCGGTCCATCTCT
>CAZXIR010000192.1:0-1278 GCA_964640845.1 uncultured Syntrophomonas sp.
ACTAGCCGAAGCAGGGGTCATAACCTGTAAACATAAAACTCTTCACCCGGGTAAGATGATTGTTACTTTCCTTATGGGAAGCAAAAAGCTGTACCAATGGGTTAACGAAAACCCCATGGTAGAAATGTATCCAGTTGATTATGTGAATGACCCATTTATTGTTATGCGTAATGACAAAATGGTATCTATCAACTCAGCACTGCAAGTAGATGTTCTGGGACAGGTGGCCGCAGATACACTTGGCCCAATTCAATTCAGCGGAGTAGGCGGGCAAGTAGATTTTGTAAGGGGAGCAAGCAGATCAAAGGGAGGAAAATCATTCATTGCCCTACCCTCTACCGCTGCCAAAGGTACAGTTTCAAGAATTGTTCCTACACTGGATTTAGCATCTAGCGTTACTACTTCCAGAAATGATGTAGATTATGTGGTGACCGAATATGGAATAGCTGCTTTACGAGGCAAGACTATCAAACAAAGGATAAACGCATTGATAAATATTGCACATCCCGATTTTCGAAATTACATTAAACAAAAAACACAGGAGATTTATTTTTAGGCAGGTCTAATAAGAAACATAAGAGGAAGGGGATTAATAATGCGCGAATTTCGTGAATACGGCAAAGAGAATCGTTTTATTCCAGCCGGACCTTTCAAAGTAAGATTACCTGGTATCCATTACCGATGGGAATGGGCAGATTATATCCAAGGCCTTATAATGTGTGCCGTCTGCCTGGGAGCAATTCCGATTCTGCAGGAAACCTTGGGAATGCCGTTTGAAGTTGCTATAGCCATAGTTGTATTAAATGGATTTCTCTATACCTGGCATACCCTGCTGGGTGACCCGGTTGTTCCGGGCTGGATTACTCCAGCTATACCTCTGTTAATCGCATATTGTCTGCTTTTCCCAGAAGGAGCACCCCGCATGCAGGCTTTGATCGCATTTGAGATGGGGCTGGGCATATTTGCAATTTTTCTAGGAATAACAGGGTTAGCTGGTAGACTCATCAGCCTTATACCACATTGTATCAAATCAGGTGTTATCATGGGAGCAGGCTTCTCCGCTATATATATGATATTTACAGCTGGCGGAAAGTTTGATGCATTCCCAATAACCTGTACTTTATGTCTGATAGTTGCATTTTATCTTTTATTTTCCAACCACTTTAAGAGCCTCATGGCTAAGGGAGGTATATGGTCAACTATAGGTAATCTGGGTATCCTCCCCTGTATAATAGTTGCTATCATTAACTATCTCTGAAACTGATGTTAATATATCGG
>CAZXIR010000192.1:1288-2995 GCA_964640845.1 uncultured Syntrophomonas sp.
TTTATTTGGTGAAACTCCTTGGCCGGTAATCGAATGGAGTATAACCAAACCAGCCTTTGGAGTATTATGGACCGAATGGGTTCCCTGGGGTGCGCTGGGATGGCCGTCATTATCCATGTTTGCCGCATCGATCCCGACTATTCTGGCTGTATACATCGTTCTCTTCGGTGATGTAGTCCAGAGTCAAGCCCTGGTAAAAGACGCCGACATCACTCGACCTGATGAGCTTATCGAATACAGTCCTGACCGTGCTCATCTGATATTTGGTATGAGAAACTTGATTATGTCAATCATGGGTCCCGATATAACCATGTGCGGTCCCCTGTGGGCAGCTATGCAGGTTGTTACCTGTGAACGCTACAAAAAAGGACGCGAAAGTATGGATTCATTATTTGGCGGAGCCGCCTGCTTCCGCTGGGGAACTTTCACCGGTTACTGGTTAATGCCTATAGTTACTTTGACTAAGCCCATACTGCCAGTGGCTCTGGCTCTTACCATGATAGTGCAGGGCTTCGTTAGTGTACGTATCGGAGTTATGGAGTCCAAGAGCTTCAGAGACCTTGGTATCGCAGGAGTTATCGGTGGAGTACTGTTAGCCAAAGGTGCAGCCTATGCCTTCGCAGTAGGTATTTTAGCTACATTCCTTGCCTATGGTAATGATTTCTTTAAGGGTGACGTTGAATTTGGACAGTTGTGGTCTGATCAAATAGAAAAATGGTTATCAGAAGAAGAAAAGCTGGTAAAAGACACGGATAAAGTCCAAATTGCATAACTGATTAAACGTTGCTTCCTCCTATTATAGAAAACCTAATGCTGCTATAGCGAAAAGTGGGGCTGTACGCCTCACTTTTCGTTATTACAACCGATGGATAACTTCTCAATATTAAATATTATTATGGGCATATTATACTTAATTAATTTATTAGTTCGGCTCTCCCCCATGTTTCTTTTATATGCGATCATCGATATGGATGGAGTGAAAAGGTATGACACTGACAATTATTGAAATAGTCTTTTTTATCGCTTTTATTGCCGCAATCTTCTATTTTAAGATACTCTCCCGCCCTCAACTGGGAGAAAGAGAAATTGGTCCCTATACTATAGTATATTTACGCAGTATAGGTTCAACCTGGTCTACTATGGGTAAAATTAAGGAATTACACAAATATTTAGGCAGCAAGAATATTAAGTCAAGACTGTATCTTAGTATATACCTAACTGATCCTACTAAAATTGACACTAATACCATTCCTGGAATAGTTGGGGCGGTAATCGATGATGCAAATTTACCCACAGTTGAGGAGCCCTATGCAATTACAACTATCGCGCCAAGATACGCAGCAACTGCAGCCAACGCCAATCGTCTGATAGCACTCAATAAAAACACCCTCTATCCTCATCTTAGAGCTTACATGAATACTAATGGTTATATTAATGCAGAAGAAGAATACATCGAACTATATCACCTGGATCAACGGAACGGATTCGGCAATGGATTCTATACTGAAGTATGTACTAAAGTAAGAAAGCAGACTGATGAAGAACTGAAGGAAACGGAAGCATACGAGAATAGGGGCATAGACGCGGCCTCAACTCTCTTTGGTGGTAAGGGAAGATTTGGGAAAGGTTAAAACAATCCCTCGGGGGAATACTAGGGTTTCCTGGATGGGTAATTACATATAGTCCAGCCCTAAGGGGTCTAAACCC
>CAZXIR010000192.1:3005-4381 GCA_964640845.1 uncultured Syntrophomonas sp.
AAGAAAGAGAAAGAATTTAATTAAGGGTGGGGATGTAGGCTTACCACCTCACTTCTTGGGCTTGGTTATAGTCCAGCCCTAAGGGGGCACCCGATCAGGGCTGGACAAAATTCATCGGCTTATTCCTACTCTGGAAAGAGCGCCCAGTGTTGAGCAGGGTTATGAGCCCATAAAGTAATAATGATCTTTGCCATAATGATCATATAGATGTTCCAGGGTTTCACCAAATCTTTGGTAGTGCACAATTTCCCTTTGCCTTAGCCAACGCAAAGTCTCGGTTACACCAGGATCGTCAGATAATTGTATCAAGTATTCATAAGTAGCCCGGGCTTTTTGCTCGGCCGCCAGGTTTTCATTCATATCAGCGATGGGATCTCCCTTGGATTGAATATAGGACGCTGTCCATGGTACACCATCACCGTTCACAAAATAAAGGGCTTTATCATGATCTGCATAGTATCCATCCATCCCGGCGGCTTTAATCTCTCGGACTGAAGCATCTTTGGTAAGGTTATAAACCAGAGTTGCTACTATTTCCAGATGTGCTAATTCCTCCGTACCAATATCATTTAACACGGCTTTGGATCTACCGGTAGGCATGGTATAGCGCTGAGTCAAATATCGCAGTGATGCTGCCAGTTCTCCATCCGGCCCCCCGTACTGAGTGATTATGACTTTAGCCAGTTTGGGATTGGTAGTACATATTTTAGCCGGATATTCTAACTTTTTTTCGTATATCCACATTGCTTATATCCTCCCTATCACAAAAATTCATTTCCCATGGCCAAGGCTCTTCAATCCATTGCCAGGGGTAAGAGCTGGGACTTAACCCAAAATTGGTTAAAGGCCCATACTGCCTCTCATACTCCTCCATTAAGGCATATATCCTATCAATGGTCTCGTTATATAACTCCAATGCCCTTCTGTCCTGGGGATGGGTATCCAGATAGAGGTTAAGCTCGATGGCAGTAAACTCCTCGGCCATCAGTTTAACAAGTTTTTCTTTTTGGGTATGATTCATTACATCGATCCTCCTTCTCATGGCTCTTGTGCTTTCCATCAGCATCCCTATACGGACAATACTCATGGCTCTTGTGCTTTCCATCAGTATCCCTATAGGGACAATAAAGTTCGGGAAATATAGTACCCTTCTCCAAGGCTTCCATAGGCGAAAAACGTCGTTGGTATTTTTGTTCACGGAAGAATGCACGGGCCAATTTAGGATCGCACCAATATTTCATATTATCCACCTTGAGTCCTCCTTTGCTATTGCTTAACTGCTTATATAAACAGCTACCATCGGCACCCAAGGAAATAAATTCCTTACTAACCAATGTTTACTTATTTATATTCAACGGATTACCCATAGGTTACTA
>CAZXIR010000193.1:0-4367 GCA_964640845.1 uncultured Syntrophomonas sp.
TCCCTCGCTGTGATAAGCTGCAGAATCATCACGGTAATCAGCATGCTTAACAGCAAGGAAATCGCTATGGCTGCACCTTGCACCATGCCCATATTATCCGTAATACCGCCCAGGGTCTGGGAAACAAACTCACTAACCGGAGTTATTTTACTGTCGGTCAGAATACCTCGGAGTTCACCCGTCTTTTCCTCAATCGTGACACCGTCTGAGACATCCAAATAAATAATATAGACCTCCACGTCTTTTTCGTCAAAATCAATGGCTGCTTTGGCAGTCTTGCCACCGTAAGTAATATCCTGATAAATACCGCAGACGGTAAACACAAGTTCTTCTCCCTGATGGATTACCGTCAGGGGATCGCCAACTTCTTTTCCTAATTCCGACCCATTCAGATAGGAAAGCGCCATTTCTTTACTGTCATCCGGTGCGCTTCCCTCAAGATACTCCAATGGGAAAACAGATCCATCCCCATTTTCCACCCGAATGTATTCCCATTCCCCATCCGTATTCTGAAACTGTACGTAACCATTCTGGTAAATTGCATACCTGGTGGTTTCGGGATCATTCTCCAGATAGTTTTGGGCGGCATCTTTTTGTTCTGTCAGTCTCTCGCTGTACTGGATATCAATACGAATATCGCTTTGGGCTACACCCATATAAGTAATGAAAGACGGATTTTCAACCGTAGTCTTCATATTCATCGGCAACAGAATCAAAAATGACGAAAATACAAATACCAAAAAGATCACCGTGTATTCCTTCCATTTACATTTAAGCTCTCCCCATGCAATGGTAAGATTGCGATGTGTAAGTCCAGCAAAAGGCAGTAAATAGTGACCTTCTTTCTTTATCATCTCTTCCCCGCGCATCAGTTCCATAACCGTACTTTGCAGATTCTTGCGAATGATTCTCCGGCATCCCAGCATTACAATTATGCTGAGCAGGATCACCCCGATGAAAGGAAATACCCATTTCATCCACTCCTCGGCACCATCTCCGCAGTACATAATAACCGAGGATGAAAAGAAATCTCCGAACGGAATGCCTGCTAGATAACCGATCACTCCAGCAATAAGCACCAGTATTATATATTTGATCTGATATAACTTCTCAATTGCTTTTCCAGGAAATCCAATTGCTTTCATCTCACCGATGGTATAATTTTCTTCTGCCATGGTTGCCCGAATAATATAAGATAGACACAGGATTGCTATCATTATTAAAAGAATACTGATGGCGATGATTATGAATGCTACCAGGCCATAAGAAAAATTATTCAGCATAGACAGAAGTTTACCGGTTACTGCAACACCGTTGGAAGGCATCCTTGCATCAATATAATCCTTCTCCAAAACCGCCGTAGATGTACCATCCTCTAGCAGGAATTCAAAACAGTATTCCCACTGCCCCATGTGAAGACTTATTTCATCCAGATCTGCTTGATTGATCAAGAAACGCTTTGAAGATGTGAGTGCCGCGTTCATTGCTGCGTCACGAATTATTGTTGATACAGTCAGTTCCGTACGGTAATCACCTTCATGCAAGGTAATAACATCTCCGACCTGAATGCCAAGCTCCTCCACATAGTAAACAGGAACCCCAATTTCCCCTTCCTGAACAACCGCAATTTCATTATCCATATTAAGGAGGAAATCAAATCCTTCATTCTGAACCACGAATCCATTATCCATCAGATACTTTTCCAGTGTTTCACCCTGATAAATAATTTTTGCATTGCTGATATCAAGCATATTGACTATCAGCGAATCCTTAATATAATCATGGGTTTCCACAAAGTTCTCAAACTCTTCCTCGTCATAGGTTCCCTTGTGCATCTGCAGGTATTCGGGCGGCACCGCTAGTTCATTCAACCCATTGAGTGAAGATATCATGGTACCTGCCACCCTTAAGCCGCCTGACATCAGAAGGGCAGAAAGGATCAGGAATACCGCCAGGGCAATTGTGATAGCCCTGTTTCTCTTAAAGTCCTTCCGGACAAGATTCAGCAATAATTTCATTCATGTTCTCCTTTTCCACGGTGCCAGGCACCAACTTATCAAACCCCATGATCAGGGAACGCAGCCGAACAGTCCTGTCGCTAGCATCCTCACATAGATCTAGTATTATAATGCAGTTGATTATGATACTTCCCCCCATCATGCCCAAAGCTATGGCTATGGTAAGATATATCGAGCAATTACTAACCCCAATTCCTAAAAGAAGTGAAAATTGGACTGCAAGCGGAACGAGTGAAAACCGCAAAATAGTTTTACACACCTTGACGGGGTTGTTGAAAACTTTTCAAACAAAAGTTGTCAACAACCCCGTCCCTTAAAATGCAGAACATTATTCTCATGAAACCTATATACAGCGAAAAGAAAGTGGTTTATTTTATAGCAATAATAGTATTGTCTTTAAGTATTACATCATGTGCTCCACCCTCTACAATACTTGTTGATGAAACACGGGTCAATTTAGCCTTTTTGTGCAATTCAGGTATAGTTATTGCACCACAGTTGCACATGGTGGACTTCACTTTGCTTAGCGTAGTATGCACATTGTTACTAAGCTTTCCGGCGTAAGGAACATAAGAGTCAACTCCCTCTTCAAAAGAAAGCTCTTCTGTGCCCCCCATGTCATAACGTTGCCAGTTTCTAGCTCTATTTGATCCTTCTCCCCAATATTCTTTAACATAATTACCGTTAATATTTAACTTGTTGGTAGGGCTTTCATCAAATCTTGCAAAGTATCTTCCCAACATAATAAAATCAGAACCCATTGCAAGGGCAAGGGTAATATGGTTATCGTATACAATACCACCATCTGAGCAAATGGGTACATAAACCCCTGTCTTGGCAAAATATTCATCTCTGGCTTTGGCAACTTCTATTAATGCGGTAGCTTGACCCCGTCCGATTCCTTTTTGTTCACGAGTAATACAAATTGAACCGCCACCTATGCCAACTTTAATAAAATCAGCTCCCGCTTCGGCAAGAAACAAAAAACCTTCCCTGTCAACTACATTTCCTGCACCAACTTTTACATTCTCACCATATCTATTTCTTATAAAGTCGATAGTTATTTTCTGCCATTCGGAAAAACCTTCTGATGAGTCTATACATAAAACATCTGCACCTGCTTCCACTAGTACAGGGACTCTTTGTTCGTAATCCTTAGTGTTAATACCTGCTCCCACCACGTATCTTTTTAATGAATCAAGGAGAGCATTAGGATTTTCTTTATGCGAATCATAATCTTTTCGGAATACAAGAGATACTAAATTTTGATTATCGTCAATAACCGGAAGCGTATTAAGCTTATTATCCCATAGATAATTATTTGCTTCTTTTAACGTAATACCTTTCCTGGCACAAATAAGAGATTCAAACGGTGTCATAAATTCATTTACTTTTGTATCAAGGGGTAATCTGCTTATCCTGTAATCACGACTGGTAATAATCCCAAGCAGTTTGCCATTGGCAGTCCCATCATTAGTCACAGCAACAGTTGAATGCCCTGTTTTCTCCTTTATCTTCAAAACATCGGATAGCGTCTGTTCAGGTTTAATGTTAGAATCGCTGGTAACAAAGCCAGCTTTAAATTTTTTAGCTCTATTCACCATATCAGCTTGATCTTCAACAGATTGTGAACAGAATATAAATGAAATTCCACCTTCAGTGGCCAGAGCGATTGCCATTTTATCATCTGAAACGGATTGCATTATTGCCGAGACCAGAGGAATGTTCATTGAAATGGCACTCTCCTCGCCCTTTCTGAATTTCACCAATGGTGTCTTAAGACTAACATTCGCTGGCATACATTCAATTGAAGAATATCCAGGTACTAGTAAATACTCGCTAAATGTATAAGAAGGTTCATCAAAGTAAAATGCCATTATAATATCTCCTTTTCTATTAGTTATTTGAGAGTTTTGCATAATTCAACAACCCAGCTGGTCATTCTGAGCGCAGCGAAGAATCTTTTAGATCCTTCGGCGTTGCCTCAGGATGACATTACTGAAGTACTTGGCTAATAATATGAAAAAATTAATTATGCAAAATCATCATTTAATACATAGCCCTAAGCCACGAAAATATATTCTTTAAAATTTAATACTTTTGTTTACTAATGTCAAGTATTTTCAGCTTCAATCCAAATTACGGAAGCTAAATTTGATTCCCCGGCGATAAGTTATATTTGGTGAGTTTAGATGAGGTTTTCGCAGGGTAATCAAATTTACCCTTAAATATCACCAATGCTTGTCAAATCCTTTGTATTTATCCATTTACATTCCATTTCATCAATGAGTTCGGAGAAGGTTATCGTTTAATATTTTTATCTTGACAGCATTTTCCCATGTGTTAATA
>CAZXIR010000194.1:0-4365 GCA_964640845.1 uncultured Syntrophomonas sp.
TGTAACACTAGTTCCCAATTAACTTTATGGCCATCAAATTCCGGTCCATCTACACAAGCAAACATAGTTTTTCCATTAGCCTCAACCCTGCAGGCACCACACATTCCAGTTCCGTCAACCATAATACTGTTCAAACTTACTGTCAGAGGCAGGTCTTTCGGAGTAACTTTGGCAACCGCAGACATCATCACCGCTGGACCTATAGCTATTACCCTATCCACCTTTTCCTGAGCCAGCACGTCTTTTAAGACATCTGTAACAAACCCCTTTATACCAATACTGCCATCATCGCTGGCTACAAATAATTCAGTACTTATTTTCCTCATTTCGTCTTCCCATATAAGCATGTCCTTAGAACGTGCACCAATAATGGAAATTACCCGATTGCCTTCCTCATATAATGCCTTGGCGATAGGATATATGGGAGCTACCCCAACACCGCCGCCAATACATACTACTGTACCAAAATTCTCAATTTCAGAAGCACAACCTAATGGACCCACAAAATCAAGTATTGAGTCACCCTCTTTTAATTCACCCAGCAGACGGGTACTCTTACCAACCTCTTGAAATATGATGGTAATAGTCCCTTTATATGCATCAAAATCAGCAATGGTCAAAGGTATTCTTTCACCTATATCATCGATGCGGAGGATAATAAACTGCCCTGGTTTGGCTTTTTTAGCAATTTCTGGAGCCTTTACATCCATTAATTTTATTGATTGAGCTAGAGTCTTCTTATTTATTATTGTAAACATGGTTTCCTCTCCTTTGATTTGCAACGTTTAATAGACTAAATCTGTAGCCTGTAGTTATGTGAGACCCCTTTGGAATGCTGTGTATACCCAGGTAAGATCAGGCTTTCTGATTCTTACCTGGATAACTCCAGCATTTGTATTTGGAGGGGGGAATTGAGTGAAGATGGTCAACCCAATAAATGGGTTGATCGATAGATGTTTTTCTTTGAATAGTAAATGAATATTCGTGCATTGTTTTGCCGAGGTAAGGTATAAGATCCAGAGATTTTCTAGATCTTATACTTTCCATTCGGCAAGCTCTGTATATCTGGACATGGATCGTTTATGATCCAGATTTAATCTCTTGTATAAGACTAATACTAGCTAAGTAAGATACCTGATATTACCATCCTTTGGATCTGCTGAGTTCCTTCGTAAATCTGCAGTATCTTGGCATCCCTCATAAGTTTTTCTACCGGGTAGTCTTTCATATACCCGTAACCACCATGAATCTGTACTGCATCAACTGCCAATTCCATGGCTATGTCTGCCGCATATAATTTACACATGGCACCATATTTCGGATCTACTCTATGGGCGTCTATCTCTGAGGCTGCAAGCAGTACCAGACTTCTAGCTGCTTCAACTTTGGTAGCCATATCTGCCAGCATAAAGGCAATAGCTTGATGCTGCCCAATTGGCTTGCCAAACTGGGTACGGGTCTTGGCATATTCAATTGACTCTTCTAAGCATCTCCTGGCCACACCTACTGCAGCAGCACCAATACTCATTCGGGTACGGTCCAGAGTCTGCATAGCAATTTTGAATCCTGAGCCTTCTTTACCCAGCAAATCTTTTCCCGGTACCCTAACGTCTTCAAAAATGACTTCGGCAATATGTGATGCCCGGTCTCCCAGTTTATCTTCTACTTTACCCATAGAAACTCCAGGTGCATCACCTGCTACGAGAAAAGCACTTATTCCTCTGGTTCCCTTACCTCTTTCAGTCTTGGCAAAAACCGTATACATATTGGATATACCACCGTGGGTAATAAAACATTTGGTACCATTTAATATATAGTCATCGCCGTCTTTATCAGCTCTGGTTAGCATACCGGCTGCATCTGATCCGGCACTGGGTTCAGTCAGGCAAAATGCTGCTAATACAGGAGATTCAGCAAACTGGGGCAGCCACCTGTCTTGTTGTTCCTCTGTCCCAGCTATTAATATTGGTGTTAGGGCTAATGAATTTCCATCCCATGCTCCGCTGATACCTAAGCAACCAAAGGATATTTCTTCTACCAAAATAGCTTCAGTAACATGATCCAGCTCTAACCCGCCGTATCTGGCCGGCAAATTAAAATTCCAAAGCCCGATATCGAAGGCCTTTCTTATAATCGGCCAGGGCATTTCACTCTTGACGTCATATTCAGCAGCTACGGGTATAATTTCATTTTTAACAAACTTGCGAACCATGGTTTGCATTTCCCTTTGCTCGTCTGTTAATTCAAAGCTAATCATAAGCTTACTTACCTCCTTGATCATATTTCCATTGCGATTCTAAACTAATATACTTATTGTAGTTAATCGTGATCAGTTACTTTTTGGCTCGAGTAATAAAACCATCTCCAATTTCACCTTTGGCAAGCATCTCAGAAATCTCTTCTTCACTTAAACCCATTTCCAATAAGACTTCTTTAGTGTGCTGTCCTTTGTACGGAGGCGGGAGTTCAGCTAGAGCTTCATAAGCTCCGAATTTTATCGGGTTTCCAGCCAACTTAATCTTTCCAGCTGTAGCATGCTCATACTCGACCAGCATATTGCGGGCTTTAGTATTTTCACTATCACATATTTGTTGCACTTCTAATATAGGAGCTACAGCAACCCTTGCTCCACGCAGCATAGTAACCATTTCATCCACTGCGAAGTCCTTCATCCAATTATTTATAAAAGCAGTCATTTCTTCTATATTTTCCAATCTGGCTACATTGCTATTAAATTTGGGATCCGTAGCCATTTCGGGGACACCCATTAACTGGCACATATTTCCCCATAGTTTTTCGTTGGATGCTACCACACAGACGAAACCATCTTTACAAGTGTAAACATCATAGGGCCCGCCATCAGGATGCCTGCTTCCCTGTCTTTTGGTAGGTCTTCCTGTTATTGTGTAGGCAGGTACGCTGTTTTCCAAACAGGTAAATATGCAGTCTACCAATGAAACGTCAATATGCTGTCCTTGACCGGTTTTATCTCTGTAGTAAAGTGCTCCCAGCAAGCCTATTCCTCCATATAAACCAGCAATTACATCCCCTATAGAAGAACCGACTCTCAATGGCATTTCAGGATATCCAGTAATACTGATCAAACCTCCCATAGCCTGGGCTAACATGTCGTATCCTGGAAGTTTACTAAACGGTCCATACTGACCAAAAGCGGAGATAGAAAGGTATATAATATCTGATTTTATCTTTTTGCAATCTTCATATCCTACCCCAAGCTTATCTGCCACTCCAGGAGCAAAGTTTTCAAATACTATATCTGCTTCACTTACTAGTTGATAGAATATATTCTTAGCTTTCTCTTCTTTGAAATTAAGCTCAATACTCCTTTTGCCTCGGTTAAGTCCTATAAAATAGGTAGACTCTTCAGTGCCTGCTGCAAATGGAGGCCAACTCCTTTCATTACTATTAGGGCCTACTTCTTCAATCTTTATGACTTCAGCACCCATATCAGCCAGTATCTGAGTACAAAATGGACCAGTATAAACCCTGGTTAAATCGACAACTTTTATGCCTTCCAATATTTTCATTTGTTTATCCATCCAGCCTGAAACCTCCTTATTTTTTTCCCGATAATGGAGAGAGGGGGGGAAACACTGGAATAAATCCAGGTTTCCCCTTTTATATAAATGAATCTTAGAATTACTCTACCCAAATGATGGAACCGCCACCCTGGGTCAATCCGCCACATATGGCACAGGTTGCAAATCCACCGCCATTTTCTTTCAGATTATAAGCAGCTGTCATCATTATTCTGGCACCACTGGCAGTATTAGGATGCCCAACCGCGATGGCACTTCCATTCACATTTAACTTATCTTTTAGTCCTTGATATTTACTGTCATCGTTATCAAGAATAGGCTGCGCCGATACTTCTTTAACCATTTCCTGGTAATTGCTGTTTAAGAACCTTTCATTAGAAAGAAGCTTGCACGATACCAGTGGTACGCAGGCAAATGCTTCGTTGATTTCAATAAATTTCATATCTTCAATACTCAGTTGAGCATCGTCCAGACATTTCTTGATGGCAAATGCAGGAGATACAGGCATTATTCTGGGTTGAAGGGCGATAGCTGATGTTGCTACAACTGTATATAAGGGCTCATAACCATATTTGTCTGCCGTTTCTCTCTTCATAATAATCTGAGCAGTTGCTCCATCATTCATTCCCGGCGCATTCCCAGCCGTGCAGGTAGGATTACCAAATATTGGTTTCAGTTTGGCCAATGCTTCCGGAGTAATATCAGGACGATATTGTTCGTCTATATCAAGAACCTGGCTGGATTTTACATTTCCCTTTTTATCTTTCTTTTCAATTGTTAAGGGAACCATTTCATGCTTGAAAAA
>CAZXIR010000195.1:0-3534 GCA_964640845.1 uncultured Syntrophomonas sp.
GCGGTGCGTGGTATACGCCTGTCATGGGGACGCCAGAGTCAATAAGACATTTGGACAGCATAGTTGCATGCTCCGAATTTTTCCTGTTTGGAAGCTATTTCATTATACTAGTATTTTGCAGCTATCTGTACTCCTTATCCAGGGATAAAAGCCTTTTGCTGTATATGGGATTATGCTTGCTTTTTGTGGGCCGGATCATTATATATGGAGCCTTTTTTATTAATGAGTGGTTTCCCTTTCTCCCTTTGAGCATATCGGTCCGAATTGATTACACCACTTTTCTATTGATACCATGTTTCCTGCTGCTACTGGTGCGTATGTTCTATCCTGAAAAGGTATCGGCCCAGGTAATAAGACTGATGTTGATATATACCGCAACTATGGTTTTTTTAGTTCTTACCGGATCAGTTTATTTCATTACCCAGCTTAAAGGTTTTGGCCTATGTATAATAGTACTCCTGTATGCTTATACCATCTATTCATTAGTCGCTGCCGTTAAAAGTGGAAACCCGGATACCCACCTTATGCTGATTGGCATGGTTACAATTGTAGCCGGTAGTTATTTGGACCTATATCAGAACACTGTTACCAATTACGGATATCTGGAGCTCTCGCCTATATGCTTTCTCCTAATGATGATTCTATGGCTCTACGTGTTTGCACACAGACATGTTCGGGTTATCAAAGAACGAGAGCAGACTCTGGTTAATCTCAATACCTCCAATGAAGCCAAACGGGAGGCTGAGCTGAAATTCCTGAAATCCCAGATCCGGCCCCACTTTATACATAACGCCCTAAACGCTATTATATACATAATGCGTACCGATACCAACCAAGCGCGTGGGCTTCTAGTGGATTTCAGCACATACCTGCGCAGTTGCTATGATTTTGATAATCTCGAAGATACCGTCCTCATAGAAAATGAGCTTGCCTTGGTGCGTTCCTATGTGGCCTTGGAACAGGCCCGTTTTGGCCAAAGACTCCAAGTCGAATACGACATAGATGATCTTTATGTACGGGTGCCGCCCCTTATTCTGCAGCCACTAGTTGAAAACGCTATCGTACATGGCATAAGAAACAAGCCTGGCGGAGCCAAGGTATTGGTTTACATAAAAGAGGCTGGAGAGGGAGTGAATATCGGCGTAAGAGACAACGGTGTAGGGGTCAGTGAGGATAGGCTCAAGGACCTACTCTACTGTAACACAGAGAGACAAGGTATAGCACTTGCCAATATCGACCAGCGTCTGAACAAGCTTTACGGTACAGGGATTAACATTATTCGACTTGAATCCGGCGGCCTTGACGTTTCCATGCTGATTCCGGCCGAGAGGGGTGAATACAGTGAAAGTAGTGCTAATTGATGATGAAAGTCCTGCGCTCAATGAGCTTGCCTATCTGCTTAACGGATACCATGCTCAGGTTGCGGGTAAATTCCTGGATCCCTTCGAGGGTTTTGAGTTTGTGGTACGGGAAAAACCAGACGTGGTATTTTTGGATATCGATATGCCAGGAATAAATGGAATCGAGTTGGGAATGAAAATGCAGGAGAGCCTGCCCGGAATAATAATTATATTTGTCACTGCCTACTCCCAGTACGCCCTAGAGGCATTCCGGGCATATCCACTTGACTACATATTGAAACCCGTTGACCAGGAACGCTTTGACAAAACCTTGCACCACATATCCTCTCATATCAAGCAGTCCCGGGAAAAAAATCAGGCCGAAGTAAAAATAAGGTGCTTTGGAAGCTTTACGGTTTCCTGTGATGGGCAACCCGTCAAATTCGCCACCCAAAAATCGCGTGAATTGCTGGCTTATCTGCTCTGTAGAGCAGATAAGCCAGTGTACAAGGACGAGTTGCTATATTCCCTTTTTGGGACGCAGGAAGATAAAAAGGGGGCAAATAACCTGAGGGTTACGCTCTACAGGCTGAGAAACACTTTAGCTACATATGCAATTGCGAAGGAATATCTGCTAATTAAGGAGGACTATTCCCTCGCAGTTAAAAAGGGAATATGTGATATTACAGATTTTTGCCGTTTCACAAGTGATAATCTCATAATCGATACCAGCAACATCGCCGAAGCGGAAAGAATAATTGCTTCCTATAGTGGTGAACCGTTCAGCGATATCGATACATTTTGGGCAGAGGAACAGAGGCAGTGGATCGTTGTGCGGATGGAAGAATTGATAGTTAAAGCTGCTGCGTTCAGATTTTTGAAGGATGGAAGAAGGGAAGCCGAATTGCTGCTGCTACGTCTGATCGAACTTAACCCTCTTTCGGAGCGAGGATATCCGCTTTTGCTGGATCTCTATATCAGGGAGGGGGATATTTTTAATTTCGAAATGCACTACCGGCACTATATGCGGCTGTTGGAAGAACTGGGTGTTCCTATGGATGATAATTATTCTAAATTTTATTCCTCATGTCGTGCATATGGTCAGCAGTCCTTGCATAAACGCCGGCCTAGTCCATGAATTATCAGGCCAGCATGGAAACCTCGCAGTAGTTAGTGAGTAACCATCAAATTTTATTTAGAAAGCGCCGAAACCCTGGTTAATAAAAGGGATTCGGCGTTTTTTAATCATACCATGGCGGTACTGTAATGGTTTTGTAATGCATCAATGATAGAATGCGAACGCATGGATGATTATTTGGTGGGAAAGGAGGGTGGTTATGGGATTGCGGATAAAGGTACTGGATGAAAAGCCTGTTTCAGAAGGGGTACTGAAAAAGCTGGCTGAGATATGTGAATCAAGTTTGATAAAAGCTGACAGCATGGAATGGTTCAAAGACCCCAAGGATTTTTTTTCTACCTATGTGCCCAACCAGAAAAATCTGATTTTTATCAGGACAGGCGGAAGCTTTGACGGGCTGAAAATGGCCAGGGAACTGAGACAGCTTGACTCAGAAGCAAGGTTTGTTTTCTTTTCCAAGAAGGACGAGCAGGTATTGAATTCCTATGAGCTTAATCCGATCGATTATCTGATTGAGCCGGTGGACGATAAAAGGCTACTGGCAGCGGTATTAAGATATAGCATTTAAACTATGAGGCTACATTTTAAGCTACACAAGTGCGCACATGAAATCATGCTTTGGCCAGTACCTGTCTGGCTCGGAGCATATTATCGTACTTTTCACACCGTTAATAAGAATGGGGGCATTTAATTGAAAAACCAAAAACTATTTAAAACAATGGCAGTTATGCTGACTCTAACCATGTTTTGCGGAATCTTTTTAGGGACCACAGGTTTTGACAATAGAGTACTGGCAGACGGTGACCCAGCACCGGCTGGAAACTGGACTGACAACGCTGGGGCCGTGGCTGGTACCGACTACAGCATAGCCGGAAATACCTATACCATAAAAACAGCAATTGGTCTGGCCTGGGTAGCCAAACAGGTACAGCAGGACGGCGACCTGTTTGCCGGAAAAACTGTTGAATTGGAAAATGATATTGATATTAAAGACCATTATTGGAATCTAGGGGGCGAATTAGGGAGCGAATTTGAATTCGCAGGTACTCTGGATGG
>CAZXIR010000195.1:3544-4327 GCA_964640845.1 uncultured Syntrophomonas sp.
TAAGAATCATATAATAACCGGCCTTTATATCGGGAGCAACGATTTACCAACCACCGGGATGCAGGGGCTATTCAGTATTATTGGCCAAGATGCTGTAGTAAAGAACCTGGGAATTGAATCAGCGAAAATTATGGGCGGTAATAACAGTACTGCTGGAATTCTGGCTGGCACCAATTCCGGCATTATCTTGTCTTGCTATAGCAAAGGGGAAGTTACAGGCTGGAGTGGAACAACCAGAGTTGGCGGTCTGGTAGGCGAAAACAACATGGGAAAAATTGCTAATTGCCATTCAACTGCTGATGTAAGCGGTGGAGCACAAATAGAAAATGAACCCGCGCCTCTTGCAGGAGGATTAGTGGGATTAAACAGCGGAGGTACCATTGCCAATTGCTACGCTTCCGGTAGTGTTAGCATAGGCGCTGGCTGGGGTGGCAATACTTATGCCGGCGGCCTTATAGGAGCGTCCTCAGGTGGAATGGTTTTAAACTCCTATGCAACAGGAAACGTCACCGGCGGCGGATTTTTAGCCAATATCGGAGGCTTTGCCGGAATGCTTCAGGTTGGTTCCGGAATAGCGGAAAACTGCTATTGGCAGAGCGGGGCAGCACTTCAGGGTAATCATGGACCTGGTTCTACCACCGAAAAAACTGCAGACGAGCTCAAGAGTCAAGATTTTTTGGCCACCCTTAACAGCAATGTAGATGATATCGATATTGATGGTATAACCCTGGCCAGGTGGAAAACCAATGATGATGGTTATCCCGGTTTGATCCCCCTTCCCCC
>CAZXIR010000196.1:0-4297 GCA_964640845.1 uncultured Syntrophomonas sp.
GATAACCACATTCAAAAACGATCCTATAATCAAACCAATTAAGAAAAACACCTATGCGTCACCTAACCTTTTAGCTTATTAGATATAGTTCTGCTACTACACTTTTGTAGCATCGTCTTTCCGCGATCGCCGATAACACCGATGCTGATTCCATGATTTATTTTTGCTTCCCCTACGAAAACCCCAGCACAACTGGTTTGGATGCATAAATATGTAGGAGCCGTTTGATACAGCATGGCAGCACCCTTCGGGCACTACTGATGTTACGCTTCGCTTCACAGTCAAGGTAGCACCCTGCGAGCACTACTGATGTTACGCTTCGCTTCACGATTAAGGTGGCAACACCCTGCGAAGGCGAACCACGAAAGGGGGCGAGCCCCACGGAAACTGTTCTTTTACCTAGACCGACAAAATTATGTTCTTCTTCCAACTATAAACTTAATTTCTGCTTATGGGAATAGGATTTAGCTCAAAAACAAAGGCGACAAGTTTCTACTAAATGTTTGAAATTTTGGTGCCTGGGACCATGGGTCTGATATAATAAAATCAGTAAAAAAGTCTTGGTAAGTGCCTTAAAAAAGGTTTTGGATACCACTTTGTTTTTTACCATGGGGCGGGAGTGTTTACAATGTACTGGAAAAATCAGGCAGGCTTAGCTTTGCCAATGGTGCTGATAATCATGATGATAGTAATGGTTTTAGGAGTGGCTCTTATGCAGTATTCCACTCAGAGTATTAACCATGCTTCATTAGAGGAGAAAAAGATTCAGGCCCATTACCTGGCCAGGTCGGGGGCACAGCTAATGCTGGATAATCTGTCATCATTTGAATCAATGCCTGATAATGCGGCTGATGCCTGGGTATATAATTTAGAAAATGACCCTGATAATAACGCTTTACTTAATGAATTAAACGGCAATTCCTTTTCGTTGAAGATATACCGCCAGGAGAGTACTACGATAATTGAATCAACAGGCAGAGTTGGCCAGATAACCGAAAAACTGATTGTCCACCAAGACGATCAGGGCCAGGCCTATTGGGAGAAAAACCATGATTAGACCCATTACTTCGCATCGACAAAAAGGCTTTTCTCTGGTAGAGCTTATCATAGCGATAGCCATTCTAGGGCTCATAGCTGCAGCAGTGATCCCTCTTCTATCGATTAGTTATCGGGGCATCATACAAAGTGGCAGCAGGAGTGTTGATATTTACCAAGATCAGGCCACCCTGGAGAGTCAAATAGAAGATCCCAACTTCTCCGGCACCAACCTGGGAGACCTTACCTTGGTATTCACCCGTAATGGCTACGATGATGAAGAAATAACTGTTAATAGTGTCCAAAAATACCTTCAGGGGCCTTTGATCTACCTGGAAGCAGGCTCACCTTCACCATAAAGGCTGGGGCAGGGGGACAGGTTCCTTGTCCCACTCAGTGATAAAAGTGGGACAAGGAACCTGTCCCCCCGTCCCAGTTAAAGGAGAGAACGTGCATGCATATCAAAAAAAATACCCCAGGAGTGATTGCTAATAACCGGGGAATCACCTTGATAGAAATGCTGCTTACCTTGGCCATGTTAAGTATGGTTCTGATGGTAGGCTTCTCCATTCACCACTTTGGCAGTAATGCCTTCCACATGGGTGAGGAACGGGCTCAAGTGCGGTTTAATGTTCGTATGGCGGCGGACTTTATTACCCAGGAACTACGGTATGCTACCCATGTAAAGGTGTTGGCGTCAGTTCCAAGTGAATCTTCTTTCGATGATGAATACCGCTATATATATGTTCAGGATGGGTTATTTAAATATCGGACCGCTGGGGGAAGTGCAGTACTGGCTTTTAGCCACGACGCGGACCAAATTAACTTTTTGCCTTTGAGTTTTCATTTAAATTCTACTTCCGATAAATGGTACCTGGAGTATGAGATTGGTAACGCAGGGATAGATGATTATCATTTGGCCAGTAGATTAAGCTTTCTTAATGAGTTGCAGGAAAGCTATAGTGACAGCACTTACGGTATTGCCATAGCTTATAAAAGCAATACCCCACCCCCACTACCGCCTAACAATGGTTTGATTCCCATTGAAGGTACAGATATATATCGACCCGATGTTACTATTAATGATGGCGAAATCATGGTATTTAAGGGCGACAAATCTGTGTTACTGTCACTGGAAGAACTTCTTAAACCCCTGGTGGTTGATGCTAAAGTTGATGAGCTTAATCGGCCTGATTTAATTGGAGGTTCCCTTTATATTCCTGCTTCAGCGGGAGATTTGTTTGTGCAAAAAGGGAATGAGACCATTGACTGGACTGTAGAAGGAAATGTAATCTTAGAGCCGGATATAATAATTAACAATAATAATACAGTTAATATATTATCCCGCAATGGTGATGTTATACTGAATAATACTAGTATATCGGGACAGCCCCAGCCGTATATAGTAAGCATAACCGCCCAGAATGGTAGTATAGAAGCCAATGGGAGTTTAATTCTGACAAAACATGATGGTAGTGGGGTAATACTTCTTGAAGCACAACAAGATATTAATATTCGAGGAGCGGAATTCACCTCTGAAGGCAGTCATGGTCTAAAAATTCTATCGGAATCAGGAAACATAGATGCCAGTAATTCTATACTAAAATCCACTAATGGATCTGTTACGGCCAATGTAATTATACGCTCTCCCGGTCACATCAACTTGGACGCAGCAACAGTAGAGTCTAATGGCAGCATTGCCCCACCTACTCCGGCTTTATGGATTGAATCGATAAACCAGGGTATTAGTGCCCAAAACGCTGCTCTAACCTCAACTAATAGCGGCAAACTTTTGGAAGTTATAGCCCAAGGGCCTATCGATTTTGATCAAACAACAGTATCTTCCCAGGGAGCCTTGACTATAACAACTGCTGGAGACATAAGTGCCAGATCTGCCAATATGGTGAATTACGGTTGGGGCAACAGCATCCTGATAAGCAGCACCAACGGAGCAATAAACTTATCATCCCTGGAATCATCTGACCTGCCCAGGACTAATATATCCAGTGGGGATAATATCCATATCAAATCCCATGACGATATTCGCATAATTTCATCCATAATAACTGCATCAACCTCCTGGGGAAAGGAACTGCGCTTTGAAGCAACCGGCTCCAACAGCAAACTATGGTCCCAAAACGCCGACCTCACCCCATTACCAACAATAATAAACCTGGTGCCAGGAACCTAAGTTTCTAAGTTACTCGCGAAAGCTGCGGAAATATGTATTTTTTTGACATTTTATTTTTATATAATGGGAAGAATCCAATTCAATAGGCGGTTCTGAGGATAAACAATGTATAGTGCATGAAGCCTAGGAATGTTGTAACTTATAGAGCTATTTCCCATCATGATACAGTTTTTATACACCTTCCCTGATAAGCGGCCTGTAAAAAACCGGCAAATTAAAAATATTCCTCCAGAAACTTTAGCTTTCCGATCTCCTTAATATATTTCCTACTGCCACACCGGATAAAGCAATATGTTTTCCAATTTCCTCCATACTATAGCCTAGGGCAAAGGCATCTTGGACAAATTTACATTTACAGAACATTAGCTCCTGTCTCTTACATCCTTCCTTTATAAGTCGCAGTTCATATGGATTGGCACCAGAAGCAAGCAGGATACTTTCCAAATCAGGTTTCTCCTTCTTCTCTTCTAAATTAACCTTATTAGGGTTTAATGTGGACCAAAACTCTTCCGCCCCCAGGTATTTTGCAGTATATTCGTCATAATCGTCATCCTCAAGACCCATCAAACGATTATATTCCAACAGGGAGTGTTCGACCCTCGAACCCAATATGGACTGTAAAACATCCTTATGGACAAATTTATAATCCAGCCCGCGATAAGCTAAGTCGCTGCTCCAAGCATAAGCATCCACCTTGGAACATAGTCCGGCCCGCACCGGATTTCGGTGAATATAACGAATCACGGTCAATAAATAGCTCTCATCCTGAATTGGTAAAGCCTTATATCTTCCTTCAAAAACTGGACCCGTTCTCTCTCTATCCCGGTTATAATAACGGGCAAAGTTGCTGTTTATTCGATGCATGATCTTACTCAATGGCTGTTTTCCGGTGCGAAGGGCAAGATGATAATGGTTGTTCATAATGACAAAAGCAAATAAATCCATCTGATCAACTTCAATAGATTTCTCAATCTGGGCAAGAAGCTTGGCCTTCCAACGATTTTGTTCTAAAATATATTCCCTATTATTACCTCGTTGAATGACATGGTAAATTGCCCCTTCATATTCTAT
>CAZXIR010000197.1:0-4289 GCA_964640845.1 uncultured Syntrophomonas sp.
TATGAAACCCCAGGCAGAGGGGATGTTATAAAGGGAACTATTGTACAGGTACTTGATGATGAAGTAATGGTAGATGTCGGTGGGAAATCAGAGGGTGTTGTGCCTTTAAGAGAACTGTCCTTAACTCCGGTTGATTCTGCTAAGGAATTTGTACAGGTTGGCGATGAGATTGAAGTAATGGTCCTGAAATGGGATGACGACGGTACTATTTTGCTTTCCAAAAAAAGGGTCGACTCCAAGAAAGTCCTGGACGAACTAGAAGAAGCATTTGAAAAAGGTGATGTTGTTCAAGGAACGGTTAGGGATGTAGTCAAAGGCGGTTTAATTGTGGATGTGGGCGTGGTAGGATTCCTTCCAGCATCCCATGTGGAAGATGGATATGTGAAAAACCTGGAAGAATATAAGGATAAAACTTACGATTTTAAAATTATCGAATTTAACCGTAATAAGAGACGTGGCTCACAGGTTGTATTATCTCGCCGGGAATTGGTTTTGGCAGAAAAACAACAGCAAAAGCAAGAGTTTTGGGATAATATTGAAGAAGGACAGACACGTCCTGGCAAGGTAAAACGCATAGTTGATTATGGTGCATTTATTGATCTGGGAGGATACGAAGGATTGCTTCATGTATCAGAACTGGATCACAAGCGGGTTGAACATCCAGCCGATGTTTTACAGGAAGGCCAGGAGCTGGAAGTTTATGTACTGGGAGTTGACGGTGAAAAAGAGCGGGTATCCTTAAGCCGCAAGAAATTATTGAAGAGTCCATGGGAGATAGCGGTAGATACCTACGCCGAGGGTGATATTGTGGATGGAACTATAGTCAGAATCGCTCCTTTTGGTGCTTTTGTGGAGCTGGACCCGGGAGTAGACGGATTGGTTCATATATCCCAACTAGCAGATTATCGGGTGGAAAAACCGGAAGATGTGGTATCAGTAAATCAGCCGGTAAGAGTCAAAATATTGAGCGTTGATGCGGTTGAAAAGAGAATCGGTTTATCAATCAGAGAAGCCCAAAGGGATGAAGAACAGTTGGAAGTCGAAGAATACCTGGATCAGCAGGAATAGGAATAATTATATGAGGTGACACGTAATGCCGATATTTGAATATAAATGCAGGGATTGCGGAAGTGAATTTGATCTATTAATATCTAACTTGGACAAAAAAAATATTCAATGCCCGGAGTGTTCGTCTGCCAAAGTAGAACAACTGCTATCTTTATTTAATACCGGTGGAAAGCGAAGTCCAGGCACACCTTTAAAATGTGACACCTGCAACATCAGTGGTGGGTGAAAAATTAATTATTAAGCTGCCGGGGGCAGCTTTTTTTTACAAATAGACATCACAGGAGTACAGGGGGGGAATTTTATGCAAGTCAGTGGAGTTATACTTTCGGGGGGAAGAAGCTCTCGTATGACATTCAATAAGGCCTTTGCCGACATCTGCGGCAAATCTGTACTAGAGATAATAATAAACAAATTTGAAGAGCACTTTGATGATCTGATAATAATAACTAATGAGCCCGAGCTATACCAAGGATTTGGACCTGCAGTATATACAGATGTATATCCCCATATGGGGCCCATGGCCGGTATCCACTCTGGTTTATATCATTCTCGGTATGAAACGATATTCTTACTGGGTTGTGATATGCCGTTTATTAATATGGATTTGGTTCAGTATATGCTGGACAATTGCGCTGGTTATGATTGTGTGGTACCGCTAATCAATAATAATCTGCAACCATTATCAGCGGTATACAACTCCAGTTGTCTCCCAGCTTTAGTTGATAGTCTGGAAAATAACAAATTAAAATTGACCAGATTCGTAGAGACTCTTAATATCAGATATTTAAATGAGAAAGAAATTGAAGCATTTGGGAATATCGAGAATATCTTTCTTAATGTTAATGATCTGCTGGCATTAGAAAGAGCTCGAGAAATATCAGGAGGTTAGAAAGATACGAGGTAAACGCAAGAATGAGCACCTTTTATTGGCCCAGCAAATGCCCGACGGACCAGGTAGGAGTGGCTTTGAAAACATATTTCTAGTAAACAATTCGGTACCCGAGTTAGATATTGAAGAAATCGATCTGGGGGTTTCCTTCCTGGGCAAGAAATTGAAAATGCCTATGGTAATAAACGCTATTACCGGAGGAACCAAACAGGCCGGTCGTATTAACCATACCTTATCATCAATAGCTGCCAGGCACGAAATAGCCATGGCAGTAGGATCACAGATTATTGCTATTGATGATCCGGGGTTAAGAGACACCTTTTCTATCGTGAGGGAGGTAAATCCCGATGGGTTAATATTTGCCAATGTCTCGGCTGGAAGTAGTGTAACTCAAGCAATAGCAGCAGTAGAAATGATAAAAGCCGATGCCTTGCAGATCCATTTTAATGTTCCCCAGGAACTGGCCATGCCCGAAGGAGAACGTTCATTTAAAGGCATCCTTTCCCAGGTGCAGAAAATAGCCAGCCATCTTCAGGTGCCGGTTATTGCCAAAGAAGTGGGATTTGGATTCTCCCGTGAAAGTATTAATCGGCTTTTTGAAGCCGGTGTCAGAATATATGACATTGGAGGTTTGGGAGGAACAAATTTCATAAGCATTGAAGACCAGCGCCAGGGTAAGTTTATCGGGGAGTTAGATATATGGGGCATTCCAACTGCTGTTTGCCTGATAGAAGCGGTGAGTATGGATCTACCCATACAGATAATCGCTTCAGGCGGCATAAGAACGGCTCCTGATGCTGCTAAAGCCTATGCTCTGGGTGCAGATATGGTTGGGATAGCCGGGCCGTTTCTAAGAACTCTGTTAAACTACGGTCCAGAGAAATTAGAAAGAGAAATTGAGGATCTGATCTACCGATTAAAAGCTGTTTTTTTAATGACCGGTTCATGCAACCTGGAACAGATAAAAAAACAGCCTCTGGTAATATTAAATGAAACCGCCCAGTGGATTGAAGCTCGAGGAATAAATAAGCTTAACTGGTCACAGAGATAACGTTATGAATAAAATATATAGATAGAAGCCTCCCCGTTGTCGGGAGGCTTCTTCTTGCCTTACTGCTACATAAAAAGGTGTTGTAAGGGAAACATATTCACATAAATACAAGTGAAAGGATGAGTGAATTATGGCTAATTTTCCCTTGGGGCTTATCGCGCTGGTGGTGGTATCAATACTTATCTATTTTGGGGTAGCTCATCGGGTGTTGGACCGCATGAGGTTAAGTGACCGAGCAGCATTGGCATTAATAGTTGCCATAATAGCCGGTAGTTTTGTCGATATCCCTGTTACATCCCGTATTACCATCAATCTTGGAGGTTTGGTCGCTGTGGGACTAGCGATATATGTATTGGCAGGTGCCGGTAAGGCCTATGAAAAGATACGCGCCATAGCTGCTGCAGTAGTTACAGCGCTGGCCTTATTTATTGCAGCAAGATATCTGGGGGCTGAACCAGAAACCATGTTTATCGATCCCATTTATATCTACCCTCTGGTAGCCGGTATAGTAGGCTATCTGGCCGGTAGATCCCGTAGAGGTGCATTTTTTGCAGCAGTCATGGCAGTATTGGCTCTCGATATCGCTCAATACTTTTATCTGGTAAACAGCGGGGTGAGAGGAACTGTACACATTGGTGGGGCAGGGGCGTTCGACTCACTTATACTGGCAGGTATTCTGGCAGTATTGCTGGCAGAAGTAATTGGTGAGACTCTGGAACGGATTCAGGGGGGACCAAAAACTGAGGGCAGACCCGAAGAATTAATTCAGAATCTTAGGGAACCCGAACCTTCGCTTAAGCCACTAGATAACAAAGAACAGGTACCCGGAGTTGAACAGAACAAGCAGGATGATAATAAAAAAGAAGGGGATGACTCAGAGGAACGGGGTGATATTAATGCCTAATAAGAAACACCTGGTTCTGGCTTTAAGCCTGGTTTTATTGTGGACCCTGCTTACTGTATCCATGTGTTCAGCCAATGAAGAGATGCCCTCCGGTCAATACTTCACCCTGGTTGATGAAAACAATAATATCGTTCATCAAACTGGTATGAAAGTTAATGTAGGAGATGAATATATCAGTGCCGATAATGCCAGGTACAAAGTGATGGAAATAAAAGGAGATATTGCCATCTGTTCCTATCAGGGAGAAGAGCGCATGCCAGTAGTAGGGTTCGATACTAAAACCCAGGCCTGGGTTTTTAAAGGACAGGACGTGCCAGTGGTTTCAGGAGACAAAAAGCCGACTATAGCCGTATACCATACCCATAGTGATGAATCTT
>CAZXIR010000198.1:0-2424 GCA_964640845.1 uncultured Syntrophomonas sp.
GATGGCCCACAAGGCTGGTGGGTACCTACCTACATGATTGCTGGCGACCCGGAACGGGGAATTGAACCAATGACCCCGGATCTCAAATCAGTAAGCGACTTGCCCCAGTACTGGGAATTGTTTAAAGACCGCGAAGTTCCAACTAAAGGCCGTTTTCATAACAGTCCTCCCGGTTGGATTTGTACCGAAATCAATGAAGTGAAAATGAAAACCTACGGTCTGGAAGATACCTATAACCTGTTCAGCACCGGTTCAGATGCAGCCCTGGTCACCTCTATGGTGAGTGCTTACGAAAAAGGGGAACCGTGGCTGGGTTATTACTGGGAACCCACTTGGGTTATGGGGAAACTGGACATGACCATGTTAGAGGAACCGGCCTTTGATGAAGCATTGTGGAATGACGAGACCAACCGCGGTTGTGTCTATCCGCATGCACAAGTATTGATAGGCATCAATAGTGAAATGGAAAATAAAGCTCCAGAAATCGTTGAGTTCTTATCCAAATATGACACCACCTTGGCTCAGAACAACGACTTCCTGGCCTTTATGATTGACTATGAAGGGGAAAACAGTGAAGAAGCGGCAGCCCTGTACTTCCTGGAAACTTATCCTGAAGTATGGAAACAATGGCTTCCAGAAGATATTGCCACTAAAGTGGAAAATGCATTAAACGAGGTGAAGTAAATGCCAGAAGGATCCGACTTAGTAGTTCAAGTGGACCACCTCTGGAAAGTATTCACTTCCGCGAAGCAATTTAGCTTCAACGAAAGTGATGTAGACAAATATATCGCGGACGGAGATATCGTAGCTGTCCGCGATGTCTCCTTACGTGTTAAGCGGGGAGAAGTTTTTGTGGTCATGGGTCTCTCCGGGAGTGGAAAGTCTACTCTGATACGGTGTCTGACCCGATTGATCCAACCCAGTTCCGGTAAGGTAAAGATCAATGGAAAAGACGTGACCAGAATGGATAGCCGTGAACTAACCGAGTTTCGCCGCACTGAGGCGGCCATGGTTTTTCAGCATTATGGTCTCCTGCCCCACCGAACGGTTTTGGAAAATGTCTCTTTCGGCCTAAAGCTACGCGGAGTAGAAGTAAAACTACGAGAGGATCAAGCCCGGGAGGTCATAGAAAAAGTAGGACTGGAGGGGTGGGAACAACACTATCCGGCTCAGCTTTCCGGAGGTATGCAACAAAGAGTGGGTCTGGCCCGAGCCCTGGTTCAGGATACCGACCTGCTGCTGATGGATGAGCCCTTTAGCGGATTAGATCCCTTGATAAGAAGAGAGATGCAGGACGAACTCTTAAGACTGCAAAATGAATTACACAAAACTATAATATTCGTTACTCATGATATCAATGAAGCGGTACGCCTGGGAGACCGCATGGTAGTTATGAAAACCGGAGAATGCGTCCAGGAGGGCCAACCCCAAGATATCATTTTGAATCCGGTGGATGATTATGTGCAAAAATTTGTACAAGACGAACAACGCATGGCCTTAATGCTACAGAACCAAAACAAGAAGAGCAATGTTCGGGTCTTGGATACCCACACCAGTCAAAAAACTGAGCGGTCCAAAGTCAAACTAGGGAGGGGCTAGTATGTTTCCAGAATCACTTCATTATCATGTGGCACCTATGGTAACCGCTCTGGTTAAATGGCTCCTGCGCACTTGCGAACCGGCCTTTGACGCATTCAATGATCTAGTCCTGGCCTTGCTGCTGCAAATTGAAGCCGGACTTATTATAGTACCTTGGTGGGTATGGATAGGACTGATAACCATCTTATCCTGGCACCTGACCAAACATATGGGCAAAACCCTGACTCCAGCACTCTTGCTAACTACCATAGGAGTATTCGGATTATGGGGCGTAGCCATGCAAACCTTATCTATAATCATTGTAGCGGTTATTATTTCACTAGCCGTGGGGATACCAGCCGGGATACTGATGGCGGTATCAGATCGAGCCAACACCTGGTTTACTCCCATGCTGGACGCCATGCAGACCATGCCCAGTTTCGTCTATCTGATCCCAGCCCTAATGTTCTTCGGCTTAGGCAAAGTCCCAGCCGTACTGGCCACCTTCATTTATGCAGTACCACCAGTGCAAAGACTTACCAACCTGGGAATCCGGCAGGTATCAGAGAGTGTCCAGGAGGCCGCTCAGGCTTTTGGGGCCACCCCCTGGCAGTTAATGAAAGAAGTCAGACTGCCCCTGGCCTTACCTTCGATTCTAGCAGGAATAAACCAGACCACCATGATGGCCTTAGCTATGGTAGTCATCTGCAGCATGATCGGCGGAGGCGGATTGGGAGAAGAAGTTCTTAAAGCTGTAAACCGAATAGATGTAGGCAAAGGCTTTGAAGCCGGGTGGGCCATCGTGGTCCTGGCCATCGTCATCGACCGCATCAGCCAGGGCTTCGC
>CAZXIR010000198.1:2524-4289 GCA_964640845.1 uncultured Syntrophomonas sp.
GGGTATTTCAGCAACTGGCGGGATAATGAAAACCTCTACGGAACTTACCCGGAAAACGCCTTTACGATACCGCTGCTCAAACCCATTATGGCCACCGCGGCAATTAAATTACCCACTAATATAGCCGAAAAAGCCCATTTAAATCTAATATCCAGCAAGGCCGCAATGAGAGTACCGGTCCAAATCCCAGTCCCCGGCAGTGGTATAGCAACGAACAAAGCCAGTCCCCAGACTCCATACTTTTTTACGTTTTGGCTCTTACCCAGAGAACGTGTAATTATCCGGTTTACCGGATTTTTAAATAATTTGGTAGTCCTTAGATAGTTAAAAACGGGACGAATACCGAAGAAAATTAGCGGAACCGGAACCATACTGCCGATAAAACTAATAACCGCTGCATTGGCTGGCGACAGCCCCATAGAAATGCCAATAGGAATAGCTCCTCTCAGCTCAATAATCGGCAGAGCCGCCGTGAATAGCACTGCCATTTCTATAGTCAAAAAACTAAACAATTGTCTAATTAATTCTTCCATTCCAAACTCTCCTAATACTCCATCTGGGACGCGGGGACAGGTTCCTTGTCCCACCCCTAGCTCCCCACAATATGTGCCACTTCCTCCGCGGTACTCAAACAGGTAGTCAGCTTGCCGCCATAAATATGGATCAGCTTAACCCCGCCTTTATCAATCACATCTATCTTATAGTCCCTGCTCATCCGATTGGGATCAGAAATATGCTTATCCATAATTAAAGGCCTTATGCCCAGAAAAGTGCCACAGATGTCCTGCTCACTAATCTCTTCCTTTAAATAGTGATTGGCAGCTTTTATCAGATAATCAATATCTTCACCATTAACTCTCACATTATCACAGGGCCCATTTTCCATACGTTCGGTAGTCCCTATAATGGTTTGCCCACCTTTCCATGGTATCATAAAAAAGATCCTCTTATCTGCCGTTTGCAAAAACATGCAGTCCGGAACCAATACTTTATCAATTACAATATGAATACCACTGACGGCAGCAATATGGTAATTATGCGGCAGATGGTAGCGCTGATTTACCTCATCAATCCAGGGTCCCGATGCGTTTATCAAATATTTAGCACCAAAAGCGTATTCCCCGGTTTCATCCCGGCATGATACAAAGACTCGTTGCTCATCATATTTTATCTCATTTATCTCACAGTTTTCTCTGATAACACAGCCCGCAGCCAAGGCATCGGCGGCTATTCGCCTGGTCAACAGGAAATCATCGGTTTTTCCATCAAAATACATATATACCTTCTTTAAGCCCGCTTTTTTAATATTGTCAAAACGCCGAGTGAATTCCTCTATGGCAACCGGATGGGACGCATAGGCCGGTTGACCGGAAAAAATATCATAAAATCCCAGTCCAACTCGTATCACCCACCAAGGACGCGCGCTATCATCATAAATGGGCAGGTAAAAAGGCACCATTTTAATCAAATCTGGATAAAGCTCACATAAGCGGCTCCTATCCTTTAATGATTTCCTCACCAATCCAAACTGGCCGCTTTCCAGGTATCGCAATCCGCCGTGGATCAGCTTGGAGCTATTGGATGAGGTTCCACCAGCAATGGTCTTCCGCTCCAGAATAGCCAGCTTTTTACCCTGTTGGGAAAGCAGCCTGACCACCGCACACCCATTAATTCCCCCACCGACAATAATACCATCAAAATTCTCCACCATAACAATTTACCTCACCATTTCTTCTTGGGACAGGTGGGACGCGGGGACAGGTTC
>CAZXIR010000199.1:0-4276 GCA_964640845.1 uncultured Syntrophomonas sp.
TTGCCTGGTAGAGATAAAGAGTGACATAGTCATAAATAATTTAGATGATCTGGAGAAGAAATTAAATGCTTCAATGTAAGATATAGAAGACGGTGGACCAAGGAAGCCAGTCAGCATATCAGCCTGATTGGCTTTTTCTTCTGCCCTGGAAAGTTTTACACCAGGTTGAACGCAAAAAATTGTCAGTATAAAATATTCTATTAGTAGTTTGCGGATTGACTTTAATAAATTGCTGCAGTATACTAATAGTGCATTAATAAACTAATGCACTAACCAACTGGGGGTGAGATTGTGGACTTTGATAATTCCCAGCCCATATATATGCAAATAATTGATCAATACAAAAAGAGCATTATTCGGAAAGAGCTTAAAGAAGGGGATAAAATACCCTCCCAGCGGGAATATGCCCAGATGGTGCGGGTAAACCCGAATACCGTCCAAAGGGCTTATAGGGAGATGGAGAATATGAATATGGTTGAAACACTTAGAGGGCAGGGGACATTTATTGCTGCCGGGGAAAAAATGAGGGAGCAGATGACAAAAGAGATGGCTGATAATCTTATGAAGCATTTTGTCAGTGAGATGCGTTCTCTTGGCTATGAGAATAAGTTGATGGTGAAAATGCTTCAAAATGAGCTTAATAGTTTGGAGGAGGGTGAGGAAGTTGATAGAGTTTAGGAATGTGAGTAAAAGGTTTGGATCGGTAGTTGCTTTAAATGATATCAGTATTGATTTTTCTGCTGGAAGTATCACTGGTCTATTTGGCCCCAATGGAGCCGGCAAATCCACTATTATGAAGCTTATTGCGGGAATTAATTACCCGGATCAGGGTCAGGTCAAGCTAGACGGAGATTTGCCTCGGGCAAAACGTCAGTCTATCGCTTATTTGCCGGAGATAGATCACTTGTATCCCTGGTGGACGCTAAAGCAGGCCGCAGATTTTATCAGCACCTTTTATCAGGATTGGGATGAGCATCGTTATACCGACCTTATACCCTTTTTGAACCTTGATCAAGGGATGGTAATGGGTAAAATCTCGAAGGGCCAGCGTGCAAAATGCAAACTTTTGTTGGTTCTAGCCCGGAAAGCTCCTTATCTGCTGCTGGACGAACCTTTTTCCGGTATTGACATCTTAACCCGGGAAGAAATTGCCGGCGCTTTAATAAGGGGCTATCGAGAAGGGGAGCAGGCCATTATTATTTCCACTCATGAAATAGACGAGATAGAAAGCTTGGTGGATAAGGTAGTATTTATCGATCAGGGCCGAATTCAGTTGTGGGGAGATGCAGAACAACTCAGAATGGAAAAAAATAAGTCATTGGTAGAAATAATGAAGGAGGTGTTCAGGCATGGAAACCAGCAAAGTTAAAATGTTTAAAAACCTGTATAAAAAAGACTTCAGAGAGGTAAGGACTGAGATTCTAGTAGTTGCTGCGGTAGCCATAATATTAATCAGCTGGGCCTATTTTAAGACTGAGGGTTCAGCCCGGGGGATCATCGTCCTTCCCATGGCATTTGCGCTGGGCCTGGCTGGATTTCTACCCATAATCACCTCCTTTAGACTTTTGGGCAAGGAATGGAGTAATAACACCATTTATATGTTGATGTCCCTACCGGTGTCAGGCGGTATGATGCTAGGCTCCAAGCTGGCAGTGCTTCTTACCGAATATTTGTTTGGTACCCTGGTAGTACTCTTGGCTGGAGGAATAGCATTACTCACCTCGTTTCCCGAAATCTGGAGGGAGGTGGTTAGTAATCCTGACAATATTAAACTGATCATGGCAGTATATGGATTAAGTATCACCGGTATAGTTTTTATATTCTGCAACAGTTTTTTAAGTCAGGTGACCGGCAAACTATTTAAAAAGGCATCAGGCTTCATATCGTTTGTGGTTTTCCTGGGAGTGTTTTATATAGCTGGAAAATTTATGCCCGATACACATGTGTTATTAACCCAGAGCGAACTGGCCATCTCCAGTTCTGCACAAGAACTGGGAGCCATTTTGATCAAAGCCGTCATCGACCTAGTTTCTGCTGCCCTACTATTTGCCGGCACGGTGTTTATTTGGGAGCGTCGCATAGAATTATAGATTTTAAATTATGCTTGGCAGGTTAACGGACTATATTAATCTACTTGTCTGCCAGGCATATTTGGTTTCTTCTGTAAGAAACTGTGAGGTTTTAACGTCTATATAATTAAGCTATAAATTTGCACAAGGTAATATTATGCGAAAATCAGCATAATGCCTTGAAATACCGAATATTATGCTGTAATAAATTGCTTGGTTTAACTCTCCATGGCCTGAGACACAACCACTTATGAAAATTGGTTGAAGGTGGGGACTGAATGCTTAAGATCGCTTGGGGTCGGTCTGATCTCTTTAGTGTAAGTTAGTTGGTGCTTGATATTGATTGACCCGCAAGAGGTATTTTACCGCTGCAGGAATCGCCTTTACTCCCTGCACTAACCTTAAGCCTTCATCCCCATGAAGTTATTAAAAAATTACCTTTTACAGTAATTCCCTGTAGTTTTATAATATAGGGGAATATATTGATGAGACCTTTTCAGGAGGAGATACTGGTGAAATTGGGTAGCAAAAGAATAAATCTAATAATGGTTTTTCTACTGGTTCTTCAACTGGGGGTAATAGTACCGGATGTGTCAGCGCGAGATACAACTATTGAAATTACAAAATATTCGGTTTCCCAAGAGACTATTTCTGCGGAAGATCAGTTTAATTTAGATATGGAAGTGAAAAATAATTCGGATTTAAAAATAACCGGGTTGTATTTAAAGGTGGAGAAATTATCTGGCTTTTCGCTAAAGGATATGGATTCAAAGAGGCTTGTATCCGCATCGCTGGATCCCGGGGCATCAGCTTCGGTTTCTATAAACATGGTTTACCATGGGGGAGGGGATGGCCAGATTCCAGTTATCTTTAGCTATACTAAAGCTGGTCATAGTGAGCAGATAACTGAGGAACGATATCTGTTGGCGAACGTAAAAGATAGTACCGATGACCAGGCAGTCGGTGAAGATAGGCCCATTTTAGCAATACAAAATAAAGAAACCTTGTATACTTCTGCCGGCAGCAAGTTTAGTACAGACATTAAAGTACAAAATATAAGCAACGATTCGGTCGGGGAAGTTTTAATTAAAGCCTCCTTCAATGAAGATGCACCATTGTCATTTCCTGGGGAGCAGTTATTCTATTTTCGTTCCCTGGATAGCAATGAGACCAAAACGATATATTTAAACGTGCTGGCAGGGGAAAAAGCGGAAAATGGTACCTATATCATGAAGATTGATTATCAATTTATCACTTCAGGAGAAAGCTATGAGGCTTACGAAAATATGTATGTGCAGGTGGCCGGTGCCAAAGCCCCCCCATCCCTGGTATTGGCACCTCAGATAGACGAGGAATCATATCTGGTACCGGGGGAAGATTTTAAACTGCTTATTAGTGCAAGGAATCAGGGACAATTGAAGGCCCGAGATATTGTGATAACTTTAGAGGGATTGAGTGATAATGGCATTTCATTGAGTTCCGGCAGCAATCGCCAGTATATTGATGATGACCTGGGGGTGGGAACAGAAAGGGAAATCACTTATCTTATAAAAGCGGCACCAGGTATGGAACACGATTCTTATCCGTTAATTATTAAGGCTAGCTATACTGATCAGACTGGAGCAGTATACACTACCGAGCAAGAGCTGCTTCTGAGGGTGAGGACCCAACTAATAACTGAAGACCAAGAAAGCGATGATTCTTCCTCGCAGGAGACAGTCGGTAATAAGATGCCCCAGATCAGCCGACTTGAGGTGGGAAATATACGGTTTAGCGGAGATATGACAGTCGGCAAGTTGGTAATGCTACATTGCACGTACTATAATACCGGTCAAGTCAAGCTGAGCAACCTGATTATAAAAATAGATGGGGATTTCGAGATAACAGATGAAACATCTTTCATAGGCGATATGGAAGAGGGTAGTAGTGGTTATTACTATGGAGTCATAAAGCCGCTCAAACCAGGAGCAATTTCTGGTGAGCTAATTTTTTCCTGTCAGGACCTATCCGGGGAACCTCTGGTATTGGTAGAACCGTTTACCATGGATATTGCAGGGGAAATTGCCACCGCTAATGTTGATGATACCAGACAGAGTAAAGAGGGATTTCGCTTGTGGCATATAATTATTCCTATACTAATAGCAGGTGCTGCCACTGCTGGACTGCAGATACAGCGTAGGAACCATCTGGATGAAGAAATGCCACCG
>CAZXIR010000200.1:0-4239 GCA_964640845.1 uncultured Syntrophomonas sp.
GTGACAAGTTTCAATTCCTCTTAGGTAGGCTAAAAACGAAATCAAATTATGAAACCTATTGACGGGTATTATTGTTTCAATTCCTCTTAGGTAGGCTAAAAACGTTGAAAACGCTGCTGTTACAGGTGCTTTTTCAAGTCGTTTCAATTCCTCTTAGGTAGGCTAAAAACCCGCCGCGATAGCATAATATAGGGGATGATTATTGTTGCCCATCCCGGTAAATTAATATTTTATTAATGCCATAAAGCTATCCTATGCAGGCAATTATCACGGTTTTGTATGTCGTCGCTCCCCGGGGTTTTTTACAGTATCTTGGATAGACGACAGATTTATAAAAAGTTATCGTCTCCCCCTTTCTTTATACCCATAGTTTCGCGTTCAGAATATTTAGTAGTACGGAAAGTATAAAATATTACTGAATCATATTCTTTATCGATTATATCATTTAATTCCAGCTTTAACCGTTTAAAACTGCTTTCATTTATATCGCCTTCCAAAACTGAGTTCTGTACCCAGTATAGGTACTTGCGGCAGGTTTTTAATACCTTTCCCACTCTTTTTTGTCCGACATCATATACTGCGATTACAAACATTTATAGCCACCTACCACCTAGAAACAAATGGTTCATATTCCTTTTCGCCCATCAAATGCTTTTCGATTTTGTATAGTTCCATCCTGATTAATCTTCTATAAGATACCTCCCGGCCTAATTCCCGATGCTTAATGGTTGTTCTTAATCTGTTTTCCCACTCCTGAGCAAATAGTTTTCTTCCTTTATCGTTCATCAAGATACCATTTGCTTTTGATTCAAAGTCGCTGCTTTTCAGCATATTACGGCCTATCAGTGAAAATATTAATCTGTCTACTAGTATAGGTTTGAATATCTCCGCTACATCCAGATTTAAGGTAAAACGTCTGAAGTTAGTAGTATGAAGATAACCGATACGTGGATCTAGATGAGTTTTGTATATCTCGCTCAGGACCGCTATATAGGCCAGTGTATTCCCATAACTTATAAGAGCATTTATCCTATCACGAGGCGGCCGCTTGTTTCTACCATGGAATACAAAATCACTCTTGTTGGTAATAGTGTTAAAGCCGGCATAATAAGATTCTCTTATGTTACCTTCTATCGCCATTAATTCATCTATTGCAGCGCTGGCTTCTATCTTTTCTTCCAGTCGTGTTATATGTTCTATCTCAGTCTGTAGTTCCTTGCCCCGATTATTATAATATCGCAGCACGGTCAATATGTTTGCAGCGGCTCCACGAATGAATCTGCGGGCCAAATCCAGACGTTTTTCTTCATCTAAATAACACTCCGATTGTCTTAAAATCATGTAGCCAGAATTATAATGTTCCCGGGGATAATAACTTCCAACATAGTACCCATAATTATTGACAAAATGAAGTATTATTTCTTTTTTGGTAAGGAACTCCAGGAAGCGTTTGTTAAGACTTACCTCGCCAAATGCTATTATTTCCTTGACATCTTCCACTGGCAGGTATTTCTTGCCGGCCTCGCTTTCAAAATACAGAGTGTTGTCTTTCCGTTTAAATTCGCCGTCATTAAAGACATATATAGTTTTCTTCATTTTACCTCCCTTCCCCCCCCTTTTCCCAGACTAGCTATCCATATTAGATAATTTTGCTTTATTTAATAAATTTGGCTTTGCCCCAATCTATCGCAGCATAAGCGGAGATTACAGGATCTGCTGTCGCAGTCTTAAATACTCTGATGGTTCAACTCGTATATCACGTAAAATCTTTCGTAACAAGCCACGTCCCAAATCTTCCCCTGGATGAAATGGCACTATGGTAGTCCTTCCATCGGAATGACGGTAGAAAGAATGACTCCCCACCTGCCTCTTCTTTTCGAATCCAAGATGGATTAATAGTTTATCCATTTGCTCTGAAGTCGCCAAGGGCAATTTGGTCATATAGCTACCTCAACTTCGTGAATTCCTATAAAATTGCTTCCTGTGTACTCTATATCATTCTCCACTTCCAAATATAGTTTAATAGCTTCCTTTATCCTGAGATCCAGCTCATTCAGGTTTTGAGCCTGGGTATGACATCCTGGTAATTCTGGAACTGATGCAACATACAGCCCATCTTCATCTTGCTCAATAATCACCGTAAATCTACGTTTATTCAAGATTATCCCTCCTTTGGCATTAGAGCCAAGTTCCGTTAACTATATTATAATCCGATTACACATCACTTACTAATATAGTCATGCCCAGCAAAATTCGCCATAAGCACATTTACGGCAATACTTATTCTTAACTGGTTCCGGGGGCTTTGCTGCAGTTGCTATCTGCTCTATTTTTCCAACAGTTGCTAATATTTCGCTTTCATTTGCTTCATCGAGTAGTATATCTATCTTTTTCTTCTCTTCCGGAATCAATAGTTCGCCCCGGGCATCTATGCCCATTTCCTTAAGCTGTAGCAGATAAAACAAGAGTTGCTTACTAGCACTCTCTACAAAGCGGGAAGATTTCTTGACTTCTCCTACTACTACTTGTCCATCTTCAGTACGTATCAAGTCCAGCTTTGCATTACCCAGATCAATTTCTTTCTTTTCCCGTTTGTAGCTGTGTTCGCCGATAATCCGGCCAATAAGAATATTTTCGTCATCTTCATCAGGCTCCATTTGATGGACCATCAACCACACTTCCCTTTTGCAAATGTAATAGTACCAAATATGAGTACCCGTTACTTGAAATTCCATATTCCTTATCCCCTTGCTTGGTATAGAACTTTCTACTATGATATTTTTGCAGTGAGCCGGTAACAAACATCATTTATTGTGTTGGTTAGGTATTGAACTGTAAATATAAGATTATCATTCAACTTATTACCATATAGCATAACTTTCTGCCTGAGTCACAAAACCGGTATCACCATGCCCTTCCGCCTTATAATAAGTATCAACAATATCCAGACTAATACGAAAAACACCACCGGCCACGCTATCGGCAAAGGGATACAGCCATTCAGCATTTTTTTGAACCGAAATGATATACTGTTGAAAGATATTCTTAAACCGATAAAACTCCTCTCGCCGTTCCCATCTGTCCTCAATGTTGCTCAAACCCAAGAACCTGTTCCATATTTCCCTGGCTTTTTCATCAATCTCAATAAACAAGTCAGCCTTTTCATAATTCTCTTCTATCAACCTGAAATCTTGTATCTTTTCATAATTCAAGGAGCATACCGCTTCTAATACATCTTGGGATTCACTATCAGAAAGAATTCCCTGGTTTAATAGTTTATAGTAACTGTTGCTCATATCATAAAAATCCTTTTCCTCAATAAATCCCTGGATGGAGCAGGCTGCAATGGTTTGCCTAGTAGCATTTAACAATGTGCTATCATATATGTAAGCTGAATCTGGCTTTTTGCCTCTCTTAACATAATATAGTTTAACGCTTCCCTTCCCCTTGCTCAGATTACGGTTACATCTCCCAGCTACCTGGTTTATAGAATCAAGGGGTCCCATATCCCTGAAAACCATATCCAGGTCAATATCCACACCCGCTTCAATTAATTGCGTACTTACCACTATTTTTCGTTCTCCTTGCTCCTGCTTGATTCTTTGTATCCTCTCTCTTCTCTCAGCAGGTACAACATGGGATGACAAATAGTAAAAAGTATTTTCCTCTGCATCCAGCGCATCGATCATTGCTGCATATACTATCTGCGCAGATTTAATGGTATTCATAACTACCAGTATATCCTTTTCCTCATTGCTTATAGCTTCTTGTAATACTATTTCTAAAAAATCATTAATATCTATAATTGCATCGATGTTAATCTCCAGGTTGATCCGATTTAACGCACGATAATACTGTTCTTTGTTTGTTACCAACTCATGTATCTCTTGTTCTGGAAAAACTAATGGCAAAGTAGCAGTAACGAAGATAAAGTAAGTGTCCATATGTTTTGCCATGTAATTGCAGATCTGCCTCAGCAGATACCAGTATCTATGGGGAATGGCTTGAACCTCGTCTAATATAATGATTGAATTTGCCATTCTGTGCAGCTTTCTAGATGCGGAATTGCGATTAGTGATAAGGCTATGAAACAGCTGCACAAAAGTAGTGACGATAATGGATGAATTCCAGCCTTCGATAATGAATCTAGATTCCAGGGGTGAATATTCCAAGTATTCATCATTTTCCTCTAATGTCCTATAAAAGCCATCAGCCAAGTAATGATGTTTTAACAAAATG
>CAZXIR010000201.1:0-4237 GCA_964640845.1 uncultured Syntrophomonas sp.
TTCCCTTTTTATCTTTCTTTTCAATTGTTAAGGGAACCATTTCATGCTTGAAAAATCCTCTTTCCCAAGCTTGGCCGTATTTTACATGGCTGGCATATGCTAGTTCATCTTGTTCTTCTCTGGATACGCCGTATTCAAGTGCTACATCACCGGAATCAACTGCAACTGGAGCATAATCTTTATATCCCAGAGGAATAATGGGGTCTTCCACCATGAATGAACTGTGTTTCTTGCCTTCCCATCTCATGTTTCTCAGCAGGAACGGTACAGTACTGAAGCTGGTTGCTCCTCCGGTCATTACAATCCCGGCTTCTCCTAGCATAATACTTCTTGATCCGTATTTAACGGTAGTCATGGCCGTTGTACAGGCCTGATCATAGTATAATGATGGTGTTTCAGGCGGAATTCCAGCTTTCATCAAACTCTGACGAGCCACTACCGGGGTATAGGGGTCTTTACAATTAGTGGTATCCCCGCATCCCCACCATACTTCCTCAATCATCTCCGGGGCCATGCCTATTCTTTCTAGAACATTTCTCATTGCAATTGCTCCCAGATCATATATATCAATGTCTTTCATAGAACCCCCAAACCTTCCAAAGGGAGTTCTGGCTGCGCTTACTACTACGATATCATCTTTGCTTTTTTGAAATGACATAATACCTCTCCTTTCATATATGTTTATTATTGTGCTACCCATCCACCATCGACACTTAGAATTACGCCAGTACAGTAACTGGCCCCAGGTGAAGCCAGGAATAAAGTAGCGGCTTTCAATTCATCATCACTGCCAAATCTGCGCATGGGAATATATTGCAGCATAAGTTCTTCACTCTTATCCAAAGTACCCGCGGTCATTCTGCTTGGGAACCAGCCTGGAGCTAAAGCGTTAACGGTGATATTATGTTCAGCCCATTTCACTGCCAAATCTTTAGTCAATCCAGCTATAGCTGCTTTACTGGCTTGATAAGCAACTGCGTCCATTATTTCCGCTGAAGCACCTACAAAAGCAGCTAATGAAGCCAAATTAATTATTCTGCCATATTGCTGTTTAGCCATTATCTGTCCAGCCTTCTGGGCCATTATCCAGGACCCGGTAAGGTTGGTGTCAATTACCTTTCTCCATCCATTAAGGGGAAATTCAAGAGACGGTGCCCCCCATGTGGCCCCAGAATTATTAACCAGAATATCAACCCGCCCGAATTCTTTCATAATCAGTTCATATAATGCATCTATTTCTTCCGGTTTACTTACATCCACCCTGGCTGGTAATACCTTTACCCCCAGTTCTTCTTCCATTTGTTTGGCAACTTCCTGGCAGCGATCCAGTTTTCTGGCTGCAACCACCAGATTCGCTCCAGCTTCACCAAGTGCATAAGCCATTTGCAATCCTATGCCTGCCGCTCCACCGGTAACTATAGCTACCTGTCCAGTTAAATCGTAAAGTTCTTTAATACTTTTCAATTCCAACATCCTCCTTTCTGCTGTAATACCCTGTTATAATTTAGTAATCGTAGAACCCATGGCCGCTTTTCATTCCTAAAAGACCGGCTAGAACTCTTTTCTTCAGCAATGGATGGGGTTTATACCGATCGCCAAAATCTCTTTCCATGGTTTCCATACCATGCATAGCTATTTCTGCTCCTACTAGGTCAAGCAACTTACAGGGACCCATAGGGTGTCCAGCACAAAGGCGCATAGCTTTATCAATATCTTCTGGTGAATTACCTTCTTGAACCAGTTTTACTGCTTCATTCATTAACACGTCCAACAATCTGCTGACAATAAAGCCTGCAAAGTCAACTGCGATAGCAGCTTCTTTGCCAATCTTACTTATATAATCCAATGTAGTCTCAGTTGTTTCGTCAGAAGTCAACTGACCCTTGATTACCTCTACGCCTTTCATGAGAGGGACTGGATTCATGAAGTGAATGCCTATAACTCTCTCCCCGCATTTAGTAGCGCTGGCAATTTCGGTTACAGGGATGGCCGAAGTATTGGTTCCCAATATAGCTTCTGGTTTGCAATACTGCTCAAATTTAGCGAACATTTCCTTTTTTAAGGCTAGGTTTTCAAATACGCATTCAACCAGAAGATCTGCATCCTTACAAGCCGTCTCCAAATCTGTGGTAGTCTTGATTCGAGCTAGAGCATCATTCTTGTCTGCCTCAGCCATTTTTCCCTTGCTGACCATTTTGTCCAGACTCTTTTTAATGGCATTAATTGCCTTTTCCAATGAAGCATCGGAGATATCATTCAGCACCACATCATAACCTGCTGCCGCGCTTACCTGAGCAACTCCAAGACCCATAGCCCCTGCGCCGATAATTGCAATAGTCTTTACCTCCATCATTAAACATCCTTTCTTAAATTTTATTTACCAATGAAATTTGCCTTCCTTTTGTCAACAAACGCTGACAGCCCTTCTTTTCCATCAACGGTCCCGAAGCATTCAGCAAATAATTCAATTTCAGTTTTTAAAGCGTTTTCGAGATCCATATCCGCTCCGGTATCTATAGCTGCTTTTGCCAAGGTCAACATTACATTTGACTTCTCCCCAATTTTCCTTGCGGTCTTTAAGGCCTCTTCCATAAGAGTTTCCTGACTTACAACGCGGTTTACCAGACCTATTTCGAAGGCCCTTTGGGCGTCTATAGTCATGCAGGTGTATATCATCTCTTTTGCACGTCCGGCTCCGATAAGCCGTGCAAGTCGTTGGGTACCACCCCCGCCAGGAATAATCCCTACATTCACTTCCGGCTGTCCAAATTTTGCTTTTTCCGATGCTACCCGAAGGTCGCAGCACATTGCTACCTCAAGACCCCCTCCAAAAGCAAATCCATTAATTGCGGCTATTGTAGGTCGTGGGAATTTAGCAATTTTTTGTTGGGCATCATTAACTCTTAATGCAAAATCTCTGGCTTCCAGCAGTGAACACTGAGACATCTCGGAAACATCAGAGCCAGCAATAAAAGATTTTTCCCCGGCTCCAGTAATGACCACAACATCTACCTCAGGATCATCTTTCATCTTTTCAAAAACTTCGCCAATTTCCCTAAACACCTGGGAATTTAATGCATTAAGAACTTCCGGCCGTTCTATCACCAAAACCATTATTTTGTTTTGCAGTTCGCATCGTATATATTTAAATTCGTATAGCATGTAATCCACTTCCTTATTGATAATTACGCGGTTTTTTCTTCATCTTCTTTGTTGGGCATCATAACCGCCTCACCATCTATCACCATTTCGTTATTCTGATTACTACAGTAGGTCCGCAGCCACACCCTGTTTAAAGCTTCATCTTTGTTTGTTACCTCAACAATTGCAGTGATCGTATCGCCAATATATACCGGCTTTAAAAACATACAGGTTTGTTTAATATAAACTCCCCCTGGACCAGGGAGTTGCGTCCCAAGCACATTAGATATGAATCCTATGGACAAAATGCCATGAGCAATTCTTTTTCCAAAAATCGATTTCTTGGCAAACTCCTGGTTTATATGAACCGGATTCATATCTCCAGTAATCCCTGCAAACATAATTAGATCCGCTTCGGTGATGCTTTTGCTGAACTCAGCTTTGTCCCCGACATTCATCTCTTTGCACGTCTTACCTTTCAATTTATCTTCCGCCTCCTTTTCCATTTAAGTTCCTTGACTGCTAATTTTGCAAAACCTGTGCCAATGTCTCCCGAGTCAATACAAACCCGTTAAGTTTTAATTGTTATATGGCTGTAAGGTTCAAAATCACGGGATACCTTTTGAACCATATAAAGTTCCCTATTCGTATCTTTACTTGCCTCATGCCATTGTTCGTACTGTTTTAGGACGATGAAGCAACGCTGTAGCCGTCCTCTTATGACACAATCCGTGTTATTTGATTTGGTCTAGGAATGTTGGACCGATAGATAATGAGGATATTATTAAACTAAATAACTGAATATTTATCGAAAATAAAGTCATGATAAGATAAATACTTAATTAGGAGGACCCGACATGAAGCTTAAGGATAAAGTTGCAGTAGTAACCGGAAGTGCCTCTGGAATGGGCAAAGCTATAGCCATTTTGTATGCCAAAGAGGGAGCCAAGGTAATTGCATCAGACATTAATTTGGAGGGCGCTAAAAGAGACCGTTTCAATAATTCAGAGCAATGGTGGTAATGCTATGGCAGTTTTGGCGAATGTTGCCTTAGAGCAAGACATCCAAAACTTAATTGATAGCGCAGTCGAAACTT
>CAZXIR010000202.1:0-4169 GCA_964640845.1 uncultured Syntrophomonas sp.
AGCCCCACCCTTCAGCCAATTTCCATAAATAGCTGCAGCCCAGGCTATAAGGGATTAGTAATTTATCTGCTAAGGAAGTTTTTATGGATAATGATTTATTAATGAGACTTATTAATGTGACTAAAACCTATGTTATGGGTGAAGTTACTGTAGAAGCCTTAAAAGAAACCAGCCTGGACATTTACCAGGGAGAATTACTGGTGATCCTGGGGCCTAGCGGTTCCGGCAAGAGTACTCTATTGAACATTATTGGTGGCATGGATAAGCCCAGCACTGGAGAAATAATGTTTAAGGATCGTAACCTGAGTAAATCCAGCGACCATGAGCTAACCTTGTTTCGTCGTAATGAAATAGGTTTCGTTTTTCAATTTTACAACCTGATATCTGATCTAACTGCTGGGGAGAATGTTGACCTGGCAGCCGGGTTGGTAGAAAAACCACTTTTCTCCAGGGATGTATTGAGCCAGGTGGGTCTGGCAGATAGAATCGACCACTTCCCCTCCCAGCTCAGCGGAGGTGAGCAACAGCGCATTTCCATTGCCCGAGCTATGGTAAAAAATCCCACTCTTTTGCTATGTGATGAACCTACCGGAGCTCTCGATTATCAAACCGGTATAACTGTGCTGGAACTGTTAAAGAAAGCGCAACAGTCCATGGGCAGCACCGTTGTTATAGTCACCCATAATACTGCCATAGGGGCCATAGCAGATCGCTTGGTCCGTATGAGAAGCGGCAGCATAGCTGAAATATCCATAAACAACTCACCTGTCCCCCCGGAAAGGATTGAGTGGTAATGAAGATACTAAACCGCAGATTACGGCATATAATTAGGGGTAGCCTGGGACAGTTTATAGGCATGGCCGTAATAATTGCTGTGGGTATTTCCTTATACATCGGTATAACTACCGCATTCTTCAACCTCAATCAGTCCCAGGAAACATTTTACCATGATAATAACTTTGCCGATTATTATTTCTATGTAGTGCGAGCGCCGGAAACTATTATGCGGCAGGTGGAAGCTGTTCCTGGAGTAAATCTGGCTTCCGGCAGAATCCAAAAAGATGTCCCGGTTTTAAAAGACAATCAGCAAAGAGCCACCGTTCGCCTAACCTCCTATGCCTTGCCCATCGAAAATGAGGTAAATGGAATTGAGATTCTTAACGGCCGCCTGTTTTCAAAATACCCTGCTGATGGCGGAATCGAGGTCTTGCTAGATCCAGGCTATTTTAATGCCAATCAACTCGCTTTTGGTGACACCATTAATATCGTAGCTGAGAACAGAAAGCATCCGGTTAACGTAGTAGGTACAGCTACTGGACCAGAATTTACCTATATCATGAAAGACGCCTCCAATATGATGCCTGATTATGAAACCTTCGGCATTATGATGGTGCCCCTCAACCAGTGTCAAGAATTATTTAACCTGTCCGGACAGATAAATCAGGTACTGGTACAATTTGCACCAGGTGTTGATATTGATAAAACAGTCCAGGACATCAAGAATATTCTGGAGCCCTATGGCAACCTGGCTAACTTCCCACGCAAAGACCAGTTGAGCCATGCCGCCTTAGATGCTGAACTAACCGGGCTTGATGCCATATCGGGTTTTCTGCCCATGATATTCTTGTCTATTGCAGCTGGGATACAATTCGTAATATTACGCCGTATGATAAAAACCCAACGAACTCAGATCGGGATCATGAAAGCTATAGGTTATGATAACCGCCAGATAATTCTTCATTTCAGTAGTTATGCCATCATGGTTTGTACCTTTGGAGCTATAGCGGGGATAATATTGGGGATTCTTATGGCATCAGTTTTTTCTGATATGTATGCCATGTTTTTTAACCTGCCCCAGGCTATCGGGGGAATAAATCTTGAAGTAATAATATACAGCCTGATACTCAGTTTAGGAGTTGGAATATTAGCCGGTATTTCTGCCTCCCGCCCGGTATTGAACATCAGCCCGGCAGAGTCCATGCGTTCACTGCCACCCACCAAAAGCAGCCGGTCATTATTAGAAAATTGGCCCTGGTTCTGGGAGAGAATCTCTTCATCTTGGAAAATGGCCTTTCGGACTATCAGTCGCAATCGCTTCCGTATGCTGGTTACCATGGCTGGTATCTTATCCGCTGTAGCTCTTCTAATCGTATCCATGTTTACCAATGATGCCGTAGATTACATGATGGATCAGCACTTCAACCAGGAATCATCTTATGATTATATGCTGTCCTTCAATCAAGCTATACCGCAAGCAGAACTCCTAAACATTACCCGGTTGGAAGGAGTAGAGCTTTTGGAAGGCTTTTTCTCCCTGCCGGTCAGAATACATTATAACGGGCAGAGCACGGAAGACCTACTGATGGGCGTAAACCCTAGTGATACTTTAAAACACCCCACCAGTGAAAACGGTACTGTTTTGCATATTGCCGGGGAAGGAATGATCATCAGCCGCAAATCATCCGAAAGACTGGGTTTAAAAACAGGAGATGTAGTTCGGATAGAAACACTGCTGGGCATGGGACCGGCCCACTATGCAGATATCAAGATCACCGCCATAAATCACCAGCTTTTTTCAGGCGAATCATATATCTCCCTGAAGCAGGCCAACCGGATCATGAATGAGTCAAATCTGATTACTGGCGCGGTAATGAAGGTAGATAGTGCCCAAGCAAATTATATCGAGAGTAAATTATCCGATATGACCGGAATAAGTTCCATAGTTAGCCGCCAGAAGGAAAGAGATAACCTTATGAGTATGATGGACAGCATGATATATATGGTCAGTACTATGATCATGTTTTCGGTCATACTGGGTTTTGTTATTATTTACAATTCCGCCATTATGAGTTTTAATGAACGTAAAAGAGAATTGGCTTCTCTGCTTACTATAGGTTTTACCAGGAAAGAAGTATCGGCTATTATGTGGAAGGAAACTATACCCCAGGCCATCCCGGCTATACTGCTGGGATTGCCTGCCGGCAAACTGCTGGCTGAATTATATATTGGCTCAGTGGAATTTGACATGTGGTATATGCCAGTAATCATCTACCCTTCCAGCTACGTACTGGCGGCATTGGGAGGTCTGGTCTTCGTAGTACTAGGACAATGGGCAGCCAGCCGGGGGATTAAGAAGTTAGATATTATTGAGTTGTCCAAGAATGTGGATTAACGGGGAGGAAATAGGTTTATGAAGGGAAAAAAGGGTCTGTATATTATTATTGCGCTGGTCTGTGTATTAGCAGCAGGTATTTGGTGGCAAGGCCGGAATGGGCCAGAAGTGGACGCCATAAAGGCTCAAACCGGGTCCATAACCGTAACCGTTGAAGACAGCGCATTGGTCCAGTCAGCTGAGGACTATGATTCATATGCTTCCCAGAATGCCAGAGTGACGAACATAGCGGTAGAGATTGGACAGCTAGTGGAAAAGGACCAGCTTTTAATGCAGTTGGAAAATTCCCAGCTCCAGTTACAGTTGAATGAGAATAGATCTCTTCTAGCCCAGGCCCAGTCTTCTGCCCATGCTGCATCTGCCGGGGTAAAACGTCTAGAGTTTCAATTGGAAGATGCTCGAATGGATCTATCTCGAAGTGAAGAACTATTGAAACAGGGAGCTCTAAGCAACAGCGATTATGAAAAGGCGGTTTTATTAACCGACACTCTCTCCCAATCATTAAAAGAACAGTTATCTTATTTTAATACCCTGAATTCCCAGGTGAAAGGTCTGCAGGATTCCATAGTCAAACTGACCGAACTAGAAAAAGACCTCCAGGTTGTAAGTCCCATTCAAGGTGTTGTTCTTAGCCTGCCAATAAAAAAGGATCAGCCCGTTTTACCCGGAACTCTTCTGGCCTCTATTGCGGTGGTGCAGGATTTGGAAATAAGGGCGGATATTCTCAGTGATGATCTGGCATATATAGAAATAGGCCAGCCGGTAACTATTACCGCACCAGTTTTAGGTGATACCTCCTTAATGGGAACGGTCCTGCAAATATACCCTCGGGCGGAAGAAAAAATGTCCGCTCTGGGAGTAGTTCAGCGCCGGGTACCAGTTATTATAAGTATTGATAATCACGCCACCCTAAAACCAGGTTATGAAGTTCGGGTAGCTATACAAACTCAACGACTGGAAGATGTAATAGTACTTCCTTTGGAAAGCGTTCGGAAAA
>CAZXIR010000203.1:0-4137 GCA_964640845.1 uncultured Syntrophomonas sp.
ATCCAATATCAGCCGCCTGGAAAGCGGAACGTACAATCCATCCCTGGACTTTCTGTCCAAGGTTGCCCGCTCCCTCGGCAAAGAGATACAGGTTACGTTGAAATAAAAAATGTCAGAAATCATTTTTTGTTCTTTTTACTTGATAGTTACAACTTCACAAATTAGTCCAAAAAATAAGCTCGGTATCTGAACCGAGCTTATAGCAGTTTCTTAATGATGGTGCCCGAGAGAGGATTCGAACCTCCACGTCCTGAGGACGGTTGATTTTGAGTCAACTGTGTCTGCCATTCCACCACTCGGGCCAAAAATATTCAAGCTAAACGCAAACTTTATTATAGTTTCCCAATTAGCGATTGTCAAGGGCTTATCTAGTTTAATAAGGTTCACACGAAAATGGTTTTTCCCGGTTTACCCAATGTTTCTAATCGCCAAATATTTGTAGGGGCGGTCTTTGACCGCCCGTCCGGCATAGCAAAAAATTTTCATACTCGGTTGTCTGATCATGGGGGCAATTTCTAGCTGGAAGTAGTAACCATAATCCCCGGTATTGACCTGAAGATGAAATTTATAACCAGGCTTACATAAGAAGGCAAGCTCTGTTCGAAGGTTTCAGACGGTTTTTAACGAATTAAATATAGATATTAAACGCAAGTTATTTATCTTTGCAGACTGGTTGAGGAATTTAATGATTAACTCCCGTGGTCGGGGGGCCACAATGACCTATATATCAATAGATTGAGGCAGTTCTTTCTTAAAACTATACTAATCCTCATTTAATTGCGGCAAAATTCCAAATAGGGGAGATACTTTTATGATGACAGAGCAAGACTTGATACACCTGAGTGTGCAGGGAGAAATCCAGGCTTTTGAGGGATTGGTAAAGGAATATCAGAGTAAGGTATATACCTTATGTTTAAAGTATATGGGCAATGAAGAAGATGCTTATGACATGGCTCAGGAAACCTTTATCAAAGCTTTCCGTGCTTTAAAATCTTTTAAAGGCCAATCCAGTTTTGGCACTTGGCTGTACCGGGTGGCTACCAATATCTGCCTGGATGAGATCAGGCGCAGGAAGAGACGAGTAAATACAGTTTCTATCCATGAACCACTGGAGCTAGGTGATGGTGAATTGGAAAAAGAAATTGTTGATGATAGACCGACAGTAGAAGACATATATGAGCAAAAGGAATTGTCTCATTTTATACATACGATTTTAAACCATATGAAGCTGGAGCATAAAACGGTGATAGTATTAAGAGATATGATGGGATTAAGCTATGAAGAGATAGGGCACGTGTTGAGCTGTTCTACTGGCACTGTTAAATCTCGTTTGAGCCGAGCCAGACTTATTTTCAGAAATAATTTTATGAAAAACCGATCTTTCAACTGCGAGGCATACTGATGGTGTCAATCCACGGTTCTCAGGCAAGGGAACCGTCGGACTGTCCTAGCCCATATGTCTTCCTGGCTCAAAGGCTGTTTATTGCTGGGCAGGAATTGTTATAATGAGGGATAGGCAGTAAATTTGAAAAGGGATGGGCAGGATGAAAGAAAAAATTATGCTGATAGATGGAAACAGCCTTTTATTCAGAGCATTTTACGCTCTGCCGCTTTTACAGACCAGCCAAGGGATATTTACCAATGGGGTATATGGGTTTTTTACTATGTTTAACCGGGTGGTGGCAGAAGAGGAACCATCCCATATAGTAGTAGCTTTCGATAAGAGTCGAGATACTTTTCGCAAGGAATTGTATCAGGATTACAAAGCTAATCGCTCTGCTCCTCCTGATGAACTGAGAGGGCAGTTTAACCTGCTCCGGGAGGTATTGAAAGCTCGTAATATAGTATACCTGGAAGCCGAAGGGTATGAGGCCGATGATATTATCGGTACTCTATGCCACCAGGCGGCTGAAAAAGGTATGGATATCGTGGTGGTAACCGGGGATGGTGATGCTCTGCAACTGGTATCGGAGCAGGTTAGGGTTATTATGACCCGTAAAGGTATTAGTGATATAGAGTTATATGATCCAGCCAAAGTGAAAGAAAAGTGGGAAGTAAACCCAGAGCAGATGAGGGATATTAAAGGCTTAATGGGCGATTCCTCTGATAATATTCCGGGAGTGCCTGGAGTTGGGGTCAAGACGGCTATCAAGTTGATAAAGGAATTTGGTGAATTAGAAAATCTATATCAACACCTGGATCAGGTAAAAGGTAAAAAGCTGGTGGAGAGATTGCAGGAAAACCGGGAGCAGGCTTTTTTGAGCCGGGAGCTGGGAACCATAGTGACCAATATGGAATTAGAAAAAAATATGGATAATTATCTGCTTAAAGAAGCAGATTATGAGAAGCTAAAAAAGGTTTACAAGGAACTGGAGTTCAATAATTTTCTAAGGGAATTGGAAGACCGGACAAAGGATAAAATTGCGGAGCAGGTTTCGGGCGCACAACTAGCTGTGACCGAGATAACTACGAATATACAGATGGCTGATTTAATCCAAACCGCTGAAGAGGAAGGGATCTCGCTTATGGTGCAAAGTGATCAGCACCATCCTATGTGGGGTAGTCTGAAGGGTTTGTATATGGAGAGTGCCGGGCAGATATTTTATCTAAATTTCAATGAAAGTCCAGAAGAGAAAATTGAATGGCTAAAGCCGATACTGGAAACCAGCAGCATTAAAAAATACCTCCATAATGCCAAATTTCTTCAGGTTCTCTTGAAGAGGTACGGAGTAAAGCTAGAGGGAATAGCGGGAGACACCATGCTCATGACTTATGTTATCGATCCCGCTTTTGACGGGGGAGAATTGTCCTTGACCATGTACCGGTATTTAAACGTTAATGCCGATCGTAGTGACTATGTACTTTTAGTCAGCAGGATAAAGGAACTTTTTCAGGCTCTGGCAGATCTGACTGAGGATGAATTAAAATCATTATATTATAAAGTTGAACTTCCTCTATCCAGCGTTCTAGCAGATATGGAATACGCAGGCATAAAGGTAGACGGCAAAATCTTATGGGACATATCCAGCGAGCTCTCACAACGAATAGCTCAAGATGAACGGAAAATATATGAGCTGGCCGGAAGTGAATTTAATATCAATTCCCCTAAACAGATGGGGAAAATCCTATTTGAGGATCTCGGTTTAAGAGTGATCAAAAAGACCAAGACCGGTTATTCCACCGGAGCCGAGATTTTAGAAGAGCTTTATGATGATCATGAGATCATACCCTTGATATTGGATTATAGACAGTTAGCCAAATTGAAATCTACCTACGCAGATGCTCTGCAGGGGTCTATTCATCCCCAAAGCGGCCGGATCCACACCATATTCAAGCAAGCACAGACTGCCACCGGGCGCTTATCCAGCATCGAACCTAACCTGCAAAATATTCCTATCCGAATGGAGGAAGGACGGCGGATACGCAGAGCCTTCACAGCCGATGATCAGCACGTTATTTTATCGGCCGATTATTCTCAAATAGATCTTCGGTCCCTGGCCCATATCAGTGAAGATGATAACCTGATAAATACCTTTAGGGCAGGGATTGATATTCATACCCGAACTGCCGCCGAGATATTTAAGGTACCCTTAGAAGCAGTAACAGATGAATTGCGTTACCGGGCTAAAGCGGTCAATTTTGGCATAATCTATGGTATAAGTGATTTTGGTCTGGCCCGGGACACCGGAGTAAGTCGCAAAGAGGCCCGGATATATATAGATAATTATCTGGATAGCTATCCAGGCGTACGCCGATATATGGAAGATATAGTGCAGTTCGGCCAGGAGTACGGTTATGTGGAAACTATTCTAAAGCGGCGCCGCTATCTGCCCGACCTTAATGCCAAAAATAAAATGCTGCAATCTTTTGCCCGGAGGATGGCTTTGAACACCCCTATACAGGGAACTTCAGCTGATATCATCAAACTGGCCATGATTGAGGTGGACCGGCAGATCAAGTCCAGAGGTCTAAAAAGCCGGTTGCTGCTGCAGGTCCATGATGATTTGATTTTGGAAGTGCCGGAAAAGGAGATAGAAGAGGTGGCTATCCTTTTAACCCGGTGTATGGAAAATGCCTATCAATTAAAAGTGCCATTGATAGTGTCCCTAAAGAAGGGAAGCAATTGGTATGATATGC
>CAZXIR010000204.1:0-4131 GCA_964640845.1 uncultured Syntrophomonas sp.
AAGCATTCAGGAAGAACAGTTGGTCAGTATGGTTAATGAAATCCCCAGGGAATGGGATATTGCCTTTGAGGATCGGGATGCATTGCTTTTCTACTTAATTCATAGGAAAAGAAAAATACGATTTCTATTTACATCCGGTAAGAATCAGTTTCCCAATTGGAAAGAGTACTGAATTGTAATGTGTCTACACCCCATTCACTTAAAAACGAACTACCCAGATAAGCTATTAGGGTAAACAAACCACTCCAAGATTCTACTGGTCTGAAGGGGGGGTAAAGTTTACACTCAAGCGCGGCCACAAGTTGCCATTTCGGCAAAAGCTGGAGTGAAATGATATTAGCCTATTTCTGCTCTCATCTCCGGTAAGCAATATACCTTGGTTGTAAATATTTCCTTCCAACCAATCCCTTACTAGTGAAGTCAAATCCACTTCTACCGTTGCATATTCAGGAGTAATAGTCACGCTCCCTTCACAAACAGCCTGGAATAGGGGTTGATTGTTCCATATTACTACCCTGGAATCCCAAGGCTGTACTATGGAAAAGACGTTTAAGCGTACAGAAGCTCCGGAAGGAATTTCGTTCTTTTCAATGGCCAATTGCAGAATAGCTTCATTTATTATGCTTGCAGATGGGATTTGATTTAAAGGGGCGATGGAATTGCTGGAACCAAACCGTAATAGGCTTCGGTAAATGTCACCGGACTGTCGAAATTGGCCCACAAATAAGTTGTAAGAGCAGTTATAGTTTTGTTCTGGATAATACTGACTAATGAAGGTATTTGCTGAAGGGGAAAATATAGCTTTTGGCATATGGTCATCACCTTTATAATTGTTTAGGTTTGAGTACAGGACACGATCACGATATATCCGTGCCTGTTTTCGACAGTTCTATTACCATAATATTCATTTTTGTTAGAGAAGTTGTCACGCGGGAAGCGGCGGGACGTTCTTTCTGCTTCATCCCAATTACGCCTAACCATCTGCCACTCTCCGTGTCATTTATTTCCATAATGTTAGATTAAAATTCAAGAAGCAAGAAGAACTTCCCGGTGAAACCTCGGTATAACCTGCAATAAATTACCTTTTCCAATTTTATATCTATATAAAATGATGTGATATAATGCTAATAATCATACTTAATGATGAAAAAAGTCCGCGTAAATCCGCATCATCGAAAAAGACACTTTCTCTTCTACTCTGCCATTCTAAATGCCATAAGCTTGTAGAAAGAGACAAAGGCTTATTTTGTGGGAGAAGCTACGGGCGGTGACCCGAATCACTATGGAGAGGTATTGTAAATAGAAAATGACAACTTAAGATAGGGCCGTAAATATTTACATCAAAAGCGTTCCGCCTTTCCGCCCGAAATCAGATTATTGACATACTATAATCAAGCATTTGTTAAATAGAAAGGAATAAAAATGAAGAGAATCGTTCTTAGCCTTTTACTTTGCCTTACCATGCTGCTGACCACGATGCATGTTTCTGCTGCGGTTGCACTGTCAGATACACAAGAAAACCACACCGTCATAGAAACGACAACTGCAGATACTGAGCCTGGTTCGACCAACCCTGAGGAACCCGTGATAAACAATACTGCTGATGAATCGTTACCAGCCGAGACGAATGTGCAAAGTTTACAAGAACCCGTTCTGGCCTATGTTCCGCTGGATAATCGGCCGGTCAATGTAGACAGAGTGTTTTATGAAGCCGAAGCTGCCGGTTTTAAAGTGGTAAAGCCTGATGAAGATTTGTATGCCACGCGTCTGGACGGACAGCCGCTCAACTCCAACGGAACTCAGTTTGGAGACCGCGAGAAGTTAATGGATTGGATTCTTGCCATGGACCAGACCACCGATTATTTTGTGATTTCCCTCGATCAGCTCCTCTCCGGCGGGTTGGTAAATTCTCGTGTCCTAAATAATTCGACTTATACAAATGAATATAAAATAATCGATGAGATTATTGATTTATCCAGGAACAACCATGTATACATTATTGACTCCGTTGCTCGCCTGGCTACCTGCACGGTGGATTATAATGGCGCTTCTTTGGATACATATAATTATCTGCGCCAATACAATGCCACTCCCAGAAAAACACTAACCGACAGCTATTTGACGGTAAAAAATATTGTTGATGGCTATAGATTCAATGAGAAAGGTTCCTTAATAACCACTAAATCAGCTTATATCAATACGGTTCGGAACTCCCTGCGCAGCCGCGAACGGAAGCTGCATCTGATTGATTACATTTTGTCAAAGGATGATTCCGCAGGGATAAAATACTTCATCGGCATTGATGACTCCAACTCAGAAAATACCGTACAGACCAATGAAGTAAACTATATCAAAAAAAATATGGAAGGCCGGGGATTCATTTATTCAGGCACAGACGAACTGGGAATGATGGCCGTACTGAGCTTGATGATCGATTATTATGGATCATATGTCAATGCAGCCGCTATATATTTCGGTAACACCGAGGACTATTCTTCGGGATCAATATATGATATGGAAACAGTTAAAGAAAATGTAGAAGAACATTTGAAGAGTATTGGTGTAACGCTGGTGGAGCCGGAGAAGGCGGACCTGGAAATGCTGGTGCTGACTTTACCTGCCAAATCCGTACTGAATTCAAAGTATATAAGCGTAATGATTGACCGTATCAACGATAATATATCCAAGGGCATTCCAACCATCGTCATCAACTCAGCCCCCAATGCGTATAGCAGTAACCTTGAATACAGAATGGTACGGGAATGCGAAATGAGCATGCTTCTTTCATACAGCAGCTGGGGAACAGTCGGCAATTCCATCGGGCTGGCTTTAAGTAACGGTATTTCACGTTATCTGTATCTGCACAGCCGGAGCGGCAGCAGCAGCAGCGACACCGCCGATATAGCTTTCTTAAAAGGCTTGATCTTTTCTTATGAAAAAGATATAAGTTATCTGAGGGGCGGCGGCCAGACTCTGTTTAACGAATATATAACCGCCAAAAAATGGTCCACGAACAATTTCTATAAAGATCCAGCGCAGGTGGAAGAAGCTTATAAAGGCCTGGAAAATATACTAACAACTTCCGAGTATAATGTTACTGTCAATGATATACTAGGCAACTTGACTGACTGCAGATATTTAAAGGGGCTGGGCGGAGCGTGCGGCATTATCGGCAACATTAATCTAACCAGCTACTCGGCTCCCTTTTTTAGAACCAATGAAATAAGATTTGATATAAATGTGCAGATCGGCGATGCAACCATAAACCACTTCAATAACGCTATGACGATCAGTATGCCCTACACTCCGTCGGCAGATCAGTTGGTTTATTCCTTAAGTCTATATGGCCGGGACGAGTCGGGCAAGTTGCATAAGATTCCCTGTATCTATGACAAATCCTTAGGCTTGGTGAAATTCAGCGCAAACAACCATTACACAAGCATGTTCGTAGATACGTTGAGCATGGATGCCGAACAGGCATATTCGCTTTTCACTGATGCAGACAAGTCTTCATGGTATTTTGATTATGTACTGTATGTATATGAAAAAGGACTGATGAAGGGCGTAAGCAGCAGCACTTTCGAGCCAAGTACACCCATGACCCGCGCCATGCTGGTTAATACTCTTTACAAGATGGCGGGGACACCGGAAGCAGCGAGTAGTGACGTCAGGATGTCAGACATTGCGGATGACAGTTGGTACAAATCGGCGGTAGACTGGGCCTTGGCTAATAAAATCGTGTCAGGCTACGCCGATGGCACTTTTGGTCCGGATGATCCCATAACCCGCGAGCAGTTGGCCGTCCTGTTATGGAGATACGCTAACTACGCCGGACTGAAGATTGCCCCAGGCGGGTATCCGGGTATAGCCGCGTATAACGATGGTTTTTCCGTTTACGAAAACATGCGCATCGGGTTTGACTGGGTTTGCAGCAACGGCATCATAACCGGAACTGTCAACAATGGAACCACGCTGCTGATGCCCAAGGCTTCGGCAACACGGGCAGAAGTAGCAGCCATGCTTAAACGTTTTGTAGAACTGTAACGTGTCACGGGGACGGGGGAGGTGTCACTCTATGCTCTTTGGATAATCCCCCTGCCAATTCCCGTCAACCTCTCTATTTGTCTAATT
>CAZXIR010000205.1:0-4122 GCA_964640845.1 uncultured Syntrophomonas sp.
GACGAATATTTATGCATCCAAACCCGCGAAATATAACTTTTCGCAGGGGAATCATTTTTTCATGTTATTAGCTAATTATTTCAGTAATGTCATCCTGAGGCAACGCCGAAGGATCTAAAGGATTCTTCGCTGCGCTTAAGAATAACAAGCGGGATTTTTGAATTAAAATGCCAACTCTTTAATCAAAAGCATGTAAAGAAGTTTTTATTACATCCATACCACTTACATAATAAGCTAGACGCAATACCTCTTTAATCTCTTCTTCCGAGGCTCCGGCCTCCCGTGCTTGGTTGGCCAGAACTTTAACCCCTTGCTCGGCATTTTTGGCTGCATCCAGGGCTAAAACAACCAGATAAGTAGTCTTAGCATCCAAAGCTCGAGTCTGCATAGCCGCCTGCACCACTCCCTTTATAACTGGAAAAAACTCTGGATCCTTTATTTTTAATTCTTCAACAAACCATGGCAGTTTTACATCCATTTTGCAACCTCCTGCATTACTTTTTTGTCCGACTCTAGTAGATATTATAATTCAGCCCAAGTAGTAATTTATACCGGGAAAATGATTTTTTTATTTTTTTCTTATCAGAAGCAGGAATTTCTGGAAATATATAGAAATTATTAATTGCTTATTTTTTAAAGGAGGTTGTTTATGTTTTTCACATTCATTAATAAGGACAAAGCCAATTTCCCCGATTTATCACTTTTTCTTCAATATACCCCAGAGGAAGTACTATTTTATTATTATAACTCCCACCTTACCATAACCTTGGATACCTATAAGCAGTTGAAATTGGAAGCAGATTCCGAAGAGGACCGTCTTGCTCCTTGTTGTCAGTGGGTTGAACTGCTCGATCAAGAACTGGAAGTATTAAAAGACATAGAAACCCTGATAAATAATGAATACATTTCAATTATCGGGCCTTATTATTACCCTTTCAGCAACACTCGATTCTATTTTAATAAAAATACACCAGCCCACGTCCAGCAAATTACAGCAAGTGATTTTACTACCATCATGTCACTGGAATTCCTCGAGCCCATGAATCGAGAGATTCTCGATTATCACAAAAGCCGCAAGAACAGCAAAAAAGCCCAAAAAAATAGGGACGATTTAATAAAGGACATCAATATGTGTATCATTGCCTTGCAAGATATCGCGAAAGTAAGTAAGCATATCAATTATTTGAACAAACTGCTTGAATTGCGTTATGCCATTGTTAACATCGAAAATCTATGGCCACAGGAACCGGATGTTTTACCTACAAAACCACAGAAGCTGGAATGTGAGCGCTCTACCACTGGGAACTTAATCTCTTTTAATACTTTGAAATCACGTCGTAAAAAGAAAAGCGGTGAGGAAGATAAGAGCAATTTTAACCATCAGATGAAAATATATCTACTCCAATATCGAGAATATGAGAAAGCCTGTGATCGCTATAAAGCCGTTTTAGAGGAATGGGAAGACTTCTGTTCCGACTATACTGAACGCTGTTATGTTGATATTGAGATAACTGAATCCAAATTAAAAAACGCCCAGAAAAATTTGCGAATATACAACAATATCATTAGTAAATCGATGGTTCATGCTGATTACCAGGATGTTAGCATTTTGACTTTATTCAAACATTACCTGGAGACAGGCAGAGCCAATGACCTTCAAGATTGCATGAACCTGTATGAAGAAGAACGCCACTGGGACGAAATAAAAGCCAGCCAGGAAAGAATAGAAAATACCATCTACTTTTTGCAGAATAGTGATGACAATACTAGATTGGCTAATGATCACATCGAACGATTGCTTAAGAAAATCAATTCGCATTCTGAAGAATCAGTAAGAGTATGATTATACCTGCTCAGGTGTCTCGCGCAAGAAAGCTCGATACAAAAACATACCAGCTCCGAAACCACCGATATGAGCCCAAAACGCGATTGACCCGCAGGAGTTAGCCGAGATAACATCTGCCGTACCACAGTAAAGCTGTGATAAACCCCAAAATCCTAGGTAAATCCAGGCTGGTAGGTTTAGCAGAAAAATGGGAGGTATGTAGGTGAGTATTTTAGCATGTTTAAACATCAAGAAATACGCTCCCATAACCCCTGCTACGGCACCAGATGCCCCAACTACGGGGATAACTGAACCGGGATTAATCAAATAATGAGTAAGCCCAGCAACTAAACCGCAAAGAAGGTAAAAGAGCAAAAAGCGCATGGAACCCATATAGTCTTCGATATTATCACCAAACAACCATAGGATCCACATGTTGCCAATAACATGCATCCAGCTTCCATGAAGAAACATTGAGGTCACTAAAGGATAAAAACCTAACCAGGATACTTGCCCATTAAGATTGGCAGGAACCAGGCCAAATATATAAACCAGCTCATTAATGACCTGAGGTCCGGCAGCGATTTCCATAAAGAAAATTATTATGTTTATCATTATTAATAATACTGTTACCACAGGAAATGATCGGCTCGGGGTACTATCTCGTAATGGAAACAAATTAATGTATCTCCTTAATTATTAAGATTCAAATGAGAGTAACTTAAAAATAACACAATTTGAAGCTGGACGCACCTTGTTTAATCTCACCAAACATTTTTAACATTTAGTTGTATAATTACCAGCATATTTCATTTATAATAAAAGTAGTACTACCGTTCATCATATAATTAATGCAATTTTGCATTAATTATATGCATCAACGGCATCGCATTCGTCGAAGCCCTTTTACTGCACACTTTTCCAGCAATGCTTTTTTGCATTAATGTTTAATGTCATTTCGCATTATTTCTTTTTAGTCATGGTCTATACCCAGACCAATTCCCATTTTTATCACAATATTTATTGCCAATACCTGGCATATTTATTGCATATTCTTTTTTTAGAAAGATTGTAAACACTCCTATACAAATCAACGCATCAATGGCGATGAATAGCAGATTAGAGACAGGCTATCTTTTGTGTTTGTTGCTTTCTATTTGACAAACCACTGCATTATTCATTGGGCACTTGGGCGTGGTCTGTTATCTCATATGGAGTAGTTAGTATTCATAGTTACTATTAGTTCAAAAAGGGGGGGATAAGTTTATTATTGGACTGAATAGTACCTAAATTGTTACTTTGAATGTTATTCAGTCAGAAACAGGGGTTTGGGATTATGTTTTTATTTTTTGAGAAGGAGAGGTGGACAAATAGTGTCAAAAGAAGTTGTTGTTGCAGGTCTGTGCCGTACACCCATTGGTACCTTCGGGGGTACGCTGAAAGACACTAAATGTATAGAACTAGGCAGAATCGCTATGGTTGAAGCTATCAAAAGAGCAGGAATAAAACCGGAACAGGTTGAAGAGGTTATCTTCGGTTGTGTACTGCAGGCGGGACAGGGACAAAATCCGGCCCGTCAATCTATGATTGCAGCTGGTATCCCCATAGAGACTCCCGCCTTTACGATTAATAAAGTCTGTGGATCAGGTATGAAAGCACTTCACCTGGCAGCCCAGGTTATTAAAGCCGGGGATGCTGACATTGTTCTGGCCGGTGGTATGGAAAATATGAGCGCTCATCCATATTATCTTCCCAATGCCCGCTGGGGTTATAGAATGAATATGGTCAAAGGTGATCTCATAGACGGTATGGTTTATGACGGACTGTGGGAAATTTTCAACGGATACCATATGGGAGTAACCGCTGAAAACATAGTAGAGCAGTATGGATTAACCAGAGAAGAACAGGATGATTTCGGATATACCAGTCAGGTCCGGGCTGCAGAGGCTATTGCATCAGGCAGGTTTAAAGATGAAATCGTGCCGGTAGTAATTAAGAGCAAAAAGGGTGACAAAGTATTTGACACCGATGAACATCCCAGAATGGCTACTCGCGAGCAAATGGCTAAGCTGGGCACTGCATTTAAGAAAGGCGGAACAGTCACGGCAGGAAGTTCCTCCGGTATAAATGACGGCGCAGCCGCTATGATCGTTATGTCCAAAGAAAAAGCAGATGAGTTGGGACTGAAGCCCATTGCTACCATTAAATCCTATGCTTCTGCCGGTGTAGACCCCACCATCATGGGAATTGGACCGGTTCCTTCTACTAAGAAAGCATTGGAAAAGGCCGGCATGGAA
>CAZXIR010000206.1:0-4099 GCA_964640845.1 uncultured Syntrophomonas sp.
AGCACAAGCCAAAGAGATGCTGGTCAGAGGAGAAGCCTTGAATATTCAAGAAGCCGTGGATGGGATCGGTATCGCTCGAAGCACTTTTTATAAGTATAAGGATGGTGTTTTTGCCATTTTTAATGCTCAAAGCATGGAAATAGTTAATATTTCTCTTCTTTTAAAACATGCTCCCGGTATATTATCAGGTGTATTAAACCATATTGCCAGCATGAATGGCAATATTTTAACCATAAATCAAAATCTGCCTATGCATGGGGCTGCATATCTGACTATCTCGATAAGTGTTGAAGAAATGACGGTCTCGGTGGATGAACTGCTAAGAAATCTGACTGGCATGGACGGGGTGCTGGAGGTACAAGTAGTTGGAAAAAGTTGATGCAGGAGGAGAAATTATGATTAAAGTTGCTTTATTGGGCTGTGGGACCGTAGGCTCAGGGGTTGTTGAACTGCTTAAGAATAATGCGGATATCATATCTCGCAGAACAGGTGATAAGATAGAATTAAAAAGAGTGCTTGATAAGGATCTCGACAAGTGTCGGGCTTTGGGGATAGATGAAGCAAAACTTACCAGTGATTTCGAGGACATTTTAAAGGACCCGGAGATCAATATTGTGGTGGAGTTGATAGGTGGAATTGAACCGGCCTTGACCATGATTACCCAAGCTATGGAACATGGTAAACATGTTGTGACTGCTAATAAGGATCTGATTGCCGAAAGAGGCAAAGAAATTTTTGATATAGCTAAGGCTAACCGGGTTGACTTCTATTTTGAAGCCAGCGTAGCCGGGGGAATACCCATTATCTATCCTTTAAAGCAATCTCTGGCCGGGAATCGGATTAAAGAAGTTATTGGGATATTAAATGGTACCACCAACTATATCCTTACCAAAATGAGTGAAGAAGGCCGGCCTTTTGAAGAGGTACTAAAAGAAGCACAGGAACTGGGGTATGCTGAAGCTGACCCTACTTCCGATATAGAAGGATTAGATGCCGCCAGGAAAATTGCCATTTTATCATCCATCGCTTTTAACAGTCGGGTTACTTTGGGTGATGTATATGTAGAGGGTATAAGCAAAATTACCCCTAGTGATATTAGATTTGCCCATGACCTGGGGTATGTGATAAAACTGTTAGCGGTAGCTAAACAGGGGGACGATGGTTCTATTCAGGCTCGGGTGCATCCGGCCTTTTTGCCCAAGAAACACCCGTTAGCAGCAGTTAACGATGTTTATAATGCAGTGTTCGTAACCGGGGATGCAGTAGGAGATATTATGCACTATGGTCGGGGAGCAGGCAAACTGCCCACTGCCAGTTCTGTAGTGGGAGATATCATAGATATTGGGAGAAATATAGTCCACCAAATAAGTGGGCGGATTAGTTGTACCTGTTATGAAGACAAAATAATACTGGATGTCAGTCAACTACGAGCTCAGTTCTATATTAGGATGACGGTCAAGGATCGTCCTGGAGTTCTGGCTGGGATTGCCGGGGTATTTGGCAGCAATAACGTCAGTCTGGCTACAGTTTTCCAGACCACCCATGGTGACGAAATGGCTGAATTGATACTTATAACCCATGAGGTAGAAGAGCAGGATTTAAATGATTCACTCTCTATTTTACGGGGTATGCATATAGTTGGAAATATAGATAATGTAATCCGGTTAGAGGGTGTTGATCGCGATTATTTATAGGCAATTATCCTAATGCAGGAGGAAAGATGATAAAAGTAAGAGCACCAGCCACCACCGCTAACCTGGGACCTGGTTTTGATACTCTGGGCATGGCCCTTCAACTGTATCTGCAGGTGGAAGCTGCAATCAACCCCAGTGGCATTGAAATCATATTCAGCGGAACAAGAGATAGATCTATTATGGAGAGTCCTCAGGAGAATCTGTTGTATAAGGCCATGAATTTCGTATTTAAGCAGGCTCAGTATTCACTTCCGGGCTTGTATATTGAAATTGACAATGATATTCCTATCGGTAAGGGGCTGGGGAGCAGCGCTGCTGCTATAGTGGCCGGAATGTTCGCTGCCAACCGTCTTATCTCAGACCCATTCTCACCTGCTCAATTGCTGCGCTGGGCAGTTGAAATGGAAGGACATGCTGACAATGTAGTGCCTTGTGTTACGGGAGGATTGGCGGTAGCCATGATTTGCGAAGGAGAAGTATACTACCAGCAGGTCCGGTTCGGAAAACAGATGGGGGTAGTGGTAGCTGTTCCGGATTTTGTACTGCCCACCGAGCAATCACGGTCAGTACTGCCGCAGAACGTGCCCCTGCAGGCTACGGTATCTAATATGCAGCGAGCTTGTTTTCTACTGGCCAGTATACAAAATGGTGATTTATCTAATCTGGACAAAGCTATGGATGATAAGATTTATCAGCCTTTGCGAAAAGTGTTCATTCCGGGTTTTGATCAAGTCCTCCAGGCCGCTTTAGAAGCAGGAGCCATAGGAACTGCATTGAGTGGAGCTGGTCCATCTATATTAGCATTTACCAATGTTGGCCAGGAACAGGAAGTTGGTCAGGCCATGGAAAAAGCCTTTAATATAGCGGGAGCCAAAGTACAGATCTTGTACCTGAAACCAGATTTACAAGGAGTTCAATATTATTAACCGGGATTCTAGTTGAATCCAACTTATATAATAATCGGAATGTAATCCGGGGAGTGAGATATTTTGTCATTAGTAGTTGCAAAATTCGGAGGAAGTTCAGTAGCTTCGATTGAAAAAATCAAAACCATAGCCTGTAGAGTTAAGGAAATGAGAATTAAAGGGCATGATGTGGTAGTAGTAGTGTCAGCTATGGGAGATACCACCGATGACCTTATTCAACTGGCGGGAGCCACCGGAGATGATTTAAACATCCGGGAAATGGATATGCTCCTGGCTACCGGAGAACAGCAGTCTGCAGCCCTCTTGGCCTTAACCCTGAACAATATGGAATGCCCGGCCATATCTCTTACCGGGTGGCAGGCTGGCATTAAAAGTGATTCATCCCATAATAAAGCTAAAATTAATGGGATTGAAAACTGCCGAATAAAAAAAGAGATCAAAGCAGGAAATATTGTAGTAATAGCCGGTTTTCAAGGTATATCTCCAGAAGGAGATATTACAACTCTGGGTCGGGGTGGCTCAGATACTACGGCAGTAGCCTTGGCAGCCAGTTTAGAGGCAGATCGCTGCATGATCTTCACTGATGTGGATGGGGTTTATACGGCTGACCCGCGGATAGTGCCTGAAGCCCGCAAACTGTCCATGATTTCTTATGAAGAGATGCTGGAACTGGCAGTGCTGGGAGCAGTAGTAATGCAGCCCCGGGCAGTGGAAGTAGCACTTACCTACCAGATCGATGTGGAAGTAAGATGCAGCTTTAATAAAAATCCGGGAACCATAATCACAAAGGAGGCCAATATGGAAAAAGAGGTAATTGTAAGCGGAGTTGCTCATGATGTTAACTGTGCCCGCTTTGCTATATTTGACGTACCTGACCAGCCTGGAATTGCCAAGACCCTTTTCAAATCTCTGGCCGGAGCGGGGATAAATGTTGATATGGTAATTCAGGCCGCTATGCGCGATGGAAGGAATGATATTGCCTTCACCATCGGGCGGGATGATTTAAAAAAAGCAGTCCAGGTAATAGGAAAGCTTACCGAGGATATCGGGGCCTCGGGCATGACTTATGGAGATGATGTGGCCAAGGTGTCCATAGTAGGGGCCGGGATGCAGACTAATCCAGGTGTAGCCGCGGATATGTTCGAAGCTCTGGCTGATGAAAATATAAACATCCATATGATCAGCACCTCAGAAATTAAAGTATCCTGTTTAATAGACAAGGATTGTATAGAGACTGCTGTCAGAGCCCTACACAGAAAGTTCGAGCTGGATAAAGTTGAATAGCAGATAATACCCCAGACAAACCTTGACGAATAAATCTATCTGTTATACAATAATCCTTGCGTCGGGGTGTAGCTCAGTTTGGTATGAGCGCTTCGTTGGGGACGAAGAGGCCGCTGGTTCAAATCCAGTCACTCCGACCATTTTAAAACTTAATCTTTGATACAATGCAAAGCCCAGTATTACTGGGCTTTTTGG
>CAZXIR010000207.1:0-4070 GCA_964640845.1 uncultured Syntrophomonas sp.
GCTCCATCAAGGATCCGCAAACTTCTTTCCACCTCAGCAGTAAAGTCAACGTGTCCGGGTGTGTCTATAATATTTATATCGTTACCTTTCCACACACACCTAGTAGCCGCGGAAGTAATGGTAATACCGCGTTCTTTCTCATAGCTAAGATAATCCATCACGCTCTCCCCATCATGGGTTTCGCCTAATTTATGGGTAAGACCAGTATAATATAGAATTCTCTCAGTGGTAGTAGTCTTACCCGCATCTATATGCGCGATAATTCCTATATTACGCAAATTCGTAAGCACCTATATTCACTCCTTATTCCTAGACAAAAAATAATCGGCTCAGCAAATGCGGCCGAAACCAGTATCCTGATTTTAATTTTTTCTAGATAGGTTCCTTTATTAAGCCCAACAGAATGATATTATATTACCTGGGTAAGCTTTTGTCAACAATAATCTCCTATTAATAGGAAGTATATACCTTAATGGTATATTTAAATCAATTTTGCTTTAGCTAGTACATCTTTTATACGAAATCGCATCTCGGCTTTATTTCAAAATGGCGGACATTACCTTAAAATCAGGAGTACCTGAGCGCTGAAGCATGTCAAAAGTTATGGTCTCAGTATTATTTATGACGGCACCCATATTTTCCATCAACTGCAGTCCACTTAAGTAGTTTTCTTTGAACCTGGAACATACTCCATCCCGAACTACATGAACATTGTACCCGGCTTCCAACAAATCCCGGGTAGTCTGGAAAACGCAAACATGAGTTTCAGTACCAGTTATCAATATAGTATGCCGATTAATCTTTCGTAAAATATCCTGGAGCTCTGGCCCATAAGCAGAAAAGACCATCTTTTGCACAGCAAAATGTTCATCCGGTAGAAACTCGGTAATTTCGGCAACCGTGCTCCCTAGCCCCTGGGGATACTGTTCACATTTAATAACCGGAATGTTTAACTGTTTAGCTAAAGCCAACAATATCTGGTGATTTCTATAAATTTTATTTCTATACTCCATAGCCACCATAAGTTTTTCCTGAATATCAACCAAAATCAGGACCGTGTCTTCTCGATCCAATCTAAATTTGTTATCCATTCTTATTACCTCCCAATTCAGATAGTTTTGTATATTTATCGTATTACTGTTAAACTATAACAGAATAGGCCTGCTACCTTATTCCGGGAGTGATAACTATGAACAAGAAGCAGCTTGCCACTTTAATAATTCTTTCAGTCTTCATCTTTTTGTCTTCTATTATGATGCAACTGTCTATTAGCGCAGAATGCACCATTTTAAATGATGATTTCTACAGTTCTTTTGTTAAAAAGCACAACCTGTGCAATATCCCACAAAATTTCGTTTTATTAACCATCAAAAACAATATCCCGCAATTAGATGATAATACTTATCAATCCTTGGTTAAAGCGACTAGCAGTACTTTTTCCCAGGAATGGACTCAAGATCAAGTTTCTGGACTGATTCATAACTTGCTTGCTTATTTGAAAAACACCAGTGATGAACTGGATCTTCGTATAGATTTAAGAACGCAAAAAACCCAGTTTATATCCCAGATGCTCCCCGTTCTTCCACCGGCGGCCGAAAATGACATCATAAACCATATATTAAAGGTAAATATAGCTGAAAACCTCAGCAAATCTTCCGGCATTCCTGACTACATAGATTTACGTTACACTTCATTCATGGATAATAGCGGCATCTTTGGATATATTGACACTGCCCGCACTTACTATCCTTACAGTAAGTATCTTCCGTTCTTATTGTTCGGATTATTCTTGTTTTCCATGATATTTCTATTCGGTATATCCAAGTGTTTGCAAACAACTGGATATGCTTTGGCGGCTTCCGGCCTAGTGATAATAACACTTGTATCTTACATCAGTGGAGTATTGGATAACAGCATCATCGTGCAGCTTTCTTCTTACGATGAACTTTTGGCTATAATCGGTAATAATCCGAAAATTCTAGCTGCGGTATTCAAAAACTCCATTTTGGTTGTTACCAACAGAATCGCCATTATGTTTTGCCTGCTTGGTATATTCTTATTTGCTATGGGAAGTTTGACCTCTAAAATTAAGGGAAAAGCCAAAAGAATTGCGCCGGACAGTTGATAAATGGGGGTATCTAATCTCCCACCTCGAATTCAGCCTGTACCACCGGACTAAACACCATCTGAGCGACTTTTTGTCCTGGAGTTAAACGAACTGGTTTATCACTCACATTCAGAAGCAGCAGGTGTAGTTCAGCGGTATGGTCTGAATCAACCGTGCCTGGGGCATTGGCGACTACTATTCCTTTACGCGCCATACCTGCTCTGCTTCTAATCTGTGCTTCATAGCCATCTGGTATCTTGACCGCAAATCCTACCGGTATGTTTTTTACCTCATGGGGATACAATACAATATCCCCTTTGAGGGGCAGGCTTATATCACATCCGGCAGCAGAAGCCGTTTCATATTGTGGTATTTTTGCCCCCACTTCCAATTCCCTAAATTTTACATTAATCTTATTCATATTACACTCCTCAAACCTTTATTTATACTTCTTAATATTATACCAGTACTATAACCATTAATGTTACATTCTTATACTCCAAGAGATATACTATATAGTTCTTTCCTTCAGGTCTTCTTCCAGAACTATTTCGAAATAACTTATCAATTCTGGATCAAACAAAATACCAGCGTTTTTTCTTATCTCATCCAAGGCTTCGCTTGATGGTAGATTCCTTCGATAAGGACGGAAAGAAGTCATGGCATCGTAGCTGTCTACTATTCTTATAATTCTGGAGATAAGTGGAATATTTCCACCAGCCAGACCATCCGGATAACCTGAGCCATCATAATTCTCATGATGATGGCGAATTATGGGCACTATTGGCCTCAGTTTGGGCAAAGGCTTGACCATGTCACTCCCCCATATGGGATGCTGTTGTATCACTGCCCACTCTTCTTTACTTAACATGGACGGTTTATTTAGAATATCACGATCTATCTCTATCTTGCCTATATCATGCAGGAAGGATGCATAATCAACCCACCTGATTTCTTCTTCACTTAATCCCATTTTTTCCGCAACTTTATGGCCATAATAAGTAACCCTCTCCGAATGTCCATAAGTATATCTATCTTTGGCATTAATTACCGACACCAAAGTGCGGATGGAATTTAATATCTCTCTTTCATCATTGGAAATCTCCATATTATCAAAAACAGAAAAATATAATTCTACATTATGGCGGTTAAGACTTCTCGATTTATATAAAGCCTCTTCAGCATATACCTGTAGTTCTTTACTGTTGGAGGCATGATCGGGATATAAGGCAATACCACAGGATACCGTTACCTTGCCTTCCGGCTGATATTGTTCACCATAAAAATGATAATTCCTTATCCGACGGAGAATGCCCTGCGCAATCTCCATAGCAGCTTTCTGATCATATCCTTGTAAGACCAGAGCAAACTGCCCTCCCGCATAACGGGCGGCAAAAACATTTTCCAACTCCAACTCATGTAAAAATCCGGCAAGAGTTTGGAGCAGTTGATCTCCCATAGCATGCCCCAAGCTTTCATTGTAATACTTAAAATATTCGATATCCAGTAATATCAAGGCCAGCGGCTGCCCCGGATCAGGATGTTGAAAGTAGTGTTGCAGTTTATCCTGGAAATAGCGATGACTGAATAATCCGGTTAAAAGATCCGTATTAGCCAGTTTGATTAAATAAACTCGCTGATCCTTTTCCGAGTCGGTCTGGGAACCCACGAACCACCCCAACACAAAGATAATAGCCAGAAATATCAGCTGGGATTCTACCATCCCATAATTAAGGTTGCCATGCTCTAAATAACTGAAAGATAAAACAATCGCTCCACACAGGGCTGCCATAGATAGACCCAATAGCTGTCCACCGATGGATGCAGCGATTATTACCGGCAACAAGAACATAATCTCAGGGTAAACTATACTGCTGTTTTGACTTACGGAAAATGTGATAAGGGCAATTGCCAAGGGGTAACCAATATATAATATCTGCAATGGGTTAACTGTCTTCTCTTC
>CAZXIR010000208.1:0-4028 GCA_964640845.1 uncultured Syntrophomonas sp.
GCTCATAACCCGAAGGTTGTCGGTTCAAGTCCGACTCCCGCAACCAAAAAAATGTATTCCCTTTAGGGAATTGAGATAAGTGGTCCCCGTAAGGGGGCAACCATAATAATTTATTCCCATAGGGAATTGAGATAAGTGGTGCTCGCAGAGTGCAACCAAAAAATTGTATTCCCCTTAGGGAATTGAGATAATTGGTCCCCGTAAGGGGGCAACCCAGAAAAAAGAGGGCAATAGGCCCTCATTTTTTTCTGATAATATATAAGTTAACTCTATATGTTGTTCGAATCTTGATTGTAACTGCTGCTGTTAGTGTAGTTAACGTTCTTGTGTTTTTCGTTAATTATTGCGGCAGTTATTTCATGTCCGAAATATCCTCCCAGTATTATTCCCATCAGGTAAGCAATTGATTTGACCAATTCCAGTGCTTGAGGTTGAAATAATGCCCTATAGCAAGCATAGAAGAACCCCAGTGTAAAGAATATGGCTAACAAATCTTTGAAACTGAATCTATCCGGACAGTTATAAAAGTCGGGCTTAAGCTTAATTTGTTTCAAATGTTGGCTCATGGGTGCCATTTTTCTCCCCCCCGATTGGGCAACACTTTTTAGTTGAATAATTATCGCTATTGCCGCATTTTAATAATTAATATATATATATGCCCGAAATTTGGAACCGTACCTTTATATAACAATGATTCTGAAGACAATTTAGGATTTGCTATCTCCTTATAAAGTTATAATAATGGACATATGTTAAAATATTAGTATGGTAATAGAATGTATCTTCAAGCGCAAATGAATCAAAAAGAAGGGAGAGTTTTTATTATGAATTCAACAGATGTCCTAATTATCGGTGGATCTGCTGCCGGTTTAAGCGCTGCCAATACGATTAAGACCTGGTACCCAGATAAAAAAACAATAATAGTGCGTGACGTATCCTATACTGTTGTCCCCTGTGGAATTCCTTACATTTATGGAATGTTAAATTCTGTAGAGAAGGATAAAATTCCTGATGACGGATTTATAAAAAAGGGAATTGAGTTTTTAGTTGCCAAGGTAGAGGAAATCAATCGGGAAGAACATTTGGCTAACTTAAGCAATGGGGAGACCATTCACTACGATAAACTTATCTTGGCAGTTGGAGCCAGTCCTATGGTTCCACCAATTCCTGGCATAAATTTAGCAAATATTTTTCCTATTTACAAGGATCCAGCTTTTCTGCAGGAGATAGATGATGTCTTACAGCATAGCAAGGATATCGTAGTTGTTGGAGGCGGCTTCATTGGGGTGGAAATGGCAGAACAATTTAGTCTCAAAGGTGATTATAATATTACTTTAATTGAAGCTTTACCGCGTTGCTTAGCTCTAGCCTGTGAAGAGGACTATGGTTATCAGGTGGAACTGGAATTAGCCAGATTAGGTGTAAAGGTTATGACCAACACCCGGGCAATGTCATTTGAAGGCGATACGAAAGTTAGCGGCGTTACCCTGGAAGATGGCACTACTCTGAAAGCGGATATGGTTATTCTGGGAATAGGAAGCGCTCCTAATATAGAAATAGCTCAGAAAGCAGGTTTGCAGGTCGATCCACGAAACGGTATTATTGTAGATGCATATTTAAGGACGAGTGACCCGGATATTTTTGCCTGTGGTGACTGTGCCAGCAAGTTTTCTGTGATAAATGGTCAGGATGTAGGGATTCGGCTGGCTTCAGTAGCAGCTTCCGAAGCCATGATCGCGGGCAGCAATTTATATGAATTAAACCGAAAAACCCCTGGAGCACTTGGTGCATTTGCAACCAGGGTAGGAAATGTGTCAGTCGCAGCAGCTGGATTTACGGAACGCATGTGTAAAGAGTCTGGTATTAATTATTATATCGGCAAAATGAATTCCCCTGACCGCCATCCGGCCTCATTACCGGGTTGTACAATGAAAACTGAAGTGAAGTTGATATTTGATCGAAAAGATGACCGCCTCATTGGCGGACATATTATTGGTGGTTTACAGGCCGCAGACATGGTCAATATACTGGCCCTGGCCATTCAGCATCGATTGCCTGCAGCAGACCTTTCAGTAATGCAATATGCAACTCATCCTTTGTTAACCGGTTCACCTCTAGTGTATCAGGTCATGTGGGCGGCAGAAAACGCAATTGCAAATAAATAGATAATTCGCTTTTAATGTATTGAAATAACTGCATTTTTATCGATCTTAAACGGTGGTAAACTGATATATAACAGGTCTAAATGCGAACCTTTTCACACAAACGTGGGAAAACACACGCACCAAAGATAGTCAGTGGACAAAGGAAGATTTTCTTGTCCACTTTCTTTTTGTATGATTTTGCAGGGGGAGGGTTCTCTTGGTCATTTTTGACCAAGAGAACCCTCCCCCTGGTTACCTTCACTGCTCGTATTTTTTCCTGATATTTTGTATATTAGTAGTATGAATTATTTTTAGTAACAACTAGTGAGGAAGTGACTTAATATTATTGTTTTCTCAATCGCAGAAGCGACTTCGTTTGATTTTACAACCTTTTTTTGGCTTATGGTCATAGCTACTATGGTGGCTATGGCGGGACGTTTTATTAGAATACCATATGCTCTGGCCCTGGTTATAACTGGATTAATAATCGCCCCTTTTCATGTACTACCGCAAATAGAGCTGGAACCACATATTTTGTTCACCGTTTTTTTGCCCCCTCTACTATTTGAATCAGCCATAAATATAAGGATCCGGTTATTGAAGGAAAACGCTCTGCCTATTGCTATTTATGCCCTGGCCGGAACCGTAATTTCAACCCTGGTGGTGGGTTATTCCATCTCCTGGCTGCTCAACCTCCCACTAGCTGTAGGTCTGGTATTTGGAGCATTGATATCGCCCACTGACCCTATATCAGTTATTGCCATTTTCAAAGAACTAGGCGTAGGCAAGCGTCTCTCCCTAATAATGGAATCCGAGAGTCTGTTTAATGATGGGGTAGCCATAGTATTATTCACCTTGCTGGTAAATTATGCCTCGGGCCAGGAAATCTCAATACTGGGTGGGATTCAATCCTTTGTCCTGGTGGTTTTTGGAGGTGTACTGGTGGGAGGAGGTATTGGCTTTGTGGCTTCCCGGCTGACCCGGGAATATGATGACCATTTGTTCGAGATCATGCTGACCACCATAGCAGCGTTTGGTGCCTACCTGAGCGCTGAGACCCTGCATGTATCAGGAGTAATTGCAGTTGTATCTGCTGGACTGGTGATGGGCAGTTATGGTATGCGAACTGGGATGACTGCTTCTACCCGGCTGGCAGTAAATTCTTTTTGGGAATACCTGGCTTTTGCAGTTAATTCTATAGTTTTTCTCCTAGTAGGTTTTGAAGTTGCTCTCTTTGACCTTACCCAGCGAGGAACCGATATATTGCTGGCCATCCCGGTAGTTCTAGTGGGCCGGGCAGCAGCGGTTTACCTGCTATCACCTCTGGTAAACAGACTTAAGGGAGACATTCCTTTTAGCTGGCAGCATGTGCTCTTCTGGGGTGGACTTCGGGGAGCCATTCCTATGGCCCTGGTGCTAGGTCTAGGTGCCAATTTTCCTTACCGGGCTGAACTTCTAGTGATTACCTTCGGAGTTGTCTTAATGTCTCTGCTGGTTCAAGGTCTCAGTATCAAACCTTTAATTAGAAGCTTGGGACTGGCCAGCAAGGGCGGATTGATGGCTGAATATGGTCGTCTATCTAGCCAGCTGCTGGCCGGGGAAGCAGCGATAATGGAACTGCAGCGACTCAAAAGCAGCAAATCCATATCATCCAGCAACTACCAAGTCATCTATGAAGAGTATCATACCCGTTTGCAGGAAATCGAACAACAGCTGGATGAACTGCATCAGAATGAATTGGTCTTAAATTTAACATTGGAAAACAAAGCTCGTATCCAGGCCCTGCAGACAGAGAAAAGCACCCTGCAGGAAGCTATGCGTCGCGGTATGATCGATGACCTGGATCTACAGGTGCTGAGTGCCAGGATCGACGACGATCTCGAT
>CAZXIR010000209.1:0-3036 GCA_964640845.1 uncultured Syntrophomonas sp.
CTGTTTTCCCTGACCACCATGATGGAGTCTTGGTCATAGACAATTTCTTTAGGCATCCCCCCATAATACTCAAAGGCGTTTTCATGGGCCTTGATTACGGCCTGGGTGGTGAAGGGGCAGGCTGACCATTCTACATATTTGTAGCGCGAGTGGGAGAGGACGAAGACTATAAACCATAATTTTATGGGCTGGCCGAGTGCATTCAGTAGCTTTGTTTCTCCGAAGTCAACCTGAATTTGCTGCCCCATGGGCGGGTCTTCGACTGCTTCGTATTGCCGCTTACATACAACTTTTGGAATGTCATACTCCTTTCTTAAATATCGAACGTAATTTCTAACGGTTCCTTCGCAAACGTTAGCCAGGGGGTGTTTGTCCATGATCCAATCCAGCACTTGGGCCGCTGATAAATCGGGATATGTTTTAAGCCAGTTAACTACCTCATGTCTGTATGCATCTAGTTTTTTTCGGCGTGTTCGGCTATCCCGGTTTACTTTTTCCACATTTTCAGGTGTAGCGTTAAGATATGCATAGACTGTGTTACGGCAAACACCTAGCTTCCTGGCAATCTGGGAAATGTTCAATCCTATTTCTTTGAGTGACTGAACCTCGTAGTACATCTTCCACCTTTCGTTAATGTGCATGATTTCCTCCGGCTATGATGAAGTGGAATAATTTCCAGTTCCATCATAGCCGAAAAGGATGTTTATGGGATATAGTGTTCATCCTTATTTGTTGAAATCTGTTGTTTATAGTTTATCAGTTACAGTTGAGCCTATCGTGCCATGTGGAGTGCGTAGTATTGATGACGAATAGTGGATTGAAGGGCAATTGAGGTAGGTAGACTACTATATGTAGCCAATAAAAAGGTTTCGAGGTTAGCCTCTTTTTAGTAATAATTAATGGAAATATTTTGATGAAACATGTATAATTAAGGAAAAGCGTGTAGGAATGTATATATGAACTTTGAAATTGTAATGTATCAGACCGAAGATGGTTTGACGAAAATAGAAACTACCCTACCTTTGACAACGATACTGTTTGGCTGTCCATTGACCAAATGGCAGAGTTGTTTCAGCGCGATAGAAGTGTTATTGGTAAACATATAAGTAGTAAAAAATTATTGTACGGAAGAAGAATTATCTGCATTAAACAGCGTTGTTTCGGCTTATCTTGAGTGTTTTAGGTGGCTCTAAAGCCGCGCGCAGTTGGTTCTAAGACTCCGCGCGAGTGCTTCTAATTCGCTGTGTTTCCCAAATAAAAACAAATCCCCTCGAAAATAAACTTCGATGGGGGATGATAACAATTATCAAATTGTCAGAATTGTTTGGGGTACGACCCCGTAACGCCTATTTTCAATATATATAGGGCATTTCATCAGGAGTAATTTTAATATCTTTAATTTTATCACGGCAAAACAGGCTAATTTATCAGTCCCATTTCCTAATGATATCCACCCTCATGCTTTGCGGGCTAGCAAAGCGATCCATCTTCTTGAGTCCGGTGTCAACATCATTGCAATTCGGGGGGATCTTCTTGGGCACACAAGCGTCTCAACTACTCAGGTTTACCTAAGAGTAAACAGCCAAGCTAAAAGGGATGCAATCGTTAAGGCTTATCCTTCCTTGGTGGAATCAGTCCCAGCGTGGCAGGAAAATTGTGATCTAATGGAGTTATTAAAACAAATGTGCTCGTAGCATCCACTACGGATTATCGAAACAAATCAGCGGCCCGCATTCCATCTTACATAGTTTGTTGCGGGCCAGTTTCGATAATATTATGGTTTCGGTAATCGTCGGCATGGAGAACTTCCCTTGCGCATAATTGTTCGTGCAGCTTTACATATATCGGCTTAAGCCAGTCCTCCGCGCATTTAATCAGCCAGTTGGACATCGTCTGCCTGGAAAGTAGGATGCCGTTTCTGTTAAACTCCTGTTCCTGCCGGTAGAGCGGCACTCCGCTAACAAACTTCTGTGTCATAATATGTGCTACCGCTTCCGGTGAAGCAAAGCTGCCTTTGATCACCGGCTCGTCAACAGGAGCCTTGATTATTGGAACATGGCACGCTTTCTTTTCGCATTTGCGACATGAGTATACATGTTTGATATGCTCGACAATGACCGCTTTGGCAGGTATCAGTTGCCACATCAGTTGACGAAGAATCAAACAACTGAACATTTGTTATTATTCAGTAGCTTGACGTCGATCTGGCGACTCCTGCCATAGGCGTCAGTAAATCTATAAACATGGATAATGCCACAAGAGCAGAAATAACTTTTCTTTTTGCCTTCACTTTTTTTCCCCGATGCTTTAGTAAATTGTCTCGACTTGGGACAGTACCGGGTTGTTCCTTTACAATATCTCATTAATTTCGGGCTTGCCTGTCTATGTAGAATATTTTTTAAGATTTTTGACGGGCTGTATATCGACGCCTAATAACAAAATATTTTACAATTGGGATGATTTTTCTCAAAAAAATACCCCTTGACATGGATAACTTTTGGTTGCATAAAATTATAGTTTAAAACTATTTACCCATGTCAAAGGAATGGAAAAGAGAGGTATTTGCTGGGGTAATCTTAAAGATTGTAAATAAATTAGAATTATAAAGTTGTTTAATTAAACTAAAGTTGTCCTTCTTTTCCCAAATAACATTACCAGTTCAAGTAAAAGAACAACTCCTTCTTGTGAAGCCAACGGCAATAGATACTTCAATTGCTGATGGCTATGATTAGATTTCTCTAACTATTTATTCCCCACCGTTCACAAACAGTGCTAGTTTAAGTAATTTTACAAAAACCCTATAATTTTGTGCCATTACCTGTTGTTCAGTTCACAAAGTATCGGTCTACAAGTTCTTTGTATGTCGGGCGATGATCATTTTAGCAACTTTTGTCCCCGAGTCGGCAGCACGCTCTGTGAAATAGCCTACACCAACAGTGCAGTCTCCTGCGAAATACAGTCCGTCAATTCCGGACTCAAGAGGTAATTTCCTTACCGCATGGATGCCGTGATGCACAGGTGCCGATGGAACGATGC
>CAZXIR010000209.1:3049-3317 GCA_964640845.1 uncultured Syntrophomonas sp.
GTCCATTCAACATTTTCTTTCACTTCAGGCCATCTGCTGTATACGCCCTCGGCCATGTGTGCGAACCACTTTTCTTTGGTTTTCTTCTTGTAGTCTGAGGGACTGAGAAACAGTTCGGCATTGATGGCCTGCTTGCCGGCCGGTACCCATGAAGGATCCAAGTTCGAAAATGTCGCAATGACACCGTCGTATCTCCCATCCGGAGTCAACAACATCAGTTGGGCTGACAGATGAGGCAGCACTTTCTTTTTCAAAGCAATGTGAAGAT
>CAZXIR010000209.1:3327-3989 GCA_964640845.1 uncultured Syntrophomonas sp.
CACCGTGTCGGATCTAAAAAGATCTGTGACGATTTCATCAATGTTTTTAGGCATGTTCGTACCCAGCAACTTCCTTAGTTCCGGATAGACTGCTGTATTAACAACATACTTGGTTCTATATATTTCCTCAGCTCCATCCGGATTAATAACTACGACTCCTTTTGACTTACCGTTTTCGACAATCACATTCTTAACCGTGTGATGGACAAGAACCTTTCCACCGTTATTCTTTACGGTTCTTAAGAAGCCCACAGGAAGAGCATGTGCCGGCTCTCCAGTCATTTTGACAATCGCATGACGGCCCCCAAAATTGCCGCCTATGAGTAAAGTGACGAGTGTATTAATGGAACCTTCTTCCAATGCCACCTCATCGGCCAAAACACTGTTTGCGGCTACGAACCTTCGAAGAATCGCTTCGACGTTTGGATCGTTGCTGATCTTCTTCAGCCATCCGATTGCTGGCTTTTCATCGAACTCCTGCGACCACAGTTCTTCCAGCGTGCAGGCCAGACCTGCGTCTATGACCTTGGTCATCTCCTTTTTACTGTTCTCAGGCAAATCCATACCTATCTTGCTCAGGAATTTTAAGACCCCTTCACCATTTGAACAGAATGGTAGGAACACCTCTCTCCCAGCATAGATTGCATTTTGAGGCAGTATTT
>CAZXIR010000210.1:0-1448 GCA_964640845.1 uncultured Syntrophomonas sp.
CAATATCCCAGTGCATGAGGTATGGAAGTGCCGGTCTGGCTGATCACCATGCCTGCTAGAGTGGAAGCATATAAGAGCCTGCTTCTGCTGTCAGGATTCGGCGATAAACCCTGGGCCAGTTTTCGTAGTTCGTTACCCAGCAGAGATATAGCCTCCCTAGCGATTTGATCACTCAAGACATTATGTTTGAGGCCGAGATAGCCTTCGAAAGCATGAGTAAAAGCATCTACTGCGGTATCTACTGTCACTTCTAGGGGAAGAGATTCTGTATATTTGGGATCAATCAATGCTAGAATCGGAAAAATAATCGGACTGGCTATGCTTTTTTTGTTCTCAATTTTGGGGTAGGTAATAATACTGTAAGGGGTAACCTCGGAGCCAGTACCTGCAGTAGTGGGGACAGCTACTACCGGTAAAGCCCGCTGGAATTTTAAATCGAACAACTCCTGATTGCTGATATCATTATCTGCCAGAATGGCAATCCCCTTGGCCGCATCCAGAGGAGATCCTCCCCCAATCCCGATAATAAAGTCAGCTTGACTTTTCTGGGCCGCATTTGCTCCCTGCCGAATGATATCAATACCCGGATTTGGTTCTACTTCTGCAAACAACTCCCAGTGGATGGACTGGCGATCCAGCGCCCGACAGACATCTTCCAGTGCGCCGTTGCGGGTTGCAGAGCCTCCTTGGCCGGTAACAATCAAAGTGCGATTTCCTGCTGCTTTAAAAAAATCAGAACCCTGCATAACTGCTTCAGGTCCAAAAATTATGCGGGTTGGCAAAAACCACTGCCATGTCATTTATAATCACTCCAATCAGATTTTTAAACTTGGTTGAGGATGCCTTCATGCCTATGAAGTTATTTTATTATTAAGGCTGTAGTTGTTCACTCTGGGCCGCAATTAGCAAGCGCTGGTCAAAGGTAAGTAAATTCCTAACCCATTATAACTGGGAAGATGTATCGGGTTATATCAACGACTTATAGAAAAGAAAAGATAAAAAAAGCAGGAGCTTAATGTTGCATTTTATCGACAAACTTTTTAAGTAACTTAGAAACTTAGGTTCCTGGCACGCAAGCTTTAACTTGGGAAATTCTCTTTTCACAAACTTCCTGTACCTTAAATACCACTCCATCGAACTCAATGGTTGGTTTATCATTTTGGCCGGGGATTCTGCCTAACTGGCCAACAATGAATCCACTAAGGGTTTCGTATTCCTCTATGGGCAGATCGATATCCAGGTGATATTTTACACTATCCAAACTGGCAGAGCCATCGATTAAAAAGGTGTTTTCATCCAGTTTACGTATTTCCTCTTCTTCATCATCATATTCATCAAATATATTTCCGACGATTTCTTCCAGCAAATCTTCGAGAGTGACTATTCCAGCGGTTCCACCATATTCATCAATAACAATAGCCATATGAGTTTTGTTCCTTTGCATTTCC
>CAZXIR010000210.1:1548-3942 GCA_964640845.1 uncultured Syntrophomonas sp.
ATTTCTTCCTCTGTTATCTTCTCATCCTCTTCTAATGGATCAAAGCCAAACATCCTGACAAAAAAGTTGGTTGATAACGTGAGTAAGGTAACGAATGGAGAAGTAATGAAGGACAAATAATTAAGGGGGCTAACCACCAGCATTGAAATCTGCTCGGCTTTTTTCATTGCCAGCCTTTTTGGCACCAGTTCACCCAGTACCAGTGTAAAATAGGCTAGTATCATGGTTATGATGATAACTGAAATACTCTTTAGCCAGGGATCCGGAATCTGGGTCCCGGTTAGCTTAATAAGCTGAACAAACCGCCCGGCAAAGTTTTGTGCAGCAAAGGCACTGGCAAGAAATCCGGCCAGAGTAATGCCGATTTGTATGGTGGCCAGGAACTTGCTTGGTTCATCCAATAATTGTTTTATTTGCCTGGCTTTCTTATTTCCTGCCTCAGCCAGCAGGTTTATTTTATTATCGTTTAATGAGATTAAAGCAATTTCAGATGCTGCAAAAAAAGCATTCAGCATTATGAGTACCAGTAACAAGAAAATCTCGCTCAGCAAGATCACCACCTTTTAGGTATTTAATAATATTAGCATTTGGATAATGCAAGCTAGTCATTATCTAAAATATCGGACATCAGCTTTTCTCTATGCTGTAAAAAATATTTGGTAATTTGATAATGATCTGTCATCTCATAATCTATTTTATTAACTCCTCCATCATCAAAGCTTAAAATAACAGAATTGGGATAGCCCATTAGTATAGGGGAATGAGTAGCAATAATAAATTGTGCCTCTCCATTCCTGGTCAAATCGTATAGGATCCTTAAAAATGCTAACTGTCTGGAAGGCGATAAAGCTGCCTCCGGTTCGTCTAGTAAATAAATAGCTTTTCCTTTAAAGCGGTTCATAAATAATGCCAAAAAAGATTCTCCATGTGACTGCTTATGTAGAGAACACCCTCCATATGATGCAAAACCTGTGTCATCCACCTCATCAATGTGAGAAGCGAAATGGTAAAAGGATTCTGCCCGCAAGAAAAAGCCATTGGTTATTTTGGGCATCCAAGAAAGCCTGATGTAATCTGCTAAAATAGATTCAGAGGCAGGTACATCATAAACGTTGTTTCGGCCGCCACCAGCAGTGTTAAAATTACACTGGTGAGCGATTGCTTCTAACAAGGTGGATTTGCCCGAACCGTTTTCACCCACGAAAAATGTTACGTTACTTCTAAATTCCATTTGATGAAAACTTCTAATAGCGGGAATAGAAAATGGATAATGGTTAAAAGATCCTATATTTTCTCTTAAGATTGAAACCTTCTTCAAATACATGTAAATCACCTATTAATATTATATCGAAAATATGAATAATCAACAAAATCCTAGCTCTCCCGCTTTTTCACCTTAGACTGGGACTGATTTTTGTATGGTGCTTAGATTCCCTTTATTTGCACCAGGACTACTTCGGGTGGATTAAATATGCGCGGCAAACGAGGGTTGTAGGACACACCGCGGCTTACTATATGAGTTAAAGAATTATGAGTATAGACTCCGCCGGCATATTGGGGGAACCAACCCTGGTTGGGGGCATATAGTCCATTCAGGATGAAGGGAATTCTGACTTGTCCTCCATGAGAATGACCTGACAGCACTAAATCGAAATCATAACCTTTATATAACTCAATTAATTCCGGCCGATGAGCCAGGAGGATTTTGAACTGGGGAAATTCCTGAAAGTCGGAAAATGCAGATTGCATCTCCCCTTCCCAATCAAATCCTGGTTTTTCGTATTTTACTATTTCCGGGTCATCAACTCCGCCCATAATAATGTTTGAGTTTCTGACTTTGACCTGCTCATAGTTGTGTTCCAAAATTTTAACATCGTATTTTCTGATGGTATTCTTTATGTTATCAATATCATCGGACCAAAATTCGTGGTTGCCGGAAACGTAATATACCGGGGCCAGTCCCTGTATGCCGGCCAGGAACAGTTCTGTGCCCAGTATTGGCAATTGGTCATCAGCTATGTCTCCAGCGAGGGCTATAATATCAGGATTTTGTTCTTGGATTAAGGCAATGATTTTGCTTTGATTATCACTATAAATATGGTTATGCAAGTCGGCAATTAAAACAACCCGTATAGTCTCGCCTGCAGCTATCTTATCAGAACTTACTATATATGTTTTGACCACCAGGCCGTTATAAAAAGCAGCAAACAGCAGTAGGATCAATAGACTGGCTAAAAATATAAATTTTATCTTCTTCACACTAAACTCCTTAGTAATTATAAGGCAATATCCGGGTGACGCATTCGGGATCAGCTCCCCAGGCCTATATGCAAATACATGCAAATCAGCCATTACAATTAATCAAATATAAAATTAGGGGGCTCGCGACTGATA
>CAZXIR010000211.1:0-3897 GCA_964640845.1 uncultured Syntrophomonas sp.
CGACTTTGCTTAGCACAGACTGGTTGGTGTCGGTCGAACCGACGTTAAAGCTTATAGTAATGCTTTTGGCTATCTGGTAGTTTGGGATAAAAACAACAGGTTAACTCCAAGAAATTTCATAGCAATAGAAGGTTCACTTACAATAACAGCGCTCATATTGGTACAGGAAAAGTCACTAATGGAAGTAGAAAGACGTTATCGCAATGAATTTATTGTTGATGAGCTCCTATATAGTTCAAAAATTGATGAAGAAAGTTTGAAGAGACGTGCCGAGCATCTAGGTTGGAACTTAGATGACAACTTCATTGCCTTTATAGTCAATATCGACAAGTTTCGCTGTTTGACAGACAAAGTGGAACATAATGAATTGGCGCTTCAAAAAGTAAAAGACCAATTGCTGTGGATAATAAAAGGTATCCTAATAGAAAAAGATACTATTATCGGTACCATTAGGGACAAAATTCTTATATTTGTCCCTAATTCTAACTATCTCAGTCAAGACGAATTTGAGGCCAAGTGCTTACGTCAGTGTGAGCAAATTGTGTCCAACGCTAATAATTTCTTCAACTACTCTACTATAACCATTGGCGTAGGCAACCTTTATTACGGCATATATGGTTTGAGAAAAAGTCATTATGAGGCTCTTGATGCTATTAAGATAGGCAAAAAGTTGAAAGGTCATAATCCCATAACATTATATTCCAACTTAGGAATCTATCGTTTGCTGGGGGAGGCTTTCCAGACCAAAGAATTAGGACATTTTTATAACGATACAATGGGATCACTGATCTCATTTGACCGAGAGAATAATGCTGAATTAATACCAACCCTTGATGCCTATTTTGAATGTGATTGTAATATTGAGCAGACTTCAAGAAGATTATTCGTTCATTACAATACGGTAGTTCAGCGCTTGAAACGAATAGAAACAGTGAGTAATTTAAATATAAAATCTCCTGAAGATAAGCTGCTTATGCAAATTGGGTTAAAAATTGGAAACTTGTTATCGAAGGATGATTTATCCACGTAATATCTAGAGTTGTCACGGGGACGGGGTTGTCAACAAGAGTCAAAGTCCACTATCAATAGGACGATTTATGCAGTTGGCTTACAAATTGATTGAAAAGTAGCAGGAGAGCTTAGCTCGCACCTGCTAACCGGCATAGGAGTAGTATTTTTGTGATTTGTCCTGCAGAAGATCATCATTATTGCTGCCAACGATCATATCGACCTGGGATATATGAATACATTCCTGACTTGGGTCAATGTTTTCCAGAATCCGCTCATTTATTTCTAAAATGACGTATTCAGCCATTTGACAGTATTTCTGAAAAATATGACTCTCAGGTGCGTTGCTGCCAAACCAAAACATTCCATTTTTATCCATAGGGCTTACTGTAGCCATAAAAACCTGGCTTGGCCGCACATCAAATCTCGAGCCTCTTTGATCTGTTTGGTTAAGGTGGTTTCTAATCGTTCCTACATGAAGAGCATTTTCCCTATCTCCATAAGAAATCCCCTTATAGAATTTAAAATGTTCTCCAGTAAAGTCAGCATCCATTGCATAATAGCCGCAGTTAATATCATTACAAATTATTCTGACATCAAATATCTCATCTTTTCGCATAGCCAAGGCTCGATCAAGTTCATTTATGCTGCATATTCCAAAAGCATATATCACCCTATTGCCATACTTGATTACTTTCACCGCTTCTTCAGCAAAAGTGAATTTCGAGGCATATTGATCTGCATATTTTAAGCTCATTAATTGGTACCTCCATAATATATGTTGTGTTATTTCTATGATTTTGTTTAAATTCAGACCGGCGCAAGCATAACAACCGCATCTCTCACAATACCATAACGTAGGTATTAGTGTTGGATAGGTGCTTTACTAACTAAATGAAGACACTGGTTCAGCTAGCTGAACTGCAAACTCCCCTCTTACTAGGCTAAGGTCATAAGTTTGAAGGATAAGTATGTCATTTACTTATGCAAACAATGTGCCACTATGTGGTCTTTTTAAAGAAAAAATAATTAATTTTCTTTTATTCGCCTGAATAAAGTAATATGCTTGGCACAATAATTGCATTATTAACTGTATCAGTCATTCAAATACTAATACAGCATCTGGCCTCCGAGAAAAATGTTAATTTTCATCCTAATATAGGCAGAAATAGATAATTTATATATGTTTTTTTTTATCCATTTATGGTTTGATAATACGTAAGGTTTTAATAATTACTGGAAAGGAGTAACGTTCATTCATGATCCCTTTTTCTTTGCTAGAACGCTATGAAGGCAATCAAGCGCTTTTTCAGACAGTAATGATGTCGGTAGTTTCCAGTTACGCAGGCGAACCATTGCATCTGCATGCAGAAGGCCTGCGCGGCACAGGTAAAACTACCATAATGAGGGCCGCCCGCGGAATACTGCCTACCATCACCCGTATTAAAGGTTGTATTTATAATTGTGACCCTTTGGATCCACATTGCCCCCAGCATAGAGATCTCACTCCCTCGGAAATCGAAGCCCTGGGCAGCGAAGAGATTCCCATGCCTTTCTTGGAAATATCTCATTCGGCCAAGGTAGGAACAGTAGCCGGCAGCATTGACCTGGCCAAACTAACCGACAGCTCGAAACCGGAAGCTCATTTATTACCCGGTTTAATCCCCCAGGCCCATCGGGGAATAATCTTTATTGACGAGATTAACCGGCTGGCTGATACTTCGCCGGAAATAACCGATATCTTGCTGGATGTAATGGGAAATAAGCCCGGTCATCTGCAGATCGAAGAGGCGGGGTTGCCAACGGTAGATATAAAGGTAAATGTTTCTGTGTGGGCAGCTTCCAATCCCGATGAAGATCCGGGTCCTCTAGATGAAATTAGAAGACAGCTTTCTGACCGCTTTGACCTGGTATGCTATATGGGACGCCCGGATTCTGTCGATATTGTAGCCAATATCTTAGAGGAAAATTCTCACAGATACCGGGTGCGAAGTACACGAAGAAATGAAAGCCATCCTAAAGACGCAGGAGATCAACGCTATCAGCAGCATGTTATCCGCTGGGCGAACCAGTATCCGCAACTGACCCTGCCTGATTTTCTGCGCAGCTTTATTGCCAGACTTTACATAAAGTATAACCTGGAGAGTATCCGTGCTATAGAAGCAATACAGCAAGCAGCTATCCTGCACGCCGTTCTGCAAGACCGGGATAAGATAATGATAACCGATGTTACCCGGGTAATCCCTATGGCGGTGAAACATCGCGTAGATGGAGATACTCTGGTGCGATTGATTAATGAGGTAGACAACAAGGGGAGCGGGGGCATCCTGAGCTTTAAAAATCGCCAAAGCGATAAAAACAAAGATAAAGATGAAGAATACTTTCAGCATACTGCCCGCCCTCTCAAAGATATGCATCGAGGCGAACTGATTAATTCCGAGAAATCTCTAACTACATAAATAGTATACTTCTCATTTAACTCTTATTTCTTTTTTTCAATACCCGCAGGACTTGAGTAGCCTGCGGGTATTTTACAAATTATTAAGCAATAAAAGAATTTGCCCATAATTCATTTAGGGAGTTCTACTATAAATGTGGTATCAATACCCTCCCGGCTGGTGGCATAAATCCTCCCTTGGTGCTGCTCGGCAATGGACTTGGCAATTGCCAAGCCTAGACCATATCCTCCACTTTCTTTAGAGCGGGAGGTGTCTACTCTATAGAAACGTTCAAATATTTTTTCAATATGCTCCTTAGGAATGCTGACTCCAGTATTGCTTACTGCCAACTTAATAATATTTTTTTCGCTGCCCAGCTCTATTGCTATAGTTCCTCCAGCCGGGGTGTGCTTGGCTGCATTATCTATAAGTATAGTTATCAATCGTTTAT
>CAZXIR010000212.1:0-1705 GCA_964640845.1 uncultured Syntrophomonas sp.
CAAAGGATGTCCAATTCAACTGATCATCAACTCTTGATTCAGAAAAATAGATATATATTCGAAAATTTGGCCCAGGAAAGAACCATTAGTCTTAACATTCTGAATGAAATGCTGCAGGCAGAAATGCGCAGACACACCCGAACTGAAGAAGCCTTGCATTTAAGTGATCGTAAATATCGTTCTTTGTTCAATTCCATAGACGAAGGATTTAGCCTATACGAAATATCCTACAGTACTAATAAAAATCAAATAGAATTTAAATGCGTGGATGTTAACCCGGCTTTTGAAACATTGATCCATGCCCCTAGTGGGCAATTAATCGGAACAAAACTGAGTGAAATTTTACCCGACCTGTATGCTAAACTGCAAAGAGCTTTAAACACGGTAGTATCAGTCAAAAAACCAGTATATTTGGAAGAATATATCGATTATCTTGATAAAATAATTGCAGTACGCATCTTTTATCTGGAAGTTGGCCAAATAGCGATTTTAACCACCGATATAACAGATCGCAAGCGGACCGAAGAATCTTTGCGCTTATCGGAAGAAAAATTTTTTAAAGCCTTTCAATCCAGTCCAACCATGATGACCATCACCACCCTGCAGGACTGGAAATATATCGACGTTAATGAAATGTTCTGTCATATAACTGGTTATACACGGGAAGAGGTTATAGGTCGCAGTGCCAAAAACATTGGCATCTGGGACAAAACTGACGACATAGTAAAAATCAGCAATATGATGATCCAAGGAACACCTATCCAGAATTTCGAAGTTCCCTTTTCTACTAAATCAGGAGATAAACATATTGCTCTAATGTCATCAGAAATAATTAATATCGATGGACAGCCCTGTCTCTTAAATTCCATCACTGACATCAGCCAGATAATAAAAATACAGGAAGAAATGGCCCGTCTGGACCGACTCAATTTAATCGGGCAAATGGCAGCCAGTATTAGTCATGAAACTCGAAATCCTATGACTACGGTACGGGGATTTCTGCAAATGCTTAAAGATAAACCATCATATCGGGAGGATGAGGATTATTTCGATATTATGATTGAAGAGTTGGACCGGGCTGATTCCATCATTTCAGAATTCCTTTCCCTGGCTCCCCACATAAAATTGCAGTTAGAGCCCGGTAATCTTAACCAAATTATTGATAATCTCAACATTCTGATGCAAGCAGATGCTCTGGCTCACGATAAACATATAGAGCTACAGTTGGGAGATATCCCTGATCAACTCCTGGACCCCAAAGAAATCCGGCAACTGCTGCTGAATTTAGTTCGTAATGCCATTGAAGCGGTTGAACCGCAACAAACAATAACAATTCGTACCTATACAGAAAACAACCACATAGTCCTGGAGGTAAAAGATGAGGGCTGTGGAATGCCACCTGAAATCATGAATAAACTTGGCTCTCCTTTCTTCACTACCAAGGAACATGGTACCGGGCTGGGCCTATCTGTTTGTTATAGTATTGCAGAAAGACATAATGCAGTTATTAATATAGATTCCTCATCTTCCGGAACCACTTTCTACGTCCGTTTCCAGCAATAAACACCAGTATTCAGTTTGTGATGGACACTATAAGGTTATAATAGAGTTAGGCTGCCATTATAAATGAGATATAAATTGGATGCTGGGGGGATATTATGAGTGAAACTGCTGAACTGAAAATTTCCGGAATGTCTTGTGCAGC
>CAZXIR010000212.1:1805-3895 GCA_964640845.1 uncultured Syntrophomonas sp.
GCACAAATCGAATCCAGGAAAACGCCAGAGCTCGCAGATAGCGAAATAGCCGAAGCCCAGCATCTGCGCCGTCTCCTAATCGCAGCTATAATTTTGAGTTCCCCATTAATACTGGGAATGTTACTAATGCTGCTGGGTCTTGAAGTCTGGTTGCTAAATAATCCCTTTGTGCAGTTAATTCTGGTTACTCCGGTTCAATTCATTATCGGTTACCGGTTCTATAGAAACGCTTTTCTAGCTCTACGCTCAGGAGGCAGCAATATGGATGTACTGATTGCTATGGGCACTAGTGCAGCTTACCTGTTCAGTATCTATAATATTTTAATCATAGGTGATTATCACAATTTGTATTTCGAAACTTCAGCCTTTATCATTACCTTGGTTTTGGCTGGAAAGTATATGGAGGCAGTGGCCAAAAGCAAAACTACCGAATCAATTCGAGCTCTAAGCGGACTGCAAGCGAAAACTGCTCGAGTAGTAAAAGGTAGTATGGAGCTGGATATACCGGTTGAAAAAGTACAAATAGGAGATATTGTTGTGATTCGACCCGGAGAGAAAATCCCAGTGGATGGTGAGTTAATTGAAGGAAAATCACTGGTGGATGAATCCATGCTGACCGGTGAAAGCATTCCGGTTGAAAAACTTCCAGGTGATTCAGTGGTTGGCTCTACCATCAATAAGAGCGGCAGTTTTAAATTCAAGGCTACCCGAGTAGGCAAAGATACGGTACTGGCTCAGATCATCAAGATGGTGGAAGATGCTCAGGGCTCCAAAGCCCCCATTCAAAAAATCGCTGATCAGGTATCCGGTTTTTTTGTTCCGGCAATCATTGGAATAGCCCTACTGACCTTTTTCCTGCAGTACTGGCTGGGAGGTGGCTCTACCGTGGCATTTACTGCAGCGGTGGCAGTTCTGGTCATAGCCTGCCCCTGTGCCCTGGGACTTGCTACTCCTACCGCCATTATGGTAGGAACAGGTATTGGAGCCGAAAACGGTATTTTTATCAAAGGCGGTGAATACCTGGAGACAGCCTACCGAATTGATACCCTGGTCTTGGACAAAACCGGTACTATTACCATTGGCAAACCGGAAGTTACTGACATTATAGCCTTGGCGAATATGAGTGAGAAAGAAATCATAACTATTGCAGCTATTGCGGAAAAAAACTCTGAACACCCTTTGGGTGAAGCTATCTACAATAGGGCTAAAGACCAACTCACAGAACTGCCCGAAGCAGTAAATTTTGAAGCTTTACCGGGATTAGGATTAACGGTTGATTGGAATGAAATGCACATTTTGCTGGGAAACAGCCGTTTGATGGAGCAAGAGGGTGTTGACCTGGCTGCCAGTACATCTTTCCTAAATCAACTGGCAGAAGATGGTAAAACCGCTATGCTGCTGGCTGTGAATCACCAGCTGCAGGGCATTATCGCCGTGGCTGATACCGTCCGAGAGAATGCCGCAGCGGCCATAAACGAGATAAAAAATATGGGTATAGAAGTATATATGCTTACCGGTGACAATCAGCGTACCGCGCAGGCAATAGCCCAACAGGTGGCAATAGATCAAGTCATAGCAGAAGTTCTTCCAGGCGACAAAGCCCAGAAGGTTATGGATTTAAAAAAGCAGGGTAAAATCGTAGCCATGGTGGGAGACGGAATTAACGATGCCCCTGCCCTGGCTGTGGCAGACATTGGCATTGCAGTTGGAACTGGAACCGATGTAGCCATGGAGACCGCCCAAATTACCTTGATGAAGTCTGACCTGCGCAGTATACCGTTAGCCATAAGACTTTCCCGCACTACTATGAAACATATAAAGCAAAACCTGTTTTGGGCTTTCTTTTATAATATAATAGGAATACCTTTCGCAGCTTTAGGCTTCCTTTCTCCCATCATAGCGGCCGGAGCTATGTCTTTGAGTTCTGTGAGCGTAGTATCAAATTCACTGCGTCTGCGGCGTTTTAAAGCTACTTATTAAGTTAACCCACTCTTCGCCCAATAATCCAAGCTTTTTACGGATAAGGATAGCCAGGCAAACTTTCAGGGATAATAAAGACGAGGAGGTTGTACTATGAACTTATTGACTAA
>CAZXIR010000213.1:0-3881 GCA_964640845.1 uncultured Syntrophomonas sp.
TCTTACGAATGCCGCACCTTTTCCCGGTTTTACATGTTGGAAATCAACCACCTGGAACGCTGCACCGTCTAGCTCTACGGTTACACCGGTTTTAAAATCATTGACTGAAATCATTATATCCCTCCATCAATAATTAATAATTCCTTATCTGAATGGGTTATGATCTCACAACCCCCATCCTTTACAATTACGGTATCTTCTATACGAATTCCTCCCCATCCTGAAATATATATTCCTGGTTCTATAGTGATAACCATATTTTTCTCAAGAATTTCACTGCTGCTGAAAGATACCCGCGGGGCTTCGTGTATCTCCAGACCAACTCCATGACCGGTACCGTGTAGAAAATATTGATCTAAACCGTACTTTTTCAAACAGTTTCTAATGGTCTGATCTATTTCTTTACCAGAGGCCCCCTCTTGGACCATACTTAACCCGGTTATCTGGGCTTCCAATACCGCTTTATATCTATCTACCAGCTTTGGTTCTGCCCTGGTTACTGCAACCGTCCTGGTCATATCACCGGCATAACCCTTATAAAAACCGCCATAATCAAGGGTTAACATCTCTCCTGGTATAAGCATCTTGTCCTCCGGTTGACCGTGTGGAAGAGCGGCATTGGCACCACAAACACTTATAGTATCGAAAGATTCTTTTTCACAACCGAATTCTTTTAGATAATAGACAATCTGGTTGGCAATATGTTTTTCACTAACCTGACTAGAGATTATGCCACAGATTTTTTCGAAAACACGGTCACCGATGTGAGCCGCCGCTCTTAAATAATCCAGCTCCTCGTCCTCTTTGATCAGCCTCAATCCTTCCACTATTCCCACTAAGGGAATAAGCTGACCAGGTATTTTTTGGCTCAATTTCGTATATTCATGGTGGGTTATAACCTGGCTTTCAAAGCCAATGTTTTTATAATTTCTACTTAGGTTTATCAACTCTTCCCCACCGCCAGCCGGTTTTTCCAATCTCAGCTCCCAGCCCGGGCACTGCCTATGTACCTGTTCTATATACCTGGAATCAGTTATCAGGTATTGGTTGCAACTGCTTATTAGCAGCACTGCATCGCTGCCTCCAGTAAAACCGGACAGATATCTTATATTCTCCGGTTTGCTTACCAACATGACATCCAGCTTATTTTCTTGTAATTTAGCTCGAATTTTATTGATCCGATTATAGCTCATCTTGTTCCCCATTTTCACCCAACAGTGCTTCACATGCCGCCAATAAAGCCATTTTGTAGCTTAATCCACCCAATCCACATATTTTACCTGCTGCTATAGGAGATAATAAGGACTGCTGACGAAATGGTTCCCGGGCATCGATATTTGACAAATGGACTTCGATAAATGGAATTTCAACTGCTTTCAGTGCATCATAAATGGCAATGCTGTAATGGGTGTAGGCAGCAGCATTGATGAGCAGATAATCAATCTTTCCTCTGGCAGAATGGATCTTATCTATTATATATCCTTCATGATTAGATTGAAAGAACTCAATGTCTATACCTTTTTCCGAAGCCATTACTTCCAAATCCTTATTGATTTCCTCCAGGGTTGCAGTTCCATATATCTCTTTTTCCCTTTTCCCCAGAAGATTAAGGTTGGGTCCATTTATCACCAGTATTTTATAGCTCAATACTTCTCCTCCTGACTATTCTCCAGCAATACTCAGTTCTTTAATTCTTATACTGGGTGAACCTTTTCCACCATAAAACCTGAAATCAGATCCTATCCCATCAATATTGTGCAAGAACTGGGCCATATTGCCAGCCATGGTTACCCCTCGCACCGGATAAGTCAAGACCCCATTTTCTATCATTATACCGGCTGCTCCTACTGAAAAATCCCCGGATATTGGATTAGCAGTATGCATCCCCATAACGTCTGTTACATATAAGCCTCTTTCAACGCCATCTACCAGGCTATCCTGGTCCTCTCTTCCTGGCCTTATAATAAAATTAGTACTACCTACGCTGGGCAATGATCTAAAAGATCCTCTCTGAGCATTGCCGGTAGATATAACTCCGTCCTTTTGCGCAGTATAGGTATTGTGCAGATAAGTAGTTAAAATGCCGTTTTCAATAATGGTTTTTCTCTGAGCCGGAACACCTTCACTATCAAAAATACCGCTGGCAATACCATCTTCTAAAAGGGCATCATCAACTATAGTGCATTGAGTTGAAGCCACCTTTTCTCCTATTTTTCCAGAAAACATGGATTTGCCTTTCTGTACTGCTTCTGCATTTACCATAGATGATATTATCCCGGAAAACCTGGTGGCCACATATGGATCGAAAATTACCGGCATCCGTCCCGATCTAATGGTTTTAGCATGCAACGAACTGATAGCTTTAAGCGCAGCTTCTTGGCCCACCTCAGCAGCTGACAAATTTTTGGCTTTTCTGACCGTGCTGGTGGAAAATCCGTTTTGGGCATCATCTCCGTCTTCGGCTACCAGAAAAATATATATGCCGCTGAAGTTACCGGTTTCATAAGCATATAAGCCTTTGCTGTTCATTATCAAATTACTGTATTGCAAATCATCATAACCTGATCTCTCAATTATGGAGATACGTTTATCTACACCTTGAGCAGAGCGTTCCACCAACCGGGCTATTTCGATTTTTTCTTCCAAGCTCATGGCTGCAATATGGGGATCAAAGACCTTAACATCAGGATATTCCGCTTTACCAGGCAATATCTGGTATTGATCTGCAGTGGTATATACTGAAATACTAATGGCATCTCTGACCGCATTTTTGACCGCATTATCGGATAAATCACTAGTAAATGCAAAACCGATTCGACCGTCTTTAATAACCCTTATACCCAGCCCGGTCTCATCAGCCTGTATTAATGTCTCCACCCGGCCCTGGACGATTTCTATACTCAATTCTTTAGCATGCATGAGAAAAGCTTCGGCTTCTACTCCGCTGCGTCTGGCTTCATCAAGGGTGTTTTCCCCTACTTTTCTGAGAATTTGTTCCATACTACTGCCTCCAACATTATTAAAACCTAGTCCTCTTTGATCTTTTGTCAATATCCCGCTTACCTAATAACAAAATAACTTAATAGGAATGAAGGCTTAAGGTTAACGCAAGGGGTAAAGGCGATTCGTGTAGCGAACGTAAGTCTTTCCAATTACTCAATCCGCGCATTACTCAACTATCTTACCTATCTTGCGCACTTAACTAATAAGAACCGGCTCCAAGCGTTCTTGATCATTGGTTCCCATCCTCAGCCAGTTTTTATAGTTGGTTGAGGCCTCGGGCTAAGGGGTTTGTAAATGATTAAACTGGCTGTCAACTTCATTTCTACTTGCCGTTGGTTAGCATGGTACCGCCAACGGTTAATTCCTTTATTCGAATGGTGGGTTGAGCATCTGACACCGGAACTCCCTGCCCATCTTTACCGCACACTCCGATACTGAATCCCAAATCACTTCCCACTTTATCGATATTGGCCAAGGCCAAGGGACCATTTCCGGTTAGAGTTGCACCCCGAACCGGGTATTTTATTTGCCCATCTTGAATTATATATCCTTCCTGAACATCAAAAACAAAATCTCCATTGGTGGTATTAACCTGACCACCCCCCATTTTCTTAACCAGTAAGCCGTAGCTGGTAGTGGCAATGATTTCATCCGGATTCTCTTGACCGGGTGCTATTAGAGTATTGCTCATGCGCACCACCGGCTTATGCTGATAAGACTCCCTACGGCCATTTCCAGTTGATATCCGTCCATCCTTCTCTGCTGTTAATCTATCATATAAATAATTTACAAGAATACCATTTTCTATTAATACTGTCCTCTGACCCGGGGTGCCTTCATCATCAAAACTGTAAGAACCGTATTTATTGCCAATAGTG
>CAZXIR010000214.1:0-3827 GCA_964640845.1 uncultured Syntrophomonas sp.
TAGATGGTCTGGACATGATTATCGATCAGATTCGCAAAATTGCCGCTGAAGTTTTGGCTCCCACTGCAGAAGATGGTGAAAATATAGGAGCGCGTTGGGAGGATGGAAAGGTATATATACCTGAATCATTCCATAAGGCGTATCGCTATCTTCAGGATAACGGTTGGGGTACTAGCAATATGAGTACTGATCCTGACGCAGGATCCATGCCGGTTATGGTTTTCGGTATAGTATGTGAGATTCTAGCTGCAGCTAATCCAGCATTTATGCCTTACATTGGAACTGTTTCCGGAGCGGCTCGTATGATGCAGGAATACTGCTCAGATGACATCAAAGAACTCTTTTTTGAAAAACTCTTGGCCGGTACCTGGGGTGGAACCATGTGTATTACTGAACCCACTGCCGGTTCCGACGCCGGGGACATGACTTCCAAGGCCTTCCCTACCGATGATCCCCGGATTTTTAAGATCAAGGGCCAGAAGATATTCATAACCTGCGGTGACCGGGATGATGTAGAAAACATCGTGCATATGTACCTGGCACGAGTCGAAGGAGCTAAGGCAGGAACCAAGGGACTTTCCATGTTTGTGGTACCCAAAAAATGGGTTAATGAAGATGGCACCCTGTCTGACAATGATGTACAGTGCATAGGCATTGAACACAAATTGGGCTTAAAGGGGTCTGCAACTGCAGCTTTGGTAGTAGGAGAAAACAATAATTGCCGTGGATGGCTGGTAGGAGATCCTCCCGACGCCGAAGGCAATGCCCAGGGTATGGCTCAAATGTTCAACATGATGAACGGAGCTCGTTTGGATACCGGTCGTCTATCCCTGGCAGTAACTGCCAATGCTTACTGGAACGCCAAGGATTATGGTAAAGAAAGGGTACAGGGTCACCTGCTGACTAATCCCCGGGCTGGACGTCAAACCATTAACCAACACGAAGACGTAAAGCGTATGTACCTGCTCAACAAAGCTACCACCGAAGCCAGCCGCGCACTTCTCATCAAATGCTATTACTACCAGGATGTAGCCCATAATGATCCTGATCCGGAACGCAAAGCATGGGCACAGGATCGCATCGATATGGTTACCCCATTATGCAAGGCTTATCCCAGTGATGAAGCCTGGAACCTGATTGCTGAATCACTGCAATCCTACGGTGGATATGGATACTGCGAAGACTATCCCGCTGCCAATTCAGCCCGGGACTGCAAAATTTGGTCCATATGGGAAGGCACCAATTACATTCAGTCTTTAGATTTAATGGGCCGCAAGTGGAGCCAGAAGAAAGGCACTGCTTTTGCTGCTACCCTGAAAGAGATTGAAGAATTTATCGCTACTAACAAGGGTAAACTAGCTGGACTGGACCGGGAAATGGATCACCTGGAGAAGGCTCTGGCTTCCTATCGTGAAATACAGAAGACCATCTGGGGATACATGAAATCACCTGAAACGTTAGGCTTCATGGGTGTATACGCACGCCGCACTCTGACCGCTACTGCACAATTATACTGTGGTTGGCTCTTGATGGAGCAAGCAGTGGTAGTTACCAAACGACTGGCTGAAATTACTGAAGAAGATCCTGAGTATACTTTCTATAAAGGCAAGATGCTGTCCTTCAGATATTATCTAAACAACGTGGTACCCAATGTATGGCATTTAGAAGAAATTATTAAGATGGCTGATACCTCAATTCTGGAAGCAACTGAAGAAATATTTGAATACTAAAGTTATTCCTTATAATAACCGGGGATGGTAAACATCCCCGGAAATTATAAGAGTATTAGGAGTGAAGTTTAATGAGGCTGAAAGATAAAGTAGCCATAATTACCGGATCCGGCCAGGGCATAGGAGAAGGAATTGCCCATAAGTTTGCCCGGGAAGGGGCCAAGGTAGTTCTGGTTGATGTTAATGAAAGCCAGATCAAGAAGGTTGAACAGGATATAAAAGAACAAGGGGGAATCGCCCTGTCCTTAGTTGGCGATGTTTCCAGTGCAGCCGCCATGAAGGATTTGGTTGCTAAAGTGGTACAGGAGTTTAGCACAGTAGACATTGTAGTCAACAACGCCGGAATTACCCGAGATGCATTGGTACATAAAATGACTGAGCAGCAGTGGGATATGGTAATCAATGTAAACCTTAAGGGTACATTTAATCTGTGCCAAGCAGTAGCCCCTATATTGAGGGAAAAGGGCTATGGTAAGATAGTCAATGTTTCTTCGGCAGCTAGGTTTGGTAATGTTGGCCAGACTAATTATGCAGCATCAAAAGCTGGAGTGGTTGGTTTGACTCGCGCCCTGGCCAAGGAACTGGCACCCAAACAGGTAAATGTGAATGCCGTTGCCCCTGGTTTTATAGAAACCGAGATGAGCAAGAAGGTTCCTGAGGACATACTGAAAGCATTGATCAAGAATATTCCCATGCTGCGGCAGGGTACTATTAACGAAATTGCTAATACCTGTGTGTTCCTGGCTTCGGACGAATCATCATTTATTAACGGACAGATCATCCATGTTGACGGTGGACGTTTTATGTTCTAGTTTTGCTAGAGCATCGTCATAGTTTTCCAGTAAAGGAAATTAATTTAGAAGGAGGATACTATTGTGAGTAAGAGTTATGTCGAGGAATACAAAAGTAAATTAGTCACTGCGGAGCAAGCTGCCGCAATTGTACAGAGCGAATGGGTAGTCAACTACGGGGCTTTCAACATCAAGTCACCCGCCTTTGATAAAGCCCTGGGTGCTCGCGCTGGTGAACCGGGACTGGAAAGAGTATATGTCAAAACCAGTAACAACCTACCACCTACTCCGGCTGTTATTGCCAATGACCCGGAGCAGAAAACCTTCCAGGTTGGATGCTGGTTCCTCAGTGCTTTGGACCGTTATTGGTACGACAAAATGCTGTTGGATTTCCTGCCCTTGAACTACCATGATACCAATTTAATGTCCTACTGGCCGGATAAGACCGTGGCAGGAAGAAGAGGAGACCTCTTGGCGGTACAGGTTGGTCCTATGGACAAGCACGGCAACTTTAACTTTGGAATAATGAGTTCCGACGTTAAAGCTAAGGCATATGCCAACAGAATTGTCGTGGTTGAAGTTAATGAAAATATACCCAATGTTCTAGGCGGGCTTCAAAACACTCTCCATATCAGTGAAATCGATTATATTATCGAAGGGGAAAATCCGCCTCTGTTTTGCGTGGATCCTGTACCCCCCAACGAAAATGAGAAAAAGATTGCTGAGCAGATTATGACCCACATCCATGATGGTTGCTGTTTGCAGTTGGGTATTGGACCCTTGCCCAACACCATAGGTGAGATGATCTGTCAATCGGACTTGAAGGACCTGGGACTTCATGCAGAAATGTTCTGTACCTCCATGATGAAAATGCATGAATTAGGGATGGTAAACAATATTAAGAAGGAAACTGACAAATTCAAATCCGTATTCAGTTTTGCTTTAGGTTCTGCCGAGCTCTATGAATTTATAGACACCAATCCTTTATTGGCCAGCTACTATATTGAATATGTCAATATGCCCTGGAGGATTGCTCAAAATGAGAATGTAATCTCGGTTAACAATACCCTGCAAGTTGACCTCTTGACTCAGGCCAACTCGGAAAGTATTGGGCCCAAAACCATATCCGGAGCCGGCGGACAGCTGGACTGGGTTAATGGCGCTTTTGACTCCAAAGGTGGTAAGAGCTTCTTAGCCTTTGAGTCCACTTATGTTGATAAGGACGGTACAATGAAATCTAGGATCGTTCCTACCCTGGATCTAGGTACAGCCGTTACCGTACCCCGTCATACCATTCACTGGGTGG
>CAZXIR010000215.1:0-3821 GCA_964640845.1 uncultured Syntrophomonas sp.
CCGGTAATATAATCTGCATATTTAGAGCATAAGAACATAACGCCATTGGCTATATCCTCGGGTGTTCCAAATCGACCTCTAGGGATAGTCTGTAACCATACATCTCCTCGTTCTTTTAGAATATCTTCACTAAAAATCGGGGTGAGGATTATTCCTGGTGCTATGCAATTTACGTTGATATTGTGAGGGGCCAATTCCAGTGCCAGACTTCTGCTGAAACCTTCTATTCCCCGTTTGGTAGTAGTATAATGTGCATTGGCCACAGAACCTCTCTGTCCGGCAATAGATCCAAAATTAATAATCCGGCCGTATTTTTTCTTAATCATTTCCTTGGCAACGCTACGGGAGCAATAAAAACTACCATATAAATTAATTTTTATTGTCTTGTCCCAAAAACTATCTGTCATTTCAGTTACCATTGCTTGTACATACAAACCAGCTGAATTTACCAGCACATCAATTTGTCCTGACCATTCAATTGTTTTAGCAACAGATTTATCTACCGCTTCGCTGTTTGTTATATCAGTGGGCAATTTCAATAATTTTTCTGCCATATTTTCATTTTGATTAATAAATTCATCTAACCCAGTTTCATTTATATCCATTAAAGCAACCTTGGCACCGCTATCAAGAAACGCTTGGGCTGTACCCTTACCTATACCTGATGCTGCGCCGGTTATCACTACTGTTTGACCTGTAAAATCCATGAAAATCACTCCTTACTATTTACCCACAACTGATTTCAATTTTAATTCTTTTGAATTTATCCACTTATAACTTTTCCATGCTCTTTCCACTTTTTCATTTACCATCTCTAATTCATCAGCTTCCTTACACTCCAACAGTACATTGTTTTGTTCCCCATTAATATCTAAATAATTAACAACTATGAAATGTCTTATTTTGGGTTTTAAGAAAATTCCCATAAAAGGCCCCCACAAAACAATGCTTCTGCCCTTTAAGTCAGGACGTTTTCTGGTGGTAAACTTATCGCATTTTCTGAACTTGGCATAATCCACTTTGCCTTGTATACCTTCTTTCGTAACCATTAGCATGTAATCATTTGATAGAGCAATGTTCATCTTTTGGGGTTTAGGTATTTGCGGATAACCGCCATGGTAGGACAAATAACCAATGTGCTCTATTTCACAATCATCTATTTTGGCTACATTTTCAAAAATAGAATCTCTATGTTTTACTTGCTTGTTTCCTCGATATAAAATGATAAGAAATAGTAATGTTGAAATACCGCTTGTTATTATCAACCATTTTGCCATAATAAATCTCCTTGTTTGACCAACGTGCTGAAGAATCATCATCCGTAATAACATGGGGAAACTAGCTGTGAAACTAGTTTCCCCGGTAATTTAGCCAAGACTTACCAGGCCAGCCACCCGCCATCAACCGGCATGGTATGACCAGTCATGAAGTTGGATAGCTCCGAAGCAAGGAATACTACCGGTCCCGCGATTTCTTCTACGGTACCAAATCTCTTCATAGGAGTTCTTCGAATCAAGTCATCATACATTTCTTTATTATCTTTAAGCTTTTGAGTCAGCTCGGTAAGAATATACGCTGGTGCTACAGCATTTACCTGTATATTGTATTCTACCAACTCAAGGGCCAAGGCCTTGGTCAACTGCAATATGCCGCCTTTGCTAGCTGAATAACCAGTAAGTTCAGGCAATGATACATAACCCATTATCGAACAGGTATTAATAATCTTACCTCTACCTTGGGCTATCATAACCGGAGCTACTGTCTTGCACCCAATCCAAACACCGGTAAGATTAACATCAATAATTGTTTTCCAGTCTTCTTCCGGCATATTGATACAAAGGTTGCGGCGGTTTAATCCTGCATTATTAACTAATATATCTATTTTGCCGAATTTCTCTACTACAGAATCGACAAAACTTTTATACTGCTCACTATTAGTTACATCAAGCTTATATGCAGCAGCCTTTCCGCCTTCACTGATAATCTCCTCTGCCGTCTTTTGGGCAATATCCTCTGCAATGTCGGCGATTATTACCGTTGCCCCAACCGACGCCAAACCTTGAGCCATAGCTTTACCGATTCCCATGGCACTGCCGGTTACAATAGCTATCTGGTTATCTAAGCGTATGCTTAAGTCCATATCATACCATCCTTTCTATTTTACATGTTTACATATCCTGCGCTCTTGGTTCTAAACGATCATAATTGTTGAATATAAACAGGAGAGCGCCTACTAATGCGAAAATAACACATACTGTGAAAGCTCCATTAAAACCGTATTTTGAACCTACAAAGAATCCTGTAACCATAGGCGCAAACAACGCCCCAAAGTTACCCACAAAGTTATAAATTCCTCCTACTCCGCCGGCCTGGCCATAAGGAGCAATATCACTGGGGATAGCCCAAACATTTGATGCGCCAAAGGCAAAGATAGCCATAAAAGCACTAAGATAGATAATTGCTTGAACACTGGTTGTGGCCCCCATGGTTAGATAAATAAATAACGCTGAACCTACCATAGCAATTCCCATTCCAGTTCTTCTCAATTGGCTTACAGTAGCTCCCTTGGCATGCCAGGCATCAAAAACCTTTCCTCCTATAAGTTCGAAGATAACAGCAAATATATAGGGAATCATTGCTGCCGTACCCATTTCAGATAAGCTCATTTCTCGAACCTGAACAAAATAGGTTGGCATCCAGGACATAAACACTGTCCAAACATACAAGTACAAAGCATAAGCAATGGTAACCTTCATTATTACTGGATAGGTAAAAAGTTTGAACATGGGAATTGGTTTACTTTCTACTTTTCCACTGTTATCAATAACTTCATTCTGACGAATATATGCTAATTCTGATGCGGTTACAGTAGGATGATCGTCAGGTTCACGATAAGTAATAAACCAAAGAATAGAGTACAGTACAGCTATTGCACCGGTAATAACGAAAGACATTTTCCAGCCCCAGTTTACTATGATCCAGGCAACTATTGGTGGCGCAAAAGCAGAACCAAGTCTAGCGCAGCAATCAAAACACGCAGACGAAAAAGTTCTTTCACGAACTGGTACCCAGACTGACACCACCCGGGCACTAGCCGGAAATGCTGGAGCTTCAGTAAAACCAAGTAAAATACGAATCCCTAAGAACCCCGCAAAATTTTGAACGGCCGCAGTTAGCATGGTAACCGCTCCCCAGCCAAAAATGCTAGCACCCATAATCGGCTTCGGGCCAAAACGATTAAGCAGAGCACCTGCAGGTATCATAGTAAGTGTGTATGACCAGAAAAAGGCAGACATCAATACTCCCATCTGCCCAGCAGTTAGATGGAAGTATTCCATCAATGTCGGAGTAGCTACACTGAAATTAACTCGGTCTATATAGTTTATCGTGATGGCCAACGAAACCAGGAAAACAGCATACCATCGCTTACCTGATTGGGGTTTAATTGGACTTGTCATTTTTTCTTCTATTGCGTTCATTTTACTCTCCCTTCCTACCTTTACTAACTCTTATTATTGCTTGATAATTACTAATAACTTAAATTGCCTTTCCCAAAATTAACTATACCCTTTGGGCCACTGCATTCTTTCCTGCAATTACTACTTGTATATTATTACTTATCTGAGGTATAGTTAGTTTTAATTGGTAATTCACCTTATGACGAAATTTTATTAATTTGCTAGCATTGCCAGAGGTCATAAGATTCTCAGCTGCCTAGGGTCTGATGCAGTTATAACTATTTAATGCATCAGACTCTTCGCTTGGTAAGTTAACTTCTAAGCCTCCCTTCGATAATACTTAGGCATCTATCTTTAGCAGAT
>CAZXIR010000216.1:0-1833 GCA_964640845.1 uncultured Syntrophomonas sp.
TCTGTTTCATAGCTACAAGTATATTCATTACCTGAACACTCCTTTTGGCAGTATGTTAAGGTTGGCCTTTAAGACTGACAGCTTAAAACAGCTGTCAGTCTATTTAGCCAAGAGATTTCAATCGTTTAGAACAACTCCTGCTCCTAGTATCTTTAACAGTGGTACGGTTCCTTCCACCTGAGGCCCAATTATCACATCTCCCCATATGCGGGCAATAGTATAGTCTTTCATTAAGCCATAAGATCCATGGATACCCATAGAGATACGAGCAATGTCTATAGCCGTTTCGGTTACAAAGACCTTGGTAAAAGCCGCCTCTTTAACTAATTGAACCGGATCTTTGTAATTATCCGCCGCCCAGCCCAAGTGATAAGCATACCATTTGCAGGTATCGTACTTAATAGTCATATCGGCTATGGATATTTTAATATGTTCAAACTTACTGGCAATGGATTCCCCACGATGGGTTTTCTCTTTGGCATATTTCAAGCCCTCTTCATAGGCAGCCAAAGCTACGCCCTGGAACAAACCGGTTAGACCAATTTTCCCATATACCATGGCTATTTTAAGAGCCCACAGTCCTCCGCCACTCTTGCCCAGCATATTGGCTGCCGGTATTTTTACGTCTTTAAAATAGACATCATACAATCCTCCGCCATGAACCCCCACCTTTTCCCAGGGGGCGGAAAGAGAATAGCCCTCACAGAATTTGTCTATGACAAAGGCGCTTGCTTTTCCGCTATCATCTTCCTTGGCCACAACCACCATGGGGCCCTCATAGCTAGCATTACTTATAAAGCGTTTGGTTCCATTGAGGATATAGTAATCTCCTTCTTGGCGTACTGTAGTTGCTAGCTGTTTAGGATCTGATCCGGTACCTGGTTCAGTAAATGCAAAAGACATTATCTTTTTTCCGGCTATGCTGTCAGGCAGGTATTTTTGCTTTTGTTCTTCGCTGCCGAAGGCATTGATAACCGCTAAACCTACCGCATTAACCGATATTATCATACCCACCCCGGGGCTGGCTTTGGATAACTGCTCCAACGCTAAAATATAACTTAGATAACCGGCCTCACCACCGCCATACTCTTCCGGAAAAGGGATGCCAAACATGCCCATATCAGCCAGCCCTTCAATTATATCAGCCGGCATCTCATTAGTTCTATCAATCTGATCAGCAAGTGGAGATATCACTTTATCAGCAAATTCCTTGGCTGCTTTCTGTATCAGTTGTTCTTCTTTATTTAAATTAAAATCCATAATTGCTTCACTTCCTTATTCATAATGAATACTAAACAGTGATTCCCCTGCGAAAAGTGATATTTCGTGGGTTTGGATGGGGTTTTCGCAGGGGTCAACAGTTCATTTCCTCCCCCTTGCAACTTCCTTATCTGAGCCATCCTCTTTTTTCCGCTTCGAATTTCAATTGGTCGCGGAAATCCGGATCAGCGATATTGATCATTGCTTCTACCCTTTTAGGAATTGTTTTTCCCTTAATGTGGGCAACTCCGAATTCAGTCACTATATAATGGGTGTTCCATCTGCTCATACCCACAATGCCAGTAACCTGGGGCAGAATGTTGGAGTACTTTTTCCCTTCTTTGTCTTGGCGGGATGCGGCCAGAGTAAGAAAGGCTTTTCCGCCCTTGGACCAGTAAGCAGACATAGTAAAATCCTGTTGTCCACCCAAGCCGGAGTAGGTTTTGCCATTCATGTCTTCAGATACACACTGTCCGGTCAAATCAGCTTCTACTATACCATTTACTGCTATGAGATTATCGTTCCTGCTGGCTGTACGGGGGTCATTTACAAAATCTGCTCCCCACATCTCCA
>CAZXIR010000216.1:1933-3817 GCA_964640845.1 uncultured Syntrophomonas sp.
GCTCCGTCAGGTACCAGATTGGCAATATGCTCTGCTATCTTCATATCAACCTCACTGGGCGGGGCAGCAGGAACGGCTATAAGATCCCAATTATGTTCCACAATTGCCTCCACCTCTGAAATATGAATATAGTTGTTGCCATAGGTCCGGGGAAATTTGTCATTTACTTCAAAGATTACCCGATGCCGTTTGGGACTTCTGATTACCGGGAAGGTATAATCAGGTTCAATCCCCATGCTGAAATAACCGAATTCATCCATCGGCGAAACAGTTTGAAAGACAGTATCATATTCTTCACTCAGCTCAACCGGACCATCGGAAAACATGGTGGGCATGTATTCTACAGCACCCGCTGCGATAAGTTTTCGAACATTAGTAGTAGCGTAGGCATCACGATAATGACAAAGACTTGAAACAGCTGGGTCGGCGATCAAGTTGCCCATTACTGCCATGGTATTGAAATAGTATAAATCCCGGTGATTACCCTGTTTAATCAACTGGGCCAAACCGCTTAAAAGGCCTTGGGGCTGTGCATTTCCTATTCCTGACATGATTTTGGCGCCATTGGGAATGGTGGCCATAACTTCCGGTATAGTTTTTAATTTTTCTCTATACATCTCCTGCCATTTACTCATTAATCCACACTCCTTTAATTTATTGACTTTTGAGGAGCAGTTCCCCGCTCCTCTTTTACCCCTTATATCGTTAAAGAACGGGTACCAGTAGTTAATCTGGTAATTAATTCTAGCAACATCTGTTCCGATCCGGCTCCTATCTGACTGAGTTTAGCATCTCTTAAAGAACGTTCTATTTTCATTTCTTTTACCAGACCCATACCACCAAATATCTGCATAGCCTCCAAAGCACTGCGGGTGCTACATTGTCCAAGGAACACCTTGAATTCTGTCGCTTCCAATGGTGCTGGTTTTCCTGCATCTTTCTTGGATGCAGCTGCATACATCATCAATTTGCAGATATCATATTCGATCTTCATCTGAGCTATCTTGTCTCTGATTTGAGCATATTGAATAATGGGATGACCGAATTGTTGACGCTGTTTGGCATAGGCAACGGTAAGATCAAGGTTATACCCAAGGTTACCGGTCCAGATGGAAGTCAGGCAGGTGCGCTCGAATTCCAGGTTCTGTACTCCCACCTTGATAAAGCCTTCACCTTCCTCTAAAAGGCGGTCTTCAACCGGGATTTTAACATTATCGAAATGGACTTCTGATTGTTCTGATCCACGAGGGCCAATTTTATCAAAAGGTTCGCCGACAGTTATACCTGGAGCGTGCATATCAACCATGAAAGCACTTATTCCTTTAGCCCCTTTGCTTCTGTCCGTTGAAGCCATCAGCATACCGACATCTGCGGTATGAGCATTGGTTATGAAGGTCTTTGTTCCGTTCACTACATAATAATCACCATCGCGGACCGCGGTGGTTTCTACTGCCGCTGCGTCTGAACCTACATTGGGTTCGGTCAGCATAAAGCAACTCATCCACTCTCCAGACGCTAATTTGGGAAGATATTTTGCTTTTTGATCCTCATTCCCACAAATCAACAGAGGGATGCTGCCAATGGAAAGATGAGTAGCCCAAGCCAGGGTGGATCCAATATCACCACCAGCATGAGTAGCCGCTTCCAGAGCTATGCAGGTATCAAGCAGTCCTAAGCCAGCCCCACCATATTCCTTTGGTATCATCATTCCGCACCAGCCTTGTTCTCTTAAACGCTCCCACAACCACATGGGAAATCTGTTGGAATCGTCAATCTCAATGGTACGTGGTTCCCATTCATTTTTCGCAAATTTGTAAACAGTATCATGTATCAGCTTTTGTTCCGGGCTAAGACTTAAATCCATTGTTATTCCTCCCTCGTATT
>CAZXIR010000217.1:0-1625 GCA_964640845.1 uncultured Syntrophomonas sp.
CAAACTTTCAGGGATAATAAAGACGAGGAGGTTGTACTATGAACTTATTGACTAATAACGATTTAGAGACTTTGATAGGTTTTCAGGATGATTTATGTATAACTATTTATCTGCCTACCTTCCGAGCGGGAGTTGAAACCAGGCAAGGCCGAATCAGGCTTAAGAATTTAATTCGAGAAGCTGAAGAACGGTTGATAAATCGCGGACTACGCTCTTCCCAAGCTAGCCACCTTTTAGAACCACTCAAAAAGCTCACCATTGATGATTTGTTCTGGCAGCACCAAAGAGATGGCCTGGCTATATTCCTTTCCTCAGATATCTTTAATTATTACCATCTCCCTATAAATCTTGATGAATTTTTGCAGGTTGGCAGACGTTTTCATCTCAAACCTCTGCTCCCCCTGCTGAGTGGGAACGGGTTATTTTATGTTCTGGCCCTCAGTCAAAACGCGGTCCGACTTGTTCAGTGTACCAGGAGCAGCATTAATGAATTAGAGTTGGATAATATCCCCCACAGCATGGCGGAAGCTCTGCAATATGATGATCCCGAGAAGCAGCTTCAGTACCATACCAACACCCTGGAAGGATCAAATCGTCAGGCAGCAGCTGTCTTCCATGGTCATGGAGTGGGTACTGATGATAGCAAAGATAACATTCTGCGTTATTTCCGTTTGATCGATCGAGGTCTACGGGAGATACTGAGCGAGGATAATTCCCCACTGTTCCTGGCAGGAGTTGGGTTTCTCCATCCAATTTACCGGGAAGCCAATACCTATGCTTATCTAGCTGCTGAGGGAATACCCGGTAATCCAGAAGAGTTAAGCGCTGAAAATCTAAAAACTATGGCCTGGCCGCTGGCAGAGCAGTATTTTAGGCAGGCGGAGCAGGAAGCTTTGAATCGCTTTGGGCCCCTGAAAGGCACGGGGAAAACTACCCATAATATTATCGAGGCTGCTCCCGCAGCCTATAATGGTAGAGTAGAAACGCTGTTTATAGCCCAGGGGGCTGATCAATGGGGCAGTTTGGATCCTCAATCCTACACTGTTTCTCTCCATCAGCAAGCAGAGCCTGACGATGAAGACTTGTTCGACTTAACTGCCATTCAGACCATCCTTAATGGAGGAAAAGTGTATGTGCGGAAGCAGGATGAAATCCCGGATGGCCAAGAATTAGCCGCTCTGTTCCGCTACTAGGTGGTAGGGGCTGACTTACGTTTTTACTCTGCTATAAACCATACCCCTTCCTTCAATTGCCGGAAGGAAAATCTCCATAATAATTATAAGATACTGTTTTAGAGCCGTGGCCGTAGATGGAATGCGGCTCTACCCATTTGTGACTTCTTCTTTTTCTTTTACCCTAGAGTGTGATACAATTTCTAGGTTGTGAATTTACATAGAAAGTGGTATTAAAATGATTACGACCAACAGCTTAACCTTAAGGTTTGGAACACGCCCTTTGTTTGAAGACGTGAACATCAAATTTACTCCTGGTAACTGTTATGGCCTTATCGGCGCTAACGGAGCAGGAAAGTCAACTTTTTTGAAGATACTTTCAGGGGAGATCGAAGCTAATTCAGGCACAGTCAATATACCTTCCGGACTCCGGCTATCGGTTTTAAAACAGGA
>CAZXIR010000217.1:1725-3807 GCA_964640845.1 uncultured Syntrophomonas sp.
GAAGATTTTCTTTATGATATGGACAGCACTGTCATCGTGGTGTCCCATGACCGTTATTTTTTAAATCAGGTCTGCACTCATATTGCTGATATAGACTATGGGAAAATCCAGCTGTACGTAGGCAACTATGATTTTTGGCTGGAATCAAGCCAACTAGCTCTGCAGCAGGCTAAAGACGCTAACAAGAAGGCTGAAGCCAAAATAAAGGAACTGCAGGAGTTCATACAGCGGTTCAGCGCTAATGCTTCTAAGTCGCGGCAGGCTACTTCCCGCAAAAAGCAACTAGACAAACTTACCCTGGAAGATATCCGCCCTTCTTCTCGCCGCTTACCCTGGATCCAATTCAAACCGGAGCGGGAAATCGGAGGAGTTAATGTACTAACTATTCAAGATTTGAATAAAACCATTGATGACCAACAAGTATTAAGGGATTTTAACCTGGTGGTCAACCGAGGAGACAAAATTGCACTGGTCGGACCTGATGAACTGGCCAAAACTACTCTTTTGCAGCTACTAATGGGCGAAATTCAAGCCGACAGTGGTGAGGTTAGCTGGGGCTTATCTACTTCTCAGGCATACTTTCCCAAGGATAACTCAGCCTATTTTGACTCTAATTTAAACCTGGTGGACTGGCTGCGCCAGTTCTCTAACAACCAGGAAGAAACCTTCATCCGCAGTTTCCTGGGCAGAATGCTATTTTCAGGAGAGGAATCTCAAAAGCAAGCCAATGTTTTATCTGGAGGTGAGCAGGTGAGATGTATGCTGGCCCGAATGATGCTTACCGGAGCCAATGTGTTGCTTTTGGACCAACCTACCAATCATCTGGATCTTGAAGCAATAACCGCTTTAAACAACGGATTGATGGCTTTTTCCGGGACCCTTTTTCTGATATCCCATGACCATCAACTGCTGCAGACAACCGCCAATCGTATCATAGAGATCACTCCCAAGGGGGTTATTGATAGGTTGATGACTTATGACGAGTATCTGCAAAATACGGATGTAAGAAACCTGGTTAACCTGATGTACAGCTAACCCAAGCTTATTGGGTGACAAAAGGACCGACAGAGACCACTGAAAAAGTCCCTTAATGTGTCATGCTGAGCGTAAGCGAAGTCATCCCCAGCAACGATTCCAGCAACAATTACTTTAAGCCGTTAGAGCTGCCAGGGCTATTAAGCCGGTAGCTCTATATCGTTATGAGAGCTAGAATGAAAAACATCTCCCAACATCCTAAAGAGCTATTCTGGCTCCTGTGTGATAAACTAATAATTGTTGTATCACTCCACCAGCAGGTCAATTATTTAATAAGGATGATTTTTTTCTATGAGTATACTTACAATTGAAAACGTATCTAAAAGCTATGGAGAGCGTATCCTATTTGATAATATATCATTTACCCTGGAGGATCAGGATAAAGTCGGATTAATTGGAATTAATGGCATGGGTAAATCCACCCTCCTAAACATAATATCCGGTCTGGATGGGGCTGACGCAGGAACAATTACTACCTCCCGCGGCCTGACCATTGAGTATCTATCTCAAAATCCGGTGTTTAATCAACAGGCTACGGTTATTGAACAGGTACTTAAAGGCGAAAGCCTGGCTATGAAAGCAATCCGGGAATACCAATTGACTCTGGAGGACATCATCAGCAAACCAAATAACATTGATCTGCAGATTTTATTAGCGGAACTGACTTCCCAAATAACTTCTTTAGATGCCTGGCATCTTGAAAGCCAGGTTAAGACTATCCTCAGCAAACTAGGCATTCGAAATTATGAGGAGCGGATGGTCAACTTGTCAGGTGGACAAAGGAAAAGAGTTGCTCTAGCAGCCTCTCTTATTACCCCCTGCGATTTGCTTCTGCTGGATGAACCCACCAATCATCTGGACAACAATACTATCGAATGGCTGGAAAAATATCTTGCTAATAGAAAAGGCGCCCTTTTAATGATCACTCATGATCGTTATTTTCTGGATCGGGTAGTTAACAAGATATTTGAACTGGATGACGGAAAATTATATATCTATGAGGGTTCTTATTCCAACTTTGTTGAAAAGAAAATTGAAAGAAAAGCT
>CAZXIR010000218.1:0-3791 GCA_964640845.1 uncultured Syntrophomonas sp.
TCCTCCTCATCCAGGATTTCGAATACCCTTTCCGCAGAAGCTACTGTAGACTGCAGAATGTTAGCTATATTAGCTACCTGGGTAATGGGTTGGGTGAAGTTTCTCATATATTGAATAAACGCCTGAATATCACCAATTTGCATGGATCTATTGGCTACCATTATCCCGCCTGCCACACATATGACTACATAGGCCAGATTACTTACAAGATTCAAGGCGGGAAAGATTATGCCTGATACAAACTGGGCTTTCCAGCCAACGTCGTAGAGCCGGGAGTTAATTTCCTTAAATTTCTGAATAGAATTTTCCTCATGTCCAAATACTTTGATGATTTTGTGGCCTGAATACATTTCCTCCACATGGCCGTTCAGTTCTCCCAGACATTTTTGCTGACTGGCAAAATATTTTTGAGAATATTTGGTTATTTTAGCAGTAATCATTACACTGATGGGGAGTGTTACCAAGGCCAGCAAAGTCATCAGGGGACTGATGGTGAGCATCATGATAATAACTCCAACCACCATTACCAAGGAGGTTATCAACTGAGTCAGACTCTGCTGGAGAGTATTGGCGATATTATCCATATCATTGGTTACCCTACTTAATATTTCCCCATGAGTTCGCTCATCAAAATATTTTAAGGGAAGAGTGTCCAATTTTATCTTGACATCATTGCGCATCCGATACACGGTTTCCTGGGACACGCTGGCCATAATGTAAGCCATTAGGTAGCTGAAAAGGGCACTTATTAAATAAAGGCCTATTAGAAATACCAGAATTTTGCCTATATATACGAAATCGAATCCTGGCAGAGGCTGGCTTTGCAGATTATTGATAAAATCACTGGGCATTTGATTCCTGATAGCTGTTTCCAACTGCAAGTAGTAATCGTATTTGGCCAGTACTCCCTCTCCCAATTTAGTAGTTGCCATTCCCATGACTTTAGGACCTATAATTGAAAACAGGGTGCTCAGGATAGCTAGAAAAAACACTATCATAAAACGATATTTATCCGGCCTAAGGTATTGACCCAGCCTTTTTATGGTTCCCCTGAAATTGCGGGCTTTTTCCACCGGCTGTCCTAGGGCATGACCACGGCCCATAGGTCCTCTGGGACTTGGCTCTGATTTTCGGTTATGCTCGTGGCTTCGATTCATAATCTATGCAATCTCCTCTTCTGACAACTGGGAAGATACGATTTCTGAGTATACTTGATTACCGTGCAGGAGTTCCTTGTGGGTGCCCATTCCCACTATCCGGCCTTCATCCATCACTATAATACGATCGGCATTGACCACTGTACTTACCCGTTCGGCTACGATTATTACGGTAGAATTTTGGGTCCATGCTTTTAGAGCTGATCTTAAACGGGCATCAGTTTTGAAATCCAGGGCAGAAAAACTATCATCAAGTATATAGATACCTGCTTTTCGCACCAGGGCCCGAGCAATGGAAAGCCTCTGTTTCTGCCCGCCGGAAAGATTGGTTCCGCCCTGGGATATTATGGAATCATATCCATCTTTCAATTCCAGAATAAACTCATCGGCTTGAGCAGCCTGTGCTGCATGCATAACCTCTTCATCACTGGCATCTATCTTGCCGTAGCGTATATTCTCGGCTACGGTTCCGCTGAAAAGCACTGGTTTTTGAGGTACAAAAGCAATTTTCTCCCTGAGCTCCTTCTGGGTCATTTCCCGTACATCAACACCATCAACCAGTACAGAACCGCTGTCAACATCATAGAATCGAGGGATCAAGCTGATCAGGGTAGATTTCCCGGACCCGGTACCACCAATAATGGCGGTTACCTGGCCAGCATGGGCAGTGAAATTAATGTTAGTAATAATCGGTTCCTGAGCACCAGGATATGAAAAGGTAACGTCCTGAAATTGTACCTGACCACGGCTGGAAGCTGGTCTTATGCTCTGAGCAGGATCAACAATCTCCGCCTTCATGTTCAGGACTTCATTAATACGAAGGGCTGATGCCTGAGCCCGGGGAAGCATTACAAACAAAAAAGTTACCATGATTATGGAGAACATTATTTGCATCGCGTACTGGAGAAAGGCCATCATATCACCGATCTGCATCTGCTCCTGACCGATTAGAAGGCCTCCGAACCAGATAATGGATATTGAGGTCAAATTCATTAAGATCATCATAAGTGGATGCATGAGAGCCATTATTTTATTAACTTTAATAGTGGTGTCGGTCAGATCCCGGTTGGCTTGTCTAAACCTTTCCTTTTCCCGGTTAAGCCGGTTAAATGCCCGTATAACTCTAATACCGGTTAGGTTTTCTCTTAGCACCAGATTTACTTTGTCCAGCTTGCTTTGAATACACCTGAACAAAGGTACGATTATAGCAGCAATGCTCAGTATAGAAACCAGCATGACAGGAATTACCACCGCTAAAATCAGAGTTAGTTCTGAATTCATCAGATAAGCCATGATAATACCACCGATGCACATTATGGGGGCATTTACTATGAAACGCAAACCCATAACCAACACGTTCTGAATTTGAGTAATGTCATTAGTGGTTCGGGTAATGAGGGAAGCCGTACCTATCTTATCAAACTCATGCAGAGAGTAGCTCTCAACCTGAGAAAAAACACGGTCGCGGGTGTCACGGCCAAAACCCATTCCAATGATGGAAGAAAGATAACTGCCGATTATGGAACAAAGGCTGCTGCCCAGGGCTACCAGGAGCATATAACTGCCGAACTTCCAAATGTACTCGATATTCCCTTTCATCATGCCATTATTAACTATATCCGCCATCAGGGTGGGCAGGTAAAGTTCCGCAATGGATTGGGCAAAAAGGAATATTGCTACCGCTAGCATGCTCCAGGTATACGGTTTTAAATATTTCAACAAATTAAACATTAGTAATATTACACCCCAGTTCAGCAAAAATGCTAGATACTACAAACTCCTGACAATTTTCATGGCATTGACCAGCATGTGAACTGATTCAGTTAAATTTGAGTTAGTATATATTATTAACTGTGATTAGTAAACATCATTTACTAATGCTGCGTTGCCCATACCGTAAAAGCTTCAGAAATTAATGTTTAATGTCGTTTTGGGAATAAAAACCATTTGCATAATGAAAGGAATTTAATCAAAAAATATCATGGAGAAGTCTAAATAAACTTGAAGGAGATTTGATTATATGAAACGTAAACCAGATGATCGCCGTGATAATGTAGAGAAAATACAGGCCAGTATAGACAATACCATAGAAAATATGGAACTGGCTGATGAGATGATCGCTAGAACTGATGATGAAAAACAAAAAAAATCGCTACAAGCAAAAAACGCACGAAGAGAAGAAGCCCTGGAAGGCTTCAGAGCAGAAATTAGAGACGAAGCCAATGATAGGGAGGAAGGATATAAATAGGATATAAATAAACAAAATAATTTCTAAAAACTATTGATTTTATCTAACAGTTAAAATATAATACAGACAAGTGGCGGAGAAATAAGTGTTTCAAGGTTAGGAAAAAGTTTAAGCCCAAGAAATGTTATTAGTCTAGTCCACAGTTAGTTTTAACCCAAATTAGTAAGTCCAAATCCTGTAAGTAAAGTTAATCAGATTAAGTTAGTTAACCCAAGTTAGTTGATTCAGGTTAGTTTAAACCCAAAATGGTAAGTCCAAATCCAGTAAGTAAAGTTAATCAGATTAAGTTAGTTAACCCAAGTTAGTTGATTCAAGTTAGACCCAAGTTAGACCCAAGTTAGTTAATTCAGGTTAGTTTAAACCCAAAAGGTAAGTCCAAATTCAGT
>CAZXIR010000219.1:0-3743 GCA_964640845.1 uncultured Syntrophomonas sp.
GTTGCCTTATTAAATCTTCCACCCTTATCCTCCTTATGATGGGTCCTGTGCTAGAGGCTATAAAAAAGACCCTCTCTTCTCTTGTATATATTCTTTGCAAGAAATTATGCCTAAATTCTGTACATAAATTCTTGCCCGCTAGTTGGAGGACTATACATTTGCTGCAGTAAAAGGAGACCTGAAATAGAAAAGACCGGGCATCCCTGCAGAGGAATAAACCGCTCTTTCTGAAAAAAGCCGTCCCGGGCTGCTTGGCTCGTGGCGGCTTTTGTTATGTGGCTATGCTGTTAGTACGCCCTCGACCTTCATGTAATGATCGCGTCGGAACTCCTCGACCGTTAGTACATCGAAGTGCCATTCTCCTGGTCTGTACCCTGTGGATATGAAGGTGAACCCGTTCATCCCACTTTTTATGAAGCGCAGCAAGGAACTGGATAAATGTTTATGCGGTCAACTAAGTTTTTAACGTTTCTCAATAAAAGATAAATACTTGCGTTGATTATGTTAATAAATTCGTTTATAATGAGAATGTTGAAAGGAGTGGTGGTATGTCAGTATCTGAACAGCTTAAAATCCTTTGCGTTAAGCTGAATATCAGCGTTTCTGAACTTGCCCGTTTATCCGGAAAAAGTCCACAGGCCTTAAGCCAGAAAATGAAGCGCGAAAGCTTCACGGTTGATGAACTAAAGCAAATCGCGCAGGCGTCAGGCTGTGAATATGTAGGAGCCTTTGTCATGCCGAGCGGCGAGAGGGTTGAATACTAAATTGAGGGGGAGTTGATAAAATGACCATATATGAAAAGATCGACCGCTGCCATGCGGCTATCGGTGCAGTTCGCCCCTTTGAGGGTCACATGCTGGAGCAGTTGAAAGACTACTACCGGATTGGCCTCACCTGGTCGAGTAACGCTATTGAGGGGAATACCCTGACCATCAGCGAGACAAAGGTGGTACTTGAAGACGGTCTGACAATTGCTGGCCGGCCACTCCGGGATTTGTACGAGACGGTCGGTCATGGCAAGGCTTATAATTTCATGTTTACTTTGATAAAGGAGCGACGCATTTCTGTGGCAGATATAAAAGCCATGCACCGACTGTTCTACAAGGAAATTGACGAGGAGAACGCTGGCGTATGGCGAAAAGAACCGGTCGTAGTTTCCGGGACTGAATATGTGTTCCCGCACCCGGACGAATTAGAGAAACGCATGAAGGAACTGGACGCCTGGATCACAAACGAGCGGGGAAAGTATCACCCTGTAACCTTTGCAGGGCTGCTCCATCTCAAATTCGTAAGTATCCACCCATTCATTGATGGAAACGGCAGGACAAGCCGCCTCATTATGAACCTTGCGCTCATCCAGGACGACTACCAGTTGGCTATCATACCTCCGGTGCTCCGGGCAGAATATAACGACACCATCCGCCAATATCAGTATAAAGGTACGTCTAAACCGTTCTGCGATTTCATTGCTGAGCGAGTGTACGAAACTCAAAAAGAGATTATGCGCCTTTTTCATATTCCGCTTCCGGAACTAAATTAGAAAAGAGCGGCAAAGAAATAGCCCCCGGTACTTTTCCGGCTAGAGCTTTTATGAAAAATTCAAGCCTCTGAAGCCCTTTATTTTACTGGGTTCAGAGGCATTTTAACGTCTATTCCCATTCAATGGTCCCCGGTGGTTTACTTGTGATGTCATAGGCTACCCGATTGATTCCATGGACTTCGTTAACTATTCTGCAGGCCATTAAATCCAGCAGTTCATATGGTAGATGAGCCCATTCCGCAGTCATAGCGTCATCACTCACCACGGCTCGTATTATTATAGGATAAGCATAAGTACGGGCATCACCCATGACACCAACACTTCTTATCGGAGGAAGGACTGCAAAGGCTTGCCAGATATCGTTTTCCAATCCGGCATTTTTTATTTCTTCCCTGACAATGGCATCCGCTTCTTTTAGAAGTTCAAGCTTTTCCCAGGTTACCTCTTCTAATACCCGAACCCCCAATCCTGGTCCAGGAAAGGGCTGTCTCCATAATATCTCCTGCTCAATCCCCAATTTTTCGCCCAGAAGCCTTACCTCATCTTTGAACAGCAACCGCAAGGGCTCAATTAATTTAAAATCCATATCTTCAGGCAGACCACCTACATTATGATGACTTTTTATGGTATGGGCAGTACTGGTTCCGCTTTCAATTATGTCCGGGTAAATAGTACCCTGCACCAGATATTCTATATCCCCTAGTTGGTTTTTTTCTTCTTCAAATACCCGGATGAATTCTTCGCCTATTATCTTGCGTTTGCGCTCCGGGTCTTTTACCCCTGCCAATTTATTAATGAATCGTTGCCGAGCGTCGACTGCTATTAGGTTCATCTTCATCTTATCGCGAAAAGTACTTACCACCTGTTCCGGTTCATCTTTGCGCAACAGTCCATTATCTACAAAGACGCAGACTAGTTGATCTCCTACAGCTCTATGTACCAGGGTAGCAGCAACCGAGGAATCCACCCCTCCGCTTAAAGCACATAAGATCTTGCGGTCCCCTACTTTAGTTCGTATATCTTCCACCATGTCCCCTATGAAATCACCCAGGTCCCATTCACCTTTTAAACCGCAAATACCGAATAGGAAATTTTTTAATATATCCATTCCCAAAAGGGTATGCTTAACTTCCGGATGAAACTGAACTCCATACAAACCGCGCTCCGAACTGCTCATGGCAGCAAATGGACAGTTTTTGGTACGAGCCGTTCCGCGAAATCCAGGAGGCAGCTTTTCAATAGCATCGCCATGGCTCATCCATACCTGCATGTCCACATCTAATCCATGAAACAAAATATCTTCGGCTTCCATAACTTCCAACATGCTGCGACCGTACTCACGCACCTGTCCGCCAGCAACATTTCCACCATAATGCTGGGCTAAAAGCTGCATCCCATAACAAATGCCCAATACCGGTATCCCCATTTCGAATATCCTCGGATCACAGGCGGGGGCGTTTTCAATATGAACACTTTCCGGCCCCCCGGTTAAGATTATGCCGCCCGGCTTTTTCTGTACTACCTCTTCATAGCTTATATCAAAAGGAACCATTTCGCTGTATACTGATAATTCCCGAACCCGCCTGGCGATTAACTGATTATACTGACCTCCGAAATCAAGTACCAGTACTAGTTCTTTGTTCATTACTGCACCTCTAATCATTTTCATATACTGATGGTTTTAAAACGCATACTGCCGGATAGTTTCGATAATGCCCGGCATAATCCAGTCCATATCCAACCACAAATTTATCTGGTATAGTATAACCAATGTAATCCGGTATAACCGGGCTGCGCCGGCGTGAAGGCTTATCCAGCAAACAGCAGATTTTAACGCTGTTGCACCCTCTTTGTTTCAATATCTTGCTGATATAATTAAGAGTCAAGCCAGTATCTACGATATCTTCCACCACCAGCACATTTTTCCCCTCAATGGAAAAATCAAGATCCTTCATAATCCTTACTTCACCGGATGTTTCGGAAGATACCCCATAGCTGGAAACACTCATAAAATCAAGTTCCATGGGTATATCAATTTCTCGAATCAGATCAGCCATAAACACAAAGGCACCTTTTAATATCCCTACCACCAGCAGGCTGTCTCCTTCATAGTCAGCAGAGATTTTATTCCCCAACTCCTTAACTTTTTCCCGTAGTTCTTCCACTGTATATAGAACATCTACTTCCTCGAGATTCAAAAACA
>CAZXIR010000220.1:0-3698 GCA_964640845.1 uncultured Syntrophomonas sp.
CGTAACGGATAATAACGCTTTTGGAATTTAACATAATCTCACTCACCTTTCTTTTTTAAGTGAGACAGGGTTGTTAACAACCCTGTCCTTTTGACAAATTAATAGTTACTAATTGATCAAATGCCCGCACCATTTTGTCAACCGGGAATAGTTTGCTCATCTTGGAATACAGTTCGACCAGGTCGTAGTTAATAATACTTTCCATCCTACCGGGAGTGATTCTCCCATTTGCAGCCAGTACGGTTAAAAGGTCAACTTTCTTGGTGAAGATGTCCAGGATTCGGTTAAAAAAGGGCTGTATTGCTTTGGACTCTTGGTATGATAGAGCTGATTCTACTACGGTACCACCGTTATTATAGAAATACCCCAGTATTTCATTTAGACTGGCATTGCCAATCTTCTGTATCTCATCCTTGATTTCCAGTTCCACAATTGCCATTGTTTTATACTGCTGCTTGATGTCTCCCTGCTTTCCTTCAGCTAATTGCAAGTAAATATCCCCAATATAATAATGTAGATTGGTGCCAATTGAATACACGTCATTGATATAACGAGGACAAGCAATAGGTTTAAATGAGTTGTCAGCTTCGTCAGTGTAAACCGTCATCTTTTCTAATACTTTAGCCATAATTCCAACTCCCTTCTTTCGCCTGCGCATGTTAATAATTTCACATAACAGTCGCCTAGTTGTTCCGTCTACTTCCTTTTGCCATATATTATTTGCAAATAACATGCCAAGCCGAAGTAAAAGCACTAGAAAATAGCAAAACAATGAAAAACGCCCCATTAAAGGGCGTTTTTTAAATAGTAGCAGTTTTCTCTTCAAAATCAACGTTGTTTCAAAACTGTACCATAACTGCCATCGTAAACGCGTAACATAGCGAATAAGTTACACTATTTGAACAATTGCTTATTAGTTGTGGATATTTAGAGTTTTCATTTTGCGATACAGAGTATTACGTGAAATATCAAGTTCAACCGAAGCTCGGGTCACATTGCCGCCATGCATATTCAGTGCCCTTAATATACGTTCTTTTTCTTGTTCCATAGCATATAGTTTTCTGGCATTTCGGTTGGAAAGCATGGGAGGGTTAATACTAACGTCCGGTGCGCTCTCCCCATTTCTACCTGAATAACCTATAGCTGCACTGGCAATTTCACGAGGTAGATGCTCAATACTAATCTGATCATCCTCCGCTACCAACAGGATTCTTTCCACCACGTTTTGCAGTTCGCGAACGTTGCCTGGCCAATCATAGTTTTCCAGACATTTTATTATCGACGGATCAATCCTGGTAATATGACGATTGAATTTAGGAGCCATCTGTTGTAAAAAATGTCGGAAAAGGAGTTCAATATCTTTACGTCTTTCACGCAGTGGAGAGATAAATATATTAATTACATTGAGCCGATAATAAAGATCAGCTCTAAATCTTCCTTGCTCTACCAGACACAGCAAATCTTGGTTGGTGGCGGCAATTATTCTAACGTCCACCTTGATTAGGGTATTGCTTCCTACTCTTAATATTGCCTTCTCCTGAATAGCTCGTAAGAGAGTTGCCTGCTGCTCCAGAGGCATGTCACCAATCTCATCCAGTAACAGTGTTCCTTTGTTGGCGAATTCAAATTTACCTGGTCTTCCACCTCGTCTGGCTCCGGTAAAAGCTCCTTCTGCATAACCAAATAATTCACTGCTTATCAGTTCTCTAGGTAGAGCCGCACAATTTAGAGCGACAAAAGGACCATTCTTCCGTAAACTGTGATTATGAATAGCCTGGGCAAATACTTCTTTGCCGGTACCGCTTTCAGCCTGCAGTAGAACATTGGAGTCATTGGTTCCGGCCATCATGCCAAGTTTAATAGACTTTTTCAACTGCTTATCTTCTCCAATTATAGAGTCAAATGTAAAACTGGCTTGAGCGCCGGTCAAGGTGTTTACCAACTGATGTACCTGTGCTATCGGTCTTAGGATTATAGTAACCCCTTCCACCCGGTCAAACTCATCAAATATTGGTTTGCCTGAGGCAGTTGCATGAATCTGCTGGTGTTTACCATCCAGGAGGATTTCCTTATCGTAAAAGGGCTGCCCAGTCTGTAGAAGTTTAAGGGTATAGGGCGCTTTCCCGCTAAAAAGATCAACCACATGGATACCTACAAGACCTTCATCTGAATAACCGGTAATATTAAGGGCCGCCGGGTTATACTGTGATACTCTGCCTTTACTATCGAGCACAATTACGCCATCAGACATAGTATCAAAAACGTTGCTTAATTCATAATGCAGACTTCTCAAAGCCAGTTGTTCTATGCGCAGTTCCTTTTCCTGATAAAGATGGCAATTTTGGACCTTATTTAAGCCGTTAAAAACAGCTAATGCCATATGATAACAGGAGTTGTAGCCACAAGCCGCACAATTTCTGAAGTCTTTTTCTTCCAGCTTGTGCATTTCTGTATATATCTTTTGCAATTCATGTTCGGTAGGGACTCTTAGCTGGTTCTGCTTGGAAATATCTCTATAGTTATTATATTGGAAATCCATTTTTTCAGTAATATCAGCTAGAAAATCTATCAACTGTTGGTTAGTATCTTCATTGCTGGTTTCTTTCTCGGCACGTTTTGATACTGAATATTCTACTTTGGAGAATGATTTATTAATACATCCAGGTCCCATATTACATCCGTTATCGCAGCTGAGTATATCTACGATAAGCGGTAGATGAGAACTCCCCTTTTTTATAGATCTTTCCAGCTCAAGCAGGTAATCTTGGTAAACTGTTGCTCCGCCAACTTTAGCAATACTGCTGGGCGGCGTTTCTGGATAATGGTACAGATATGATTCTTTCATACCGCCTGGAGTTGAGAATTTGGTAGCTATACCAGCGGGAACTATATTGTCAAAATTACTGTCTTCCAGCTCATCCAGATTGATGTTATTCTGTTGCAGCAGTTTTTGAATTGATTGATAGATTACATTGTATTTGATTAGACCACTTTCCTGGAATTCTCTTCGTTTGGCCAAACAAGGAGATATAAAGGCCAGGTCGGCATCAGGATGCAGCGATTTAACATAGACCGCCAGGTTATTGACCGGACTTCCTACTGGTGCCAGGTAATCTATTAGGTAAGGATGGTGAAGTTCTATATATGTTACCACTGCCGGGCAAGGTTGTGCTATTAAAGGTATTTTGGCCTGCTTTTTCTGTATGGCCTCATGATAGCAAGATATGGTAATTTCAGCTCCCAGTGATACATCATATACCTTCTTAACTCCCAGATGTTTTAAAGCGGTGATTAATTTGGGCAGGTTGAAATTACCTTGAGCCGAAGGAGCTATCAAGGCAACTATATTATCCCCAGGCAAATCGGCTTCAAAGCAAGCAGCATCATCAATGGCAAAGCGAGCACTTTTCTCAATTACACCTCCATGGCTTTTAATGCAGGCTTCAATACATCGACCACAGCCGATACAAAGATTATTATTGAATTTTACGACATCGCCGCTACCGTCACTACATATTTTAACTGGACAAACTGCTATGCATTGGTGGCAATTAGTACAGTTTTCTTCCTTAATTCCAATCACTTCAATCAAATCATACATGCTATCCCTCAAATCCATATATGTTATTTTATACCATATTAGCACGGTAATGCAGGAATATTCGACACTATCTACTAAAATAATAACATAATCTGCT
>CAZXIR010000221.1:0-1789 GCA_964640845.1 uncultured Syntrophomonas sp.
TGGGAGACATGCGCACTGCTGCCCGCACCGGAGCGCCGCGGCGTTCCACTCCAAAGAAGGGCAGGGCCTGCCCCTGCTCACCATTTTCCAACGCCACGTGCGCTAACAAGTGAGCCAAGGTAACGGAACCCTGCCCGCCAAACCCGTTGATTCGTAATTCTAACATATTATTATTCCTCCTCCATATTTCCATGGTGCTGCCAGAGGTACATCTTATCTGGAGCTTTCAATGAAGCCTGTTTTCCTAACCATACTTTTGTCCCAAATAAATTATTGCTTGCCTAATTTCCTAGTTAATAAGTGTCCTAGTGGTCAGACCACTTATATTATAAAGTTTATGCTATCACTAAGGCAATATTCTTTCCAGAAAATTTCTGCTAACTCTTAGGTTTATTTTTTTTTGAGAGTTGTGAATAATTACTTAACATGGCTGGAAGCCCTCCAAATTCAACAAACAGCTCCGCTCCTACTGAAAGACTGCCAAGCCTAAAGCCAGGTGTCCCCATAGAGTTTTTTTCACCATATCCAATTGATCTTCCCGGCAATTAACCATTACTATTACTTCCCCCTTTGACTGGTTACGTCGGTTTTTTGATTGTCTAGTTTTTCCCCAGAAATAATCAATCAAACATCCGAACCCGAAGCCCCCTATTAATCCTATAAGTCCCCATACTATTGGACCCCATTCCCAAATAAATCCATAAATTACTCCTAGCGTCATGAAAACTGTACCCAGTATAGCTCCACCATCTATCATACTAACTCCATCTGAATGATGAATCGTATCTAAAATCTGACGCGGCTCTCCCCTTAATTCAAGGGGCAGGGCGAAAATCTGTTCATTCTTCAGCCCCTTCTCCACCAGTTCGCTAACAGCTAACTCAGTATGAAGGCAGTAATTAAATGAAGCTAATACATACATTAGATCAACCTCCCGGGCAAAACTCTGGTTTTATAAAATTGGGATTCTGGTATTGGTTTTTGAAGAACTGGGCTTGTTCAATATCAAAAAGCTGGTTTATGTTTACGGTGGATTGGTAAGCATCCCAAATCGTAAAAACAAAAAAGGAAGGGATATTTAGCAGCCACTGCCAATCAACAATAGCTTTCGCTTGCTGGAAATCCCCTAAAGCGGTATATCCTATTGCCTGAAGAGCATGAGAATTAATAATAATAAAGGATCCGATTAATAGTAGAAAAATGGCCTTAATCGTCTCTGCATTGTATATTTGACCTGAACCAGGAAGTACTATGGACCATGCGGCGCTTAACCAGGGATTGCGCTTATCAAGAGCATTGATTGATATATGACCAAGAACTGTTGGGGTCATGGACGCATATTCCCGATCTGCTAGTACCGAAAGCTTATTGAATTCAATAGTAAGGCGGTAACTATCCCATATTGCAAACACCAATACTCCGCAATAGATAAGAAGCCATTGAGTATCTAACACATCCTTGGCCTGTTGGGACCTACCGGTAAAACTATAAATGATCGCCAGGTTGATATGAGCCATATAGTTTATTACCATTTCTCCAGCAAACACAAAGACACCCTTAGCGACGCTTCCCAAGGTTAAATGTCCAAAACCTGGAAAACTAATAGACCACCAAGCAACCACCCATGGGTTTCTGGGCTGTAAATAATTAAGAGTATATGATGTCAAATATATTTTGGGACGGCGAATTATCTGCGATGCAGATGTATGCACGGGAATCCTCCTATCGATTTCTGTCTCCTAGCCTATAGTTATTGTTTCCAACCAAAGACCAATTATCCCATTTACCA
>CAZXIR010000221.1:1889-3691 GCA_964640845.1 uncultured Syntrophomonas sp.
GCCAATAATGCTACTATGTTAATTACTGCATAAGCAACTGACATCTTTATAGTCTGAGAATGCTTAACCATACCATCTGCTGCATAGTTGGCGGCAAGGAAGGTGGTATTTTGATAGATAACATTCCACAGGTTAACTGAAACCAACACTGCAAATGATGTTACCAAGGGATTAATGCCCGCTGCTAATGCCAGCGGAGTCAATAATACCACAAAAATAGTTAAGGTTGCGGTTTGTGATACTAGAACAAAGCGTAAGAAGAACAACAACACCGCTAAAACCACTACAAATACATACATGTTGGACATAAGCGGGAATATATATGGACCAACCATCTCAGCCACCCACCTATCAATGCCTAGGGCGGGAAATACGGTGGCCAGGTTTATAATGGCACCTATGAAGATTATTGAATCCCAAGCTATCTTGGAGCGAAAATCGGGCCGTTCAATAATTTTGAATCCCAGCATCAAGCATAAGGCGGTCAGAGCTACCAGGGCAGCCGACATACCATGTACTCTCTCGGTCATCCACAAAATTAGAGAAGCGATTAATATCACCATTACTATTATTTCTTTTTTACTCATAGGCCCCATGGCAGCTTGTTGTTCTTTTATATATCCTTTATCCATGTCTATTTTTTCTTTAGGTTTGTATAAGATTTGTATAGCAAAGTATGCTGCTACCGTTACTACCAGTCCCCAAACCCAGCTGGCAGAAAACCATGACATCCAGGTTATGTTTGCCCCAATATCCTTAGGAAGCAGACCTACCAATGTATAATTAAAGAAAGATGCGCTCAAAAACATTGGATAAAGAACCCCCAGAGACATAAACATAGCGGCAAATAGACCACCCATACCTTCGCTCTGGTTTTGGAAACCAAGTTTTTCACCGATCGCTTTGGAAAAAGGTGCTACTATGGATACTTTAGCTGTAGCACTGGGAATTAATGGATTAAGGAATACGCCCACAATAAATATGGCAGAAGTCATTCCTTTGTAGGTAGCCGGGAATTTACTCATTATCATCAGAGCCGTTCTAGCCAAAAGACCGCTCTGAGCAACTCCTACTCCCATACCCAAGGCACCTACCAATAACCAAAAAGTGCTGCCGGAAAACGCTGCGAAGGCGGTGGTAAAAGGTACTACTTCTAATACCACCCAGGCAACACACATCAAGATAGCGGTAACAAAATCAGGCAGAACTTCTACTATCCACCATACAACCGCACAAGCAAAGATACCTAATGCTATCATAGCATTACTGTCCAATTGGGAGGGGGGATTGGTCAGGCCAATAATTATCGCCAGGATAACCCCAGCTATTCCTCCAATAGTCTGTTTAGGTTTAGCTCCAAACATTTTTACTCTCCTCTCATATCCTCTATTAAATAATTTGTGACTCCTTAAGTACAAGTTTTCTAGATAGTAAGTTAAGCCGCCAAAATTAAAACACTATATGAATTTGGTTATGAAGACACAAAAAAACCGGGAGTACTGATTACCAAAATAAATGCAAATAAAAATTCCTAGTAAGAATTAGCTGCTTTGATTAGTTAGAGCATTTATCTTTATGGTAAAGAATCCCAGCCAAAAATATTTCATATACATGAAAATTTTGTTGAAAAATCCCTTACTTTTGATAACAACTCCTAAATAAGACGAGTCCCCTACAGTGTCATATTTTGGGTTAATTGTTATCTCCATTTAGAATTAATCTGTATGTGTAAATATCTATTGTATAATAATATTAGTTTGTGCTAAAAATATCAATCCCCAAATTTGTGAAATTGACTCGAA
>CAZXIR010000222.1:0-2508 GCA_964640845.1 uncultured Syntrophomonas sp.
TACATATTTATGCATCCAAACCAGTTGTGCTGGGGTTTTCGCAGGGGAATCATATAATAATAAGGCGATATTGAAAACCTCCTGCATTAGCCCTTGCTGCTCTATGGGGAGAGAGGATCGGAAGGCATCGGTTAACTGCAGGAGGTTATCATTGTTAGGAGTTATTCTAATTTCCCACTGTATGAACTATTTTGATACCACCGACATATATTATCATAAAGGCAATGAGGTCTGGGATTCGGATCCCAGTCTTTTTTTATGGGAGGACAAATTTATGTGTGGTATCGCTGGTTGGGTAAGTTTGGATGAGGACCTAAGAGAGGCCGAGAGTATAATCGATAAGATGTCAGATACCTTACAGCATCGGGGTCCGGATGCCAAAGGGACCTGGTCTTCTTTACATGCGGTTCTGGGGCATCGCCGCTTGATAGTAGTTGATCCGGAAGGAGGAAAGCAACCCATGGTCAGGATCAATAGGGGGCGAACCTTTGCCATTACTTATAATGGGGAACTTTACAATACCCTGGAGTTAAGAAGAGATTTGGAAACAATGGGACATACTTTTTATAGCCGCAATTCTGACACCGAGGTGTTATTAACTGCCTATATGGAGTGGGGCGTAGATTGTGTTAATCGTTTTAATGGTATTTATGCTTTTGCTATATGGAATGAAGAAGAGCAATCCCTATTTCTAGCCCGGGACCGAATGGGAGTAAAACCACTGTTCTACCGGTTGCATGGCAGTCAACTCTTGTTTGCTTCTGAACCCAAAGCTATCCTTATGCATCCAATGGTTAAGGCGGAGGTGGATCGGGAAGGCCTGGCAGAAGTATTTTTTATAGGGCCATCCCGAACTCCAGGACATGGAATATTTAAAGGTATTCAGGAGCTAAAGCCAGGATGCTGGATGTTATATAAAGCTAACCAGATGGTGATAAAGAAGTACTGGCATTTAAAGAGCCTCATTCATGAGGACAGTTTGGATGATACAGCAGAACGACTAAAAGAATTATTCTGCAGCAGCGTAGAAAGGCAGTTGATATCTGACCGACCGTTATGTACCCTTCTTTCCGGGGGATTGGATTCCAGTGCTATTACTGCTGTTGCGGCCCGAGTATATACAGATAGTAATCAGGACCCACTGCATACCTTTTCCGTAGATTATGATGATAATATGAAATTTTACTCCCCCAACCAGTTTGAGACCAGCTCAGATAATCCATGGATTTACCAGGTATCTAATTATCTGCACACCCGGCATAATGCTGTGGTACTGGATAATGGGGACCTGGCCGCAGCCCTTGAACCATCCCTGCTGGCTAACGATATGCCCGATATGACCGACGTAAATTCCTCTCTGTATTTGTTTTGCCGGGAAGTCAAAAAATATGCGGTAGTAGCCTTGTCGGGGGAATGCGCAGATGAGATTTTGGGAGGCTACCCCTGGTTTCACGATCAAGATGTTATTAAAACGCCTGCTTTTCCCTGGATAAGGATGCTGCCAGAAAGGACCCGTTTTTTATCCCCGGGAGTAGTTCGGCATATGGACGGGGAACAATATGTACGAGAAAAGTACCTGGAGGCTATAGAAGAAGTGCCTGCCTTAGAGGGTGAAACTGAATGGGATGCTAGAATGAGAGAAATATCTTATCTCAATATCACCCGCTTTATGCTCACCCTTCTGGACCGCAAAGATCGGATGAGCATGGCCAACGGCTTGGAGGTTAGAGTACCCTTTGCAGATCATGATCTGGTCCAATACGTCTGGAATATCCCCTGGCAGATGAAGAACTATGGAGGTATGGCCAAAGGCATATTTAGAAAGGCATTAACCGGGATGCTGCCAGCATCGGTCTTGGAAAGGAGAAAAAGTCCCTATCCCAAAACCCATAACCCACGGTATGGGGAAGAGGTGAAAAAAGAGCTGTTAAGGGTTGTTAATAATCCGCTTGCTCCTATTCAGGATCTGATTAATAAAGACCTCATACGCTATCACATTGAAAGTAGGTCGCCTTTTTTTGCCAGGCCCTGGTTCAGTCAATTAATGGGGGATATTCAGTATATGGCTTATCTGCTTCAGACTAATCGTTGGTTGGAGAAATACGGGATTAACGTACTGTTATAGAATACTACCTAATCCCGATGATCCGAGGTCAGGAGCATCTGTGGAAGGTGGCTGGGGATGTGGGGGCTGAATGCTTAAGAACGCTTGGGGCCGGTCTTAATTGTAAGGTATACGGTAGCTGAGTGGTGCTTAGAATTATTGACTGAAATGAGTTATGTTTTTCGCTGCTGGAATCGCCTTTCCCCCTGCGCTAACCTTAAGCATTCATCCCCATGCAGTATTTTTACTAACTGTCATGGTTGGGTGAGGGTATTAATAGTATGAGAAAAAAACATAATATATGAGACTCCTTGCCAGTATAATGTAGCATAGCAAAAAGCAGGGGAGGAAAAACTGTGGAGGATAAAAAACCAGCAGATTCGATAGACAGCCAGGAACCGACG
>CAZXIR010000222.1:2608-3686 GCA_964640845.1 uncultured Syntrophomonas sp.
GGCCTTCCATAAAAATATCCCGTTCTACCCGGGTGAAACAGGAATTGATATATAAGAAATGGAAAGACTGACCAGATTCTCAGTAGGAAAAGACGCAATTTTAGGATAATAATAAGTTAGGTGCCTGGCACCTAACTTATTTGTTGATGGATAAATTCACATACTTCGTCCATGGCCTGGGTGGCCTCCGGAAACATGGGGGCCAGAAGGGGGAAGCAATGAAACATGCCTTCCCACACGTGTAGATAGACTTGGACCCCGGCATCTTTTGCTCTTTGAGCAAAGCGGACGGAATCATCCAGCAGGGTTTCGTCCTCACCCACCTGTATCATTAGTGGGGGCAGACCCGCTAAGTCTCCAAAAAGCGGTGACATATAAGGAGAAGCAGGGTCGCTGTTTGCAATATAATAACTGGTATAGGTTGCAGTGGCTCCCTCCGGTGTGGCAGGATCTATTTTTGCTTTGGTTTTATGCGATTCGCCTGAGAGGGTTAGGTCGGTACAGGGCGAAAAGGCGACTACAGTCTGGGGTAAAGGAATATTATCGTCTTTTAGGACCAGCAGAGTGCTGAAAGCTATACACCCTCCCGCAGAGTCACCTGCAAAAATTATATTTTCGGGCCGATAGCCACTTTCTAGCATCCATTTATAAATTGAAACCGAATCATTAACTGCGGCTGGAAAAGGATGCTCGGGGGCCAGGCTATAGTCGAAAACCAGTGCCTTTATTCCACAACGGGCGGCAAACTTGGCTACTAGACCCCGGTGATCTTTACTGGTGCCCATCACAAAGCCACTGCCATGAAAATAGAGAATGGCCTGATCCTCTCGGCAACTTTGAGGCATTACCCACTCGGCATAAAAATCAGGAAAATCAGCGGGTCTGATCCTAATACCATCTGGCATCTTGGTCATCTTAGCTGCATCTTTTCTGACCTCTGCTCGTAATTGTTCGATAGAAGTATTAAAGTCGATTACCGGCTTTTTGATATGCCCTTTTAATAAATGTCTATTTTTTAACATAAAGCGAAACATCTTACTCTGAAAGCTGGCCATTAATTATCCCTCCCTGGTCTTGT
>CAZXIR010000223.1:0-3685 GCA_964640845.1 uncultured Syntrophomonas sp.
CATGTACCCGTCCCTTTTTCTCCATATCTGCCAGCACCTGATGCGCCTTACCAGGGGTTGCAGGAGGAAACACAAAATTTTGGCGGTAAAAATCATAGAATTGGGCAGGATCACGATTAAAAGCATTTATATTAATAATATTCATTACCGTGTTTTCTCCCAGTTTACGGTAGATACCATCCGGTCCACGAAAGTCAGGGATACCTGCCTCAGTGCTGATCCCCGCCCCAGTTACAACAATTGATTTTCGCGAACTAGCTAGAACATTTACCATTTGATCAAGGGCCTTTTTGTCCATTTTTACATCCCTACCTTTCCTATTACACCCTATGGCCGGGGGCCATAACCCACTTATGAAAACTTTCGCCTTTCCCCCTGGGCTAATCTTAAGCATTCGTCACCACCAAGTTATTATCTTTTTACTTATCTTCTATAAAACCTATTTCCAATCCTTCTAATATCTTGATACCTTTCTTCTGCTCAATTACAGATGTTTAGAAAAGGTCCCAGCCTGTCCACCTGGCACCAAAATCCAAGCAAAATATTCTTCCTTTATTTAGAACACTTTCCATGTTTTTGCATACCATGTATTAGAGGTCTCCAATGAGGCTTCTAAAACGAGTCAGGAGGATCCATTATATGGCAGTAACAACTATACCGGTTACCAGTGAATTAGTATTAGTCATGGATAATGGAACCGGAGTAAGCGGACAACAGTTAAAAAAGAATCGGGTCTACAAATATGTTAAAACTACAGCAACTAGCGAGGATGTTTTTTCAGTAGCCCAAAGCCTTTTAGGCCTGCAGGAAACCACCAATCTTTCCGTCCAACGCAATCAAGCCAGTGAACTAGACGAAGAATAGCAGGCACTAAAAACTAAGATCGGGGATGCATCCCATTTTTATACCCTTATCTTCATCAAGGAAAGGCATCTACAGCGGTTTAGATAGATCGTTTACTAAACCGTTGCTGAAGGAGGAAGAACATTTGAGTGAAACTAAAAGAACCTTGGAGATGACATTCGCCACCGAGCTTGACAAAAAACAGGTAATCCGCGTTTGGGATGCCAGAAGCGATGCAACTAGCGCCGAGGTAATAGCTGCAATGGACAACATTATCAGCAAAAACATTTTTTCAGGAACCGGCGGAGAACTAGTAGAAAAAGTTAGCGCCCAATTGATTACCACTCAGATAGACGATATTGATATCTCCTAAAATCAGGGGCGAGGGTTTTTTAACCTTCGCCCCCTTTATTTATGATTAAATTCACTCTATCATAAGCCGAAAATATATGTAAATAGGGCTAGAAAGGTTTATACCGGGAATAATTTACCTTATAATGGTATGAATTAATAGAAAAGCTTTGTTAATATACCAGGGTTGCTCATAGTCAGCGATAAATGCCAATAGATAGGGGAATTTGATGGAAGACATTATCAAAATAATAGAAAAACAAAGGAGCTTTTACCGTAGCGGTAAGACTACCGACCTTCATTTCCGCCGGGAAGCCTTAAAAAGGCTGGAGCAGAGTATTGTTGATTCTGAAGAGGAAATGCTGGCAGCCCTGGCCCATGACCTGGGCAAACCCTTGTTTGAGGGATACAGCACCGATATAGCCCCGATCATTGGGGATATTAAATATATGTTAAAAAACCTGGCAGGCCTGGCTCGGTCTCGCAAGGTGCACACCCCCCTGGCCTTGGCCGGCGGATCCAGTCGGATAATGATTCAGCCCTTGGGAGTAGTGCTTATTATTGCTCCCTGGAATTATCCCTTTCAATTGCTTTTACGGCCGCTAATAGGAGCCCTGGCGGCAGGCAACTGCGTAGTTTTAAAACCTTCGGAACATGCACCAGCCAGTTCCTCTGTCTCCCGCCGCCTGATCGAAGGTGCTTTTCCGCCGGAACATGTGGCCGTAATTGAAGGCGGAGTCGAGGAAGGTGCCGCCCTCTTGGAGCAGAAATTTGATGGCATATTTTTTACCGGCAGCACTAGAATGGGCCGGATAGTGATGGAAAGAGCCGCTCGTCATTTGACCCCGACTATTCTGGAATTAGGTGGCAAAAGCCCCTGTCTGGTGGAAGCAGACACTAATCTGAAACTCTGTACCCAGCGCATTGCCTGGGGAAAGTTCCTCAATGCCGGGCAGACCTGTGTAGCGCCGGATTATGTGCTGGTAAACAACAGGATTAAGGAATCTCTTATTGGGGAAATACGACAGGCTATTAACAGCTTCTATGGGGACCACCCCCAAGACAGTCCCGATTACGCTCGAATCGTAAACGATACCCATTTCCAACGCCTTACCGGCTTAATGCAGGCCGGCCAAATTATCTGCGGAGGCCAGACAGACCGGGAATCCCTATATATCGCACCAACCCTTCTTGAAGGGATTAACTGGAACGACCCTATAATGGGTGAGGAAATATTCGGACCGCTCCTCCCCATTCTGGAGTACGAAAATCTGGATCAAGCCTTGGATATGATCAATAATCAGCCCAAGCCCTTAGCCCTTTATCTCTTTACCCACGACCAAAAAATACAGGAGAGAGTGGTCCGGGAGACCAGTTCGGGAGGAGTATCCATAAATGATACAGTGAGCCACCTCTTGCCTCATCAGTTGCCCTTCGGAGGAGTGGGTGAAAGCGGCATGGGCGCCTACCATGGAGATGAATCGTTTTACTGCTTTTCCCATAGAAGAAGTGTTTTCAAGAATTCTACCCTCTTCGACTTAAAAGCCAAGTATCCCCCTTACAGGATTTCATTGAAAAGGTTGAAGACCCTGATGCGGTTTATGTGAGATGGTTTGCAGTAAGGTATTTCTACTTAAGGACCTGGTCGCCATTTGACATTTTTTCCATCTCTTCTTCCATATGCTTAAGACGCCGGTTCATCTTGACCAGCAAGACAATGCATACTATGGGAACTGCTATCGCCAAGGCCAGCAGCAAGAAATTGAATATGCTCCAGGCCACCACATACCAGTTAGTTAATATGGGAACAGTTACGGTCTTCAATTTAGCTCACCTCTTTTCCTGTATATCAGATTGTGTTTATACAAGAATATGTTTATTCAATGACTTCTACCAGGATTATTCGGTCCTCAAATCCTCCCCGCTCATCGCATTTTTTTTGCCGCAGGGCTTCAAACTCCTTCAGGGACATTCCCTTAGCCTGAACTAGCGCAAAAATAACCTCTTGCATATCAGCCAATTCCTCTATATCACCACTTATTTTATATTCTACCAGTTCTTCTTCCAGTTTTTTGTCAAGATATGCCAAGTATTCCGCGTCATTATTTGCTGTTCGAGTTACTGCTGTTTTACCGGAATTTTTAATTATCAGGGGAATTAGATCGCGGATTAGTTTGTTATATTTGATTGACGGCATATATTTTCCTCCAGTATGATCGACCAATTATGCATATACAACCGTCCTAAGTGCTCTATATTATTAGGTATGATACATTGCTCTCTGTATTATTACTTCTTTATCACTATTTAGCCCCTAACCGGCTTGGACAAACCATCTTAATCTGTACCTCTAAAATAGAGGGGGCAAAATGCAACGTAAAAGTTACGCGTAAGAATTCAAGGATTAGATTGTTAAAGAATCTTTGGAAGTTGGCAATACCGCTGTTGTGGCCAGGAAAATATATTTATCCGCCAACCTTGTTGGGCTACT
>CAZXIR010000224.1:0-3672 GCA_964640845.1 uncultured Syntrophomonas sp.
ATTGTGATTGATTACATGGGCATGACTTCATTTTGCTGTAATTGGCTGTAAAATCAAATCAGCCTTGTATTGCGTGAACAGAAACTATTGAAAAAATCAGGGCCGATACAGATTTAGATCAACTGCAATTAATCCAGTTGCTGTCATTGATGGAAAGCGAAGGCTTGATTCATACATCCCCGGGGGGAGATTTAGGGCTTTAATTCCCTGGCAACTCTTACTGCTTGATCACGGTTTCTGACTTCCAGTTTTCTGTAGATATTGGAGCAGTTTACCTTTACTGTATTCACTGAAATATCCAGTGTGCAGGCAATTTCTGCGTTCGTAAGCTCAGAATCAAGCAGGTGTAATATTTCCCTCTCTCTTTTGGTCAGTGACATCTTTTTAGTATTGGCGCTTCCTGCGGTCTTGGTTTTTTCCTTTCCGAAGACTTTAACAGTTATACAGTAATCCCGGGTAAACTTTAATAACCTTCTGACATAGACCGGTGATACCGCTAAAAGGTCTGCAGGATGGTCCTGCTTATTTTGGTGTAAATTGTCTTTGGAGTCCGTTGTCAGTTCTGTTTTCTCACTCGATACTTTCTTAAAACCGCTTCTGACAAATCTTCCGAGCAAGGCGGCCATAGGAACACCCTCCTCTATAAAAATTCTCTCATATCCATTCATCTCACCCATCTTTAGGGCTGTTTTCAAAGCATCCATAGCCTTTTGGGTATGTCCCTGGTGATAGTATACAATTGCCAACAGAATGTGGACTTCTAAAGAATACAACAAGTTGTTTTCCTTTTCTGCAAAAAGCTTTAGCTTGTTTAAGAGCAGTAAAGAGTCCTCAAAGGCCTTTTTTACCATAAGTACGCGGGCAAGAGTAAAATATTCAAATATGTTGGACAGGCCGGGATTATCGAAAATTTCCAGGCAGTTCCGCATCGTCCACCTTTCTATACATTCCTGGTCACCTGTTTCTATACTTATCCTGGTCTCAAAGGCATAAAGAATAGGTATCAGGTGCATACCGCCCATTTTTTTTAATTTTTCCTCTCCATCCCGGACGACCGCAAAGGCACCCTTAATATCACCTCGGCTCTTCAACACCCTGGCATAGGTAATTGTTAAAGGAACCAGACAGCCTATTGCATTACTCTCTTCAGCCTCCTTACTCCCTTGTGCCAACATTGCAACAGCCGCATCCATCCTATTCCGTTCAAAGAGTATTTCCCCCATCATAATAGGAATGTAAGCATTAGGCATCTTCATAAAGGTGCTGATCTTTTCATATATAGGCAAATATTCCTTTTCCACGATATGCAGATGACCTTTCAAGCCGAACATCCCGCCTATTACGCTGGCCCCTCCCATATTAAAATTGATTCCGGACATAAGGAAAATACTACCTTGCCACATAATTTCCTGAAATTTTAGCATAGACTTGGTTGTACTTATTAAGTTTTGCTGTATAAGCCCGATAAAACCCTGGGCCGCCACAACCTCTACCTTTAACTGTTTCTTCCAGTCTTTATCCTGGTATTGGGCTGAAGGGTTGCTTAAGCGCATCTCTACTTTATTGACCCAGTGTTTTGCTTCTTTTTCTTTATTTGTTATAATTAGCGCCCAAGCATAGGTTAGACAGAGGAGATCTCTGCCTTCTACTAGCTCATGGGGCAAAAGGCTCAACCAATTTATAAGAATTTCCGAAACACCAGTTCTAAGCATTTCTCTGCCTTTTGCTTCAATAATGTCTGCTGCTTTTTCATAGTGCTGTCCTTCGAGATAATGTCCAATTGCCTCAGCAAAATGGCCTTTCCTTTCGTACCAAGTCCCGGCCTGCTGGTGGAGTTTATTTTTTTCAATATCTAAGCTGCTATCCAGCTTCTTTTGCAGAAATTCCGCAAACAAATGATGATACCGATACCAGCCGCCCTCATGATCAAATGCAATGATAAAGGCATTGCGATCAGCCAGTCTTTGCAGCATTTCTTTACCGTCTTTTCGCCCGGTCAGGGCATCGCAAAGTGAACCGGAAAGAGCCTGCAGGATTGAGGTTTTCATCATGAAGCTATTTTCTGCCTCTCCCCATTGCTTAATAACCTCCTCAGAAAGGTAGGAGGCAATACGCTGATCCGAACAAGAACCGCCTATTGGCATGGAAAGACTTACCTGGTCTTTATCAGCCGCATCCAGTAACAGGTATAATCCGGCCACCCATCCTTCTGTCCATGCTTCAAGATCCGTTACCTCCTTGATGGTGGCCAAAACACCTTTTACTTGGCATAAGCTGGCAATTTCCTCACTGGTAAACTGCAGGTCGGAAAGCCTTAATTCCTTAATATGGCCGATGGTTTGAAGCCGCACTGAGTTAAAGGGCAGCTGGTTGCGGCTGATTATGATCAGATGCGCATGGTCGGGCAGATATTTTAGAAAAAGCGCCATACTTTCATGGATCGAGGCCTCTTCTATAAGGTGATAATCATCCATTACCAGAACAAAATTATTTTTATATTGATATATTTCGTTTATTAGCGGTGCCACGATGCTGGCGGCGGCAAAATTATTCGCGGAATATAAATACCGGGAGAAGCGTTCCTCTAAACCCGGAAGTATGGTCTCCAATGCCGCTATTAAATAACTCCAGAATCTTTTAAAGCTATTGTCCAAATTATCTATGGAAAACCATACAATTGGTATATCTAACTGCTCAGTCCATTTTACGACCGCGGTGGTTTTTCCGTATCCGGCCGGAGCAACCAGCAGGGTCAATTTTCCTCCCAGGCCTTCATTCAGTTCTTGATCAATACGAATACGGGGTGCCAGCTTTTGCTGTACTACCGGTATTTGCAGTTTGACCCGAAACAGTGCGTCCATTTTGCACCACCTTTTTTCTTAGTATATAAATGCATAATTTTACCTTTACCTAATTATTTTATCAAAAAAAATTTAATTAAGTGTGTTTCGAACAATTCTTTTTTGCGGAGTTCCTGGTACCCATAAAATCTTTTCTATATACACCCCAAACCAGCTAAAAGACTATGGCAGGTTACATTTTCCAACCTGCCATAGTTATCAGCTTAGCTGGTTATTGATTTAATTTATGGATTCGCTTCATTAGAGTTATGGTCAAGGAGTTCGTCGATTAAGGCAGCATCATGGGATGGAATTTCTGCAAACTCTGCTGTTACTGTCACATCCCCGGCCGGCATGGTAAAGCTCTCTCCGATGATGGCATGATCTTCTGTCCCGTCGTTATACTTCAGGGATCCTTCCTGCAACTGCCAGCCTTCCTCCGGGGTTATGGTCAGGGTTACGGTTGACCCCGCTGCTGCTGTTGCTGCATGGGCTTGGATCGTACCTCCCGCTATCTGAGAGTTAAGCTCCACTAAATGCTGGCTCGCTTGGGTCGGTTCAAATTGTGCCGAGTCGGCCAATTCTGCTGACTCAACTGTTTCCGCCACTTCTTCCGCCTCTACTGTTGCTTCCGCTTCTGCCGCATCCTCCGCCGGCACCGATATACTGCTACTCAAGATATTGTTCTGCTCAGGGTTCTCAGCAGGTGGGCGGGTAACTATCAGAGTGTAATACCGCTCGGTCATTCCATCCCTGGCTTTCACAACAACAGTTATCTGAGTAACCTCGTCCATGAGGATGACTTCTCCTGAACTGCTGCCGCTGGCTACCG
>CAZXIR010000225.1:0-3590 GCA_964640845.1 uncultured Syntrophomonas sp.
CTGTCCAGGCCGCTGATAGATGAATTTTACAACTGGATTGAACACTTGAATGCCCTGCCCAATACCCTTCTTGGCAAAGCAGCGTATTATGCGCAATCCCAGCGCAAATATCTTGAACGGTATTTGCTGGATGGGCGTCTGGAAATATCGAATAACCGGGCGGAGCGTAGTATCAAGCCTTTTGTTATCGGGCGTAAGAACTGGCTTTTCAGCAACACGCCAAACGGTGCGAGAGCCAGCGCAGTATATTATAGTCTTGTTGTGACCGCAAGGGAAAACGGCCTGAATCCATTTGAATATTTGGCGTGGATTTTTACTAATGCTCCTAACCTTGGGAAACCTGGCTATGCCTCCACAATTGAAGATTTTCTTCCCGGCAGTGCAGCATTACCACAGAAGGTATTTACACCGAAGCCAAAGGAAACAAAATCTGAAAAATATGCCTGGGAGGAAGATTGATGAATTTTAAAAAGCATACGGCATTTATGATTGATTTCATCTCGGATTTCGTAAATGGCGATTTGGAACGTTATTTTTTTGATTTGGATTACTCTGCCTATGTGATAGAGCATTTTCCCCATATGGAGCTTGAGAACAGCAGATTTGCGGATAGGTTTGCTCATACTATAGATCGGGCATATGAGCGGGTAGCTGATCTTGGTCTATCAGATGAAGAGTTTAGGAATGAAATCTCCAACGCTCTTGATGAATGGCTGGCAGGAAGAGCCTGACCATAATTTTAATAAATAGGCCTGTCAGTCAGTGTTTGACGCTTACGTATAACTCTTGCATTAATAGTAGTGGGAGCAACGGGGATGGCGGTCTATTACATTACAGCTTTCTGAGCAAATTCGGCTTCCGGAACGGTTGTAGAAGTAAGCGCTTTGAATATTACCGGGCATGGAGTCAAGATCGATACGGGGTTTCTGCTTAAATGTTCCGACCCTATAAACGAGCAAGCGGTCAGAAATAGCATTGCGGTAACACTGTCAATCAACTATACACTTAAACATCAGTCCGGAAATCAATATATTCTGAAGTTTGATGAGAAGCTGAAACCTTAATAAGTTGGTGGCAGGCACCGAGGTCATCTTGATGAGCATCATGGCATCTTTCGCCCAGGAATCGATCAATGGTTGAGAGTTAGCAAATGAGAAAAACAACCAACTAGCAGAAATAAGTTCCTCCCTGCCAAAGGTATTATTACGACTATATACATTAAGAACAAATGTTTGTTACAATAAATGGTAGAGTTGTAGGGGAACCCCCTGATTGTGATCGGCATGAGGGGGTGATAATGTGAATATATATGAAGTTATTTTATTTGCAACTGTCATATTGTTTACATTGGCTCTCATAGTGAGATAGAGCCGAACATCCCGTAAGGGAAAGTCGACTCTATTACAACGAGATATTCTTGTTGATCGCTTTTGGGGCTTCAGGTCCCCTACAGCTCCTAATTAGTTTATATCACAATATGTGGAATATGACAACAGCACGGGCACCTATCTACTTGGTGAAAAATATGGCTTAAACTAGGCTCTCCATTTTTGTTTATAATTAATCCACTAGTAAACTGCAAATATACAGGTCAGCCAAATGCCAGGACATTCAATATTTACGAAAATGGTTTATCCCGATTTACCCAGTGGTTCTATCGCCAATTATTTCACACGAAAATGGTTCCCGATTTACGTGTTTCTAATCGCCAAATGCTTGTAGTAGGGGCGGTCTCTGACCGCCCGCTCTGCATAGCTCTAAATTTTCATACTCGCTTGTGTTCCCTGATCATGGGGGTTGATAAGTTGGTGGCAGGCGCCGAGGTCCAATTTATAAGAAAAACTAAAGGGAATATTTAACATAGTGGAGAAATAGTTAAATAATAATACAGGAGGCAGTGTAATTGGTCTCAATGTCCTTATGTAAACCGGGAGGGCCACAATCGTGGTATTTTTAATAGTAATTGTCGCTTTCTTAGCGGCTGGAATAATTCCTACACTTCTTATAACCAAATTCTATGATAAAAAACCTATAAATCCGTACTTGCCAGCATTTGTGCTGTGGTTGTTCGGTATTTTATACTATAGTTATTATGTAATAATATCTCATTTACAAGATACTGGTATTGATCCTATTGGGCAATTGGTTACATTAAGCATTATGGCAATTGCGGTAATAAGCTCTTGTATTTCATGGATAATAGCTGAGGTATGGACGAGACAGAAAGGTTTAGCCAAGACCAAGCTAAGAAATGTGATAGTGGTTTTGAATGTCTTGACCATAGTTCTTCCCTTACTCCTCAGGCTTATTGTAATAATTGTATTGTACTGTCAAGTCTGATACTTATTAAACAGCTGGCCTCTCATATCAGTGCAGGAAAAGAGAGGACGTTTAATATGGGTTTTAATATACTTTGTTGGGAGGTGATGGAATGGAATGGCTCAGTTGTCTGAATGAAGCGGTAAACTACATGGAGGAACATTTTGAGGATGAAATCGACTTGGAGCGCGTTGCCCAGATCGCACGCTGTTCATCATTTCATTTTCAGCGCATGTTCTCTTATCTGGCGGATCTGCCTCTTTCCGAGTATATCCGCAGGAGGAAGATGACCAAAGCGGTATTCGATTTGCAAAACAGCGATGAAAAAATTATCGACATTGCGCTCAAATACGGATATGAATCGCCAACCGCTTTCAATCGTGCTTTTCAGAGTGTTCACGGTATGGCCCCGTCCGCCGCAAGAGCAGGAGGGGTGACGCTGAAAGCCTATCCGCCCATCAGCTTCAAAATAACGATCAAAGGAGAGGCTGAAATGAACTACAGAATCGAGAAAAAGGGCGCTTTCAAAATTGCAGGGGTCAGAGAGCATTATTCCATGAACATCGAAGAATGCTTCGCTAATGTGCCGCTGTTTTGGCAAAAGACAGCGCAAAGCGGGGTTATTCCGAGACTGTGCACCTTGATGGACCGGGAACCGAAGGGTGTCCTTGGGGTAAGTGCCTGCATGAACGGCAAGGATTTCGATTATTACATTGCTGTGGCGACTGATCAAGAAACGCCCGAAGATATGACTGAGTATCACGTCCCCGAATGCACATGGGCTATCTTTGAAAGTATCGGGGCCATGCCCGATGCTATACAAAATCTGCAAAAGCGTATTGTGAGCGAATGGCTGCCCAATTCCGGTTACGATTACGCCAATGCTCCTGATATCGAAGTCTATTTTGAAGGAGACCAACAGTCGGAGGACTACAGATGCGAAGTGTGGTTGCCCGTTGAAAAGAAATAATAACGGTATCCAAAAAACATGTGCCTATATTGAGCATAATTTGAATGACTATAGAAATTATTGAACTTCCCCTAATCCATATTTAAGGCTGCCCAGTAGGCTAACAATGGGTATATGAACGATCAATGTGAATTTCTTATTATTTATATTAGGAGAAATATCAGTAGCATGATAATTAAGCAGATAACAGAAAACAAAAAGCAATATATAAATTTGTTGCTGCTTGCCGATGAGCAAGAAAGTATGATTGACAAATATATAGACCGTGGAGAAATGTTTACACTTTTTGATGATGACTTAA
>CAZXIR010000226.1:0-1741 GCA_964640845.1 uncultured Syntrophomonas sp.
TATCCAATTATCCCTCCTCTTAAATTCTATTTCCAATTGCGTTGTTTTATCTAGTCGAGAGTTTTGTGAAATTAACTTTTGTTAAGAAACAGTCCCACATAGCTGCTCTGATAAAGTGAACTACACTTTTCCAAGGACGTGATCAGCTAATTTTCCAATTATACAAAATCTTTACTTGACATCTCATCAATAGGACTTAAGTTACTATTCCACCAACTCCACAATGAGCAGTATTCCCTGGCGCTCAATAACCTGAACTTCCTGGCCTGACTCAATTATTTCCCCGCTTTTGGATTTTGCCTTCCATATTTCACCTCTCACTTTTACCTGCCCATAGGGATTCAGATCATTTATTACATAAGCCCCGGCATAAATAGACTCATTCTCATCCTGCATCGGTTTAAGCTTGCGTATGCGCAGTATACCTATTAATATGATTACCAACAGAATACCAGTAAGCACGCCAGTACCGATAGCTAGGACCTTCAATTGCACAAACCAAGTTGCTGGCATCAAAGGCTCTACCGGAAACAACAATATACCTAACACTATTCCTATCACCCCTCCAGTACCAAGAATCCCATAGGTAGGAGTAAAAGCCTCCGCCACCAGCAATCCTATACCCAACAAGATCAATAGTCCGGCCGCAACATTAACTTGAAACAGCCCTACTCCATACAAACCAGTGATCAGCAAAATCCCACCCATTACCTCCGGAAGAAAATAGCCTGGTGACGAAAAGCCAATAATCAAACCATATATACCCAACATGATAAATACCGCCGCTAACGAGGGATCACTGATTATATTAATAAGCCTTTCATTTATATTTATCGGAATCTCTTCAATAGTGGCATTGGATGTATTTAAAACTACCATACCCCGCCGCGTTTCAACCTCCAGACCATTTAGGTTATTAAGCATCTGGGCAGTATCATCGGCGATCAGATCTATTACCCCCCTATCAAGAGCCTCATCCGCTGTAAGGGTAAGGTTTTGGGTAACAAATAGCTCGGCTACATCTTCCGGACGGCCCTTTTCCCGAGCTATGCTTTTCATATGTCCGGCCAAAAAATTGATGGTCTTCTGGTCGGCCGCCTCAGGTTTTTGCCCGGTACCACCCACCGTAACTGGCATGGCCGCGCCACAGGTGGTCCCCGGTGACATAGAGGCCACATGACCGCTGAGAAGTATAAAAGTACCCGCCGAAGCAGCAATTCCACCCCGAGGGCTTACGTAAGTAATAACCGGAATCTCGGCTGCATCAATAGCTTGGATAATGTCCAGTGTGGCGTTAACCAACCCCCCGGGAGTATTTAACAAAATTACTACTGCCTGAGCATCATTGTTCTGGGCCTCTTCTATACCTCGCACTAGATACTGGGCCGTTCCGGCCGTCACCGTATCTTCAACTCGCATCGTATATACCACCGACGGTTGTTGTGCCTTCACTCCCTCCAGGTGGGAAAATAAGCTGATTGATAGAAAACTCAGCACAATAATAAGCTTAAACCATCTACAGGCTTTAATATCCAACACCTCCGGACTAATTTGGCCCTGTATAGTTCTAAGATCAAAACAGGATCAACTGCCATACACCGGATTCTATCTTTAATATTGTCAAATCTGATAAGAATATGCATTTCCCGCAGGGCAAACAAGAACCGTCCCCCTGGTCGTCAGCGTCTTGTTTGCTTAAGAAAAAGATAACATTCACGAACGTCACAATTGTCTGATAATT
>CAZXIR010000226.1:1841-3578 GCA_964640845.1 uncultured Syntrophomonas sp.
CTTGTTTGCTTAAGAAAAAGATAACATTCACGAACGTCACAATTGTCTGATAATTTGTTGACAATTACCTATCTGGTGCATAAACTATAGTTACCAGGATTTAAGGATGACTTATATCCTGTTATACACCCTAAAGATTAGGATAAGTTCTTATAAAAGTGAATTTTAGCAGGAATCTAAAAGACAGGATGATGAAAATTCACCAAGTCTTGGTACCTCTAAAAGTAACTTGGATAGGAACAAAACCAATCTCTAAGCGGGTGATATATAGGATGAAGGTGAACCTGAAAGCCTAAACAGTCTTCCTGGAAGATGAAAGCTGGTTCTTGTAAGAGAAAGTTTTAGCAGTATTGCCTGTCGATGAAGTAAAATTTCAAAGATACGGCAATAGAAAACTCTAAAATTATGGCTTGAATGAGAACTGAGAGCTAAAACCGAAAGGTAAGAATGAGTCAAGGCGATAAGGGAAACCGGTAATCCAAAAATTACCCTTGAGTTGAAGAAAAAGTTCTGAAAGAGATTTAGAAGGAAAGCAGATCAGTAGATGTTTATCTACCCTGGAAGAATCTAAAAGAAAATCTGGTAGGAACTCGGACCTAAACTAAAGGGTGATTAATCCACAAGGGAGGTACGCAATTGTACCCTAACCAATCTCCAAAGTAAGAGAGCTGGCATAAAACCACAATGCTAGCTCTCTTACATTTTCAGGATTAATTGTTTACTGCAAAACCAGTCTCAAGTCAATTTTAATGCCGTTGTTTGCATCTTCACAAAGCTCTGGGAGGGCAAACAAGGCCGGCGCTCACTGGTTACAAAAGATCTCCACTTTAATTCCCCAAGATTCACCGGACTTATTTTTCTTTTTTGGGAGAAAATATAACCAACCCTTTAAACTGTCATTGGATATGGCAATATATTACAGGTTTTTTCAGCCTTTAGATGCTAGAATAAAAATACCTGAGATATGCTACTGAAGATGTAGTGAATGGCATATATCATGCATGCTTCCTCACCACTAGACCGAGATTCAGTTTCGCGAACTTACAGTGTCCATTATTCATGTAAGGAGAATAATATGCCCAAGTTGTTAGCATTAGAACGAATTTCATTCAAGGATATTATAGGCATAATCTTTGCCTCGCTGATAATTGCAATTGGCATTCATTTTGTCGTCGTGCCGGCCAGGCTGCTTACGGGCGGCTTAAGTGGAGTTGCCATAATTTTGCATTTTGTCGTTTCCTATCCTATCTGGTTATGGTACATGGGCTTGAATATTCCCGTATTCATAGCCGGGTATAAGTTAGCCAGCAGACGCTTTACACTCTACAGTTTCATTGGCATGATCAGCCTGTCCGGCTTTTTAGCCCTTCTTGAACCCATTCATATGAAACTGGCAGTTGATGACATCCTTCTTTCGGCACTGCTGGGCGGAACCTTAAACGGGGTGGGAGTAGGACTAGCTTTAATGCACCGGGGGTCCACAGGCGGTTTGGATATTATAGCCGGTATCGTACATCGGCTATGGGGAGTAAACTTTGGAACTACCATATTTGTTACCAATGGTCTAGTCTTAGCGGCAGCGCTTATTACCAGCAGCATCGAATTGACCCTTTATTCAGCCTTGACCATGTTTGTCAGTTCCAAGATGATTGACAGCGTTACTTCTGGCTTCATATCCAAGAAAACAGTAATTATTGTTTCAAAGAAATCCAATGATATTGCAGACGCCATTCTTCA
>CAZXIR010000227.1:0-3557 GCA_964640845.1 uncultured Syntrophomonas sp.
TTGGTATAATATTGAAGATTGTTAGTCAATGAAAAATATTATGCTTCAGCTCTGGACTCGTGCAGCCTGTATTGACTATTGTGGAATTAACTCTTTTGAAGTATTTCTTCTTGATAGGGGCATAGCTAGCAACCACGGACAAATGCCCCAACGATTAAGAAGACTAATGACAGACTTAATAGAACGCCGTATTTGTCCTATTACAGTTGCCACCGCAACACTAACTGAAGGTGTAAACCTCCCTTTTGATTTAATATTTTTGTCTTCCCTTAAACGTAGAACGTTTGATTCAGCAACAAATACTCTTCAAGATAACCCTTTAAGTGTGTCTGAATTCAGCAATCTTGCAGGCAGAGCAGGACGCCCTGGATCAACAAATGGATTGGAAGGAATTTCTTTGGTAGCAGTACCACAGCGATATTCATCAACAGCTCCATCAACTATCAAAACTCAAAGAGGTCAAGTTAAAACTATGAATTCTGATTATTATAATTTAATTCAGAGACTACAGGAGGCTCAAAATACTAATCAAGACAGGGTTCATAGTCCATTAGCCTTGTTAATAAATTATATAGCATACCAAGTTAGCAATACTTTTGGGTTCAAATTCGAACAATTTCTCGAATGGCTTGAAACCATAACACCGCAAGAAATTGCTGAAAATGCTGGTACTGGGGCAGACTCAAACTCGGCAAAATTAGCAGATAGCATAGATGAATTGGACAGTATACTATTGAGCACATTACATGAACTTATTGATTATCATGCTAATAGCTTAGATTCACATTATGTGGAAAAGAAATTAGCTGAAGTATGGCAAAAAACATTCACTAATATTGCTGCTGTACAGGAGTCATGGCTTGAACAAGTATTCATAAGACGTGGCTCTGCAATAATTAACAACATATACCCGAATGCAGACGAAAGGGAACGATTATATCAATATGGATTTCCACCCTACATAGGTAGACGTTTTGAACAAGTAGCACCTGTAATCTATCAGATTATTGAATCTGCTAAATCATATGGAAATATGAGCGAAAGTGATCGTCTTTCTATATTCGAATCTATAGGCTCCATTATTGCAGGTGATAGAGGTTTTGGTTTCCGTATTCGACGCACAATAAAAGATCAGGATCTTTTAAACAAGTGGAAAGATGTTCTTGCTTGGTGGATGACAGAAAACCATGAACATGGACCTGAACCAAGGGATTTAAGGGCTTGGCAGCGATTCGTATCAGATAATCTTGAATTCCGGCTGGGTTTAGCAATCGGCGCAGTTGTTGCTGATGCTTGGTCTAAAGGTGTCGGAGATCCATTATTAGTTCCTACCCTCGAATTTTGGCGAAAGACTACAGGCCTTCCCTGGTTCGGCTTTTGGGCTAGAGAACTACTGCGATGGGGTACCCTTGATCCGCTTGTTGCTTTTTCATTAGCACAAGGTATTGCTAAAACACGTAAAGAAGCTGATAAATTACGAATCGAATTTAATACGTGGTTGGAGAAGTTTTACGGTGCTTCAGAAGCAGATAATTTAATAGATCCACAATTATTTCTCAAATGGCAGGGAAGTCTTTCACAGTCAATACCAAAAAGATTACGTCGTAGATCTTTTCAAGCTAGGCTGACTCAATCAACTGGCGAAAAAGGATACTATAAAGTAATACCCATACTGCAAGATGATATTATAATATGGATTGATCCATCAGGCTATGAACTTGCAAAGTCACAAATTGCGAAATATAAATTGGCTAACAGAGAAACTCATGATGATTTTGAATTGATAATTGAAAATGGAGAAGTCGTAGTTCGACAATATATTATTTAAACTAACCTGGGTTTTAATCAAAGATAGCTTACTTAAAGTTTTCATTTTACTGGAACTAGGTCTAACGTGAGGTGAGCACATTGCAGCTAAACCAGGAATAAAAACGGATTATAAATGTCATAGCGGAAATGCAAAAGGTATATCCGGCTGAGTTGGAGGAAACGGCAACTGTTGCAAATTATGCAACAGTTCAAAATGAAGGACAGAGAAACGTCGAGAGGATGGTAACATACTACAATCTCGATGTTATTATCTCTGTCGGCTACCGTGTAAGATCTTTGCGGGGCACTCAATTTCGTATTTGGGCAACTGAACGACTGCGAGAGTATCTTATAAAAGGTTTTACAATGAACGACGACCTCTTGAAGAAAGCAGGCGCCGGCAACTATTGGAAAGAGCTTTTGGAACGTATTCGAGATATCCGTTCCAGCGAAAAAGGGGCGATCCGTGAAAGTGTGCAGGCGAGAATGAAAATGACTATTAAACGACTGCTCAAGAAATACGGGTATCCACCTGATAAAACCGCAAAAGCCGTAGATATCGTCATGGAACAGACCAAGCTAATGTGCCAGAATGAGAGCGTTTAACCTATAGGCGGTAGTATTTAGATTGGAATAATGAGAATGTCTATCTTGGGTAGTACGTTATTATGGGTGTTAAAATATATATAGGGGGGAATTTCTATGAAAAACTGTGAAATGAAGCTGGACGGCAATATACTGACCATAACGGTTGATGTATCAAAAGAATTTGGCAAATCGTCGTCAGGAAAGAGCATTATTATTGGCTCGACCGAAGGCAACGTGTCTATTCCAGGAAAAGAGGATGTTAAAATCGGCCTAAATGTTTATCGGAAGGCCTAAATATAGCTTTATAAAACTGGAAAGTAAGCAGGAGAAAACAAATGATTCATGAGATACGTCTTCAGAGCAAGAGAAGGGACGAAATGATCGACATAACGTCCCAAATTGAGGACCTGGTTGCTAAAGCAAATATACAAGATGGGCTTGCAGTAGTATATTCATCCCATACTACTGCCGGTATAACCATTAATGAAAATGCTGATCCAGATGTTCAAAAAGATATACTGCGCAGACTTGATGAGATTTACCCCTGGGATATGCCTGGAGACCAGCACTTTGAGGGGAATTCTGCCGCGCACTTGAAAGCCAGTACGGTAGGCTCATCTCAAACGGTAATAATTCATGAAGGGAAATTACTTCTGGGCCGCTGGCAGGGCATATATTTCTGTGAGTTTGATGGTCCCCGTTCGCGAACTTGTTATGTAAAAATCCTTAGATAAGTGAATGAATGGAATAAAACACTGAACACTTTGGAGAATTCGGGCATGGTCAGTATTGCCATGCCTATTTTCTAATCTCTAATAAGCTGAAGGGGGATTACCTTTGACAATAACAGATTTCAAAGCTGCACAAAAATGGGCTAAGCTTCCTAAAAATATACAAGAATCGCTCGTTAATAATGTATTCTGCTCTAATTGTGGTGGAACTACAATTATTCAGTACACATTGCACGATGATAAATATGGCGTTTTACTTAAGGGTAAATGCAAAAAATGTGGAACTGATGTAACAAAGTTACTAGAGAACGAATAAAAACAATGCAAAGCCCAGTATTACTGGGATTTTTGGCGTTTTGGGGAATTTTCAGGCTGCTTCTGGGTATGGTTTTTGCTTCATTTTGCGTAATAGTACACCCAAGGGTGCAT
>CAZXIR010000228.1:0-3556 GCA_964640845.1 uncultured Syntrophomonas sp.
AACCATTTGTTAACCTGGATCAATTAAAAGAGATTACAGAAAAATACCCCACCCCGTTTCATTTATACGATGAAAAGGGTATCAGAGAAAACGCTCGCAGATTACATAAGGCATTTGCGTGGAATAAGGGATTTAAAGAGTATTTCGCAGTTAAGGCCACACCCAATCCAACCATATTAAAGATATTAAAAGAAGAAGGCTGTGGTGTAGACTGTTCATCTTATACAGAACTTATGATATCTGATGCATTAGGTTTTAGTGAAAATGAAATTATGTTTTCATCAAATGTAACTCCACCGGAGGATTTTATTCTTGCCCGTAAACTTGATGCTACCATAAATCTGGATGATATAACTCATATAGATTTTCTGGAACGGGTGGCTGGAATCCCGGAAACCATCAGCTGCCGATATAATCCGGGTGGTGATTTCACTATAAATAACGCTATAATGGATACTCCCGGGGAAGCCAAGTATGGCTTTACCCGACCACAGTTGACAGAGGGCTTTAAGATGCTGAAGGAAAAAGGAGTCAAGCACTTTGGATTGCACGCCTTTTTAGCCAGCAACACTACAGATAATGAGTACTACCCAATTTTAGCCAAAATTCTCTTCCAAACTGCGGTAGAATTAAAACAGGAAACCGGTGCTCATATTTCCTTCATTAATTTCTCCGGTGGGATTGGCATACCTTATCGGCCGGAGCAGGATACTGCTGATATTTTCGCTATTGCTCAAGAGGTGCGCAAAGCATATGAGGACATACTTGTCCCCGCAGGAATGGATGACGTGGCCATATTTACGGAATTAGGCAGGTATATGGCCGGTCCCTATGGCTGTCTAGTGGCTAAAGCTATCCATGAAAAACACATTCATAAGGAGTACATAGGCTTGGATGCCTGTGCCGCCAACTTGATGCGTCCGGCTATGTATGGAGCGTATCACCATATCACGGTAATGGGTAAGGAAGATCAACCCCTGGATTACAAATACGACATTACCGGTGGCCTGTGTGAAAATAATGACAAATTTGCCATCGACCGCATGCTGCCTAAAATCGATATTGGAGACCTGCTAGTGCTGCATGACACGGGAGCCCATGGATATGCGATGGGATATAATTACAATGGCAAACTGCGCTCAGCCGAAGTGCTGCTGAAAGAAGACGGGTCCAGTGAATTAATACGTCGGGCGGAAACTCCGGCAGACTACTTTGCCACCTTTGATTATGATGAAGAGTTACAGAGTCAATTCATTAACAAGTATCCTGAGATATTTGGAGAATAGGGCGGAAATATTTGATTTTTCAGGCTCAACCTTCAGACTAAGCTGAAGGTTGAGCCTATTTTTTATATCTAAGGCTTTTTGGTGAAGCCTTCCTTCTTTAGGCTTTATGTATTCATGCGGTCAAGTGCATTAGGATGAAACCCGGTATCAAGGTTAATGTTCCTGGAATTGATTTCTGTTATGGAGCTTATCGGTATGCTTATACGTCAACATAATATTTAAAGACGATTTCCTGGCAGAATATGCAAAAATGAGTATAAATCTATTGAAATATAAGAAGGGATTATCCTTGAATGCGTCGAAAACCGGACAGGGGACTCCAACGCATCAGTTGCCATAATACTGCAGCATATGAAGAACTAATTACAGTGCATTGAATTTGACTAGTGATGACCATATGTGTAAAGGAGTGAATGATATTGCCAAATAGAAGCGGGAATCGTTTGGAAGGAGCATCGTCAAGATTTTCAGAATATTTAAAAAAATGGGCCAATGAGATACCTGATAATGAGGCTTTGATTTACGAGGATCAAAACTTATCGTACCGAGATTTTTACCGGAATGCCCGGCAACTGGCCCAATACATGTTGTCGATCGGGATTCAGAAAGGGGACCGTATTGCTTATGTAACGGTGGGGCGACCAGAATTCTTTATTCTGTATATGGCTGCTTCCATGACCGGGGCCATAATCGCAGGAATGAACGTCCGCAACACTGCTCCTGAAATGGAGTACATAATTAATAACTGCCAGCCCAAATATATTTTGTGTCAATACAGTCTAGGAGATATCAATTATCAGGAACGTCTGGGTCAAGCCCTTAAAAATTGTCCATCAGTTAAGGGGGTTTGGGTGATAGATGGCCAGCCAATCCTACCCAATGCCCTATCCTACCAGGAAATAATGCAAGGTGACTATTCAGCTTATGATCAGGCTTTACAGGAAAGAGAAGCTCACGTTGGGGCTGATGATGGTTTAATAATAGTATACACTTCCGGTACCACTGGCAAACCCAAAGGAGCCTTGCTAACTCACCGCAATGTTATTTCTATGTCCTTAGTTCAAAAAGATGAATTTCATTTGCCTGACGGAATGCAAGCAGGGGAATATGTTCTGACTTCATCTCCTGTGAATCATGTCAGTGGTGCTACCCAATATGGTGCCACCCCTATCATTGCCGGTTGTGCAGTAGTATTAACCGGACCCTTTGATGCCAAAAGAGGAATGGAGCTCTTAGAAAAGTATCGCCCACCAATGAAATCGGGAGTTCCGGCCATGTGGGCCATGACTTTCGCCCTGCCTAATTTCAATGATTATGACACATCCTGCATACGATTCTGCCAAATCGGAGGAGCACCTGCCCCCCGGGATATACTGGCCAAAATCAAAGAACTAACCCCCTATGTATGTAATCCCATGGGAATGACAGAGACTTCAGGACTGAGTACCTATTCTGATCCGGGAGCCAGTGTGGAGAATCTCAATTTAACCGTGGGCAAATGTCCTCCGGAGTGGGAATTAAAGATTGTTGATGAGAAACGCCAGGAAGTGCCTCATGGCACTCCGGGAGAAATTGCCTATAGAGGTCCCAATGTTTTTAAGGAATACTATAATATGCCTGAAGCAACTGCCGCTGCTTTTGATGATGAAGGGTGGTTTTATTCCGGTGACGTTGGCCTCCTGGATGAGAATGAAGATTTACGTTTGGTAGGACGGCTGAAAGATATGTATATTACCGGAGGATATAATGTGTATCCAGCTGAAATCGAGGAGCAGATATCCAGGTATCCTGGAGTTATGCTAGTATCGGTAGTCTCCGAGCCTCATCAAATAATGGGTGAAGTGGGAAGAGCTTATGTAGTTCCTCAGCCCGGGGTTAGTCTGGATGGCAAGGCTATTCAGGAGTACCTAAAGGGTTACTTGGCTGATTATAAAATACCCCGGAAATATATTTTTCGAAATACCCTACCCATGACTCCTCTGGGTAAGATTGAAAAAAATAAACTGCGCCAGGAAGTCGAAAAAGAATTTTCTTAAACAAGATATCGCAAGGATTTAATGAGGTAATAGGTGAAACAAGGTGATGGAAAAACCGAACAGGACTGTCTTAAGCTAGATCTAAAAATATAAAAAAGGTCGGAGTTTCTTGTTAGAAACACTGGCCTTTTTTCTATAAAAATTCTCTGTTGTGATTTGCGAAATTTGGATTAATAATAAATGGCAGGGGAGACAGGAATCGAACCTGCAGCCCTCGGTTTTGGAGACCGATGC
>CAZXIR010000229.1:0-3520 GCA_964640845.1 uncultured Syntrophomonas sp.
CCCCATTGCGATCCTTGATGCGCATGAGACGCCAGAGAACATTGGTATTGGTCCCATTATTGCTGTACACGGTATGAACAACCTTACCTGTCAGGCTCTCATACTCATAGGTCCAGAAATCCAGGACGGTATTACTGCTATCGGTAACGGTAATTTGCGTGAGGTAAAAGTTGGTGGATGTGGAATTATAGGTGTAGGTATACTTGATACCATCTGGGTATTGGATATAATTCAACCGCTTGTATTGGACATTGTTTTGATCTGTATAATATATTGCGTAATTGATCGTGATCGTACGACTATACCCCGATTCCACAGGGATTTGAATTTGGGTTACAAAATTATCTGTATCCCGCACATAGATGATTTTGTTTCCATTTCGGTCGCCGTCTTCGATGACATATCCACTCGCCGCAAACTTACGGGTACGATTATCACTGGTGTACAATGTCGATGTTCCATCACCCCAGCGCATGAATCCGCTAAAAGAACCCGTGCGGCTGCCTGGGTCTAATCCAGCCCCAATGGGAGTATACCGCGTAGGATAGGCAGTGCTGTTTACATACCAATAAATATTGCCCATATCATCCCGAACCATTAGAAAACCATTGGTATCAATATCGATAGCCCGACCGTCAGTTACTCCGTTAACACTGTCTATTTTTATATCATGACCTATTACCAGTGATAAGCTTCTTACCTTTTCCAATATTTCATTGAATCCACCTGATATTAACTGCTGGTAGCGGTTCTCCAACTGCAGCAGAAGCACCCGCAAAAGCTCAACCCGGGGAACAATGTGCCCGGCTTCCTCCCGGACCGATGTGGCAATGCTGCGAAACTCTTCCGGGAAATCTTTAATAAGGGTATTAACGTTTAAGCCAATACCGGTCACAATATATTCAATACCATCCATATCCGTAACTGCCTCAGTCAGTATTCCGGCAATTTTTCGGCCGTTTATAAGCACATCATTAGGCCATTTGATGCCCGACTTTATCCCCACTTGGTTTAAGGTTTCAACAATGGCCACGGCAATGAACATAGTAACCCGGGAAAGTTCCTTGACTGGTAATGGGGGCCTCAAAATCAACGACACAAAGATGCCCTGGCCCGGCTCCGAGTGCCATTGCCGCCCTCGACGCCCCCGCCCTGCGGTTTGCCGTTCGGCGATGACCACCGTCCCTTCCGGGTAACCATCAGCGGCCAACTGTTTGGTATAATTATTAGTGGAGTCAATCTCGTTGAAATAATAATAATGTTCTTGTCCAAAAGCGATGGTTTCCAGTCCCGCCCGCACCTCTTCAGGAGATAAAATATCGGGAAATACTGACAAGCGATACCCCTTTTTGGGAGAAGACTCAATTGCATATCCCTCTGCCCGAAGGGTTTTTATCTGCTTCCAAACCGTAGTCCTGGTCACATTTAAATTTTTACTTAATGCCTCCCCCGACACCCATTGGCCTTGACCTTCTCTAATAGCCCCTAACACTGCCTCACGAACAGTCATTGTCATCCCCCTTATTTTTGGTGCCAGGAACCTAACTTACTAAGTTATTTGAGAAGATTGTCGAAGGGCAGGGGGAACGGTAATCATTGCTTGAGCTTGACACCAACCCATTATGGCAGACAGTTTGTTCTTATGAACAACGTTGATTAGTTGATCCGGGGCTGCTATGGTCACTTTTGCGTTATGTGTCATAATATTCGGCTATATTGGGAAACTATTTTATGACAATTAATGGAGAGGGGAACAGATTTTTATGGCATCTGCATACTTCCCACTCTATTCAGGTATTTCATAGTTTCTTTGGTTCCTGTCCCTAAGAAGTTGCCCCTTTCCCAGGTCGACCGAATTCTCAAATAACTTAGTTTGTTTGGTTACAAGCATTTTGTTTTGCTTTGAATCCGTGTAAAGAAAAAATAACCCCCTGTTAATCAAGATTTTCACCCCTATAATACCATTTTACGGCATAAGATAACAGTTCTTCGTGCCAGGAACCTAACTTACTAAGTTATTTGAGAAGATTGTCGAATGCAAACCCGGAGACAGCAGTGCAAGCATAGGGGGCCAATGGTGCAGGTAAGAGGCGGTGAGGCGGTACACAACACCCGTGCTTGTAAGTCTAATTACGCGAGAAGCAAAAAGTTGTCGACAACCCCGTTCCCTAGGACAACTTCAGTAGTATAATTACTTGGGAGGGATAATAATGGTTGATAAGACAAGATTACAACAGCAGATCGACTTTATTGTGGAGATTGACAAAGTAAAACATGTATTTCGTCAAACCCTGTTAATCAATGGCACCCGCAATGAAAACGATGCCGAACATTCCTGGCACTTGGCCATTATGGCCCTGATTCTGTCAGAACACGTGGCCGATAAATTAAATCTTTTGCGGGTAATTAAAATGGTATTGCTACATGATGTGGTTGAAATAGACGCTGGCGATACCTTTTGCTACGATCAGCGAGAGGATAAGCTAACCGAGGAACAGAAAGCGGCTGATCGAATTTTTGGAATTCTGCCACCTGATCAGGCCCAGGAGTTTCAGTCTCTGTGGCAGGAGTTTGAGGAACGCCGGACACCGGAGGCCTGTTTTGCAGCTTCCCTGGATCGCCTTCAGCCTCTGTTGCACAACTACTTTACCAATGGCCACACCTGGAGAAAGTATAACATCCGCAAGGAGCAGGTTCTGGAACGCAATAAGGTCATAGAACACAGCTCTCCCATTCTCTGGGGACTGGCCCAACAAATCATCGATGAGGCCTTCCAAGAACTTGAGGAAGAACCCTGACCGGGGTTGACTCTCCCCGGATCCCGGATATGTGCAAGGGCAATCAGCGAGTGCTCCCCCCGACCGATAGCCTACGCCTCCAGCGGAATGGACCAGGTGACTTGGGCGCCTACACCCGGGCACGAAAAAACCTGCACCCGCGAATTCGCAGATGCAGGCAGCCATCCGGCCCTGGGGATTACTTCGACAAAATTTTCAAGTAACTTAGAAAGTTAGGTTCCTGGCACGAACCTATATTAGATTGGAGTTTTGTAGGAGCCGTTTTACTATTAGGGCTACTTCGGCTCGGGTGATGTTGTCTTGGGGGGCAATTTGATTGCCGTTTCTTCCGGATATAATATTGGCTTCTATGCAGGCGGCAATGCTGTTTCTGGCATAGTCGGCTGATTGGTTGGCATCTTGGAAGCCGGTTAAGATCGTATTAACTGTGTCGGCTGAGAGTTCCACTTTTAGCCCGGTGATAGTCATGGCTCTTCCGATCATGGTCATGGCCTGCTCACGGGTAATTTTGTCGCTGGGACCGAATTTACCGTTGCCGTAGCCGGAGATAAGCTTATAGTCCACAGCAGTTGAAACAAAGTCTCTATACCAGTCTGAGTCTTTTACATCAGTAAAGGGATTAGCGCCCATTCCAGGTGACAGTCCCAATGCTCTTACTATTATGGCCACAAACTCAGCCCGGGTAATGTCCCTATCCGGCTCAAAGATACCATCGCCCACAC
>CAZXIR010000230.1:0-3518 GCA_964640845.1 uncultured Syntrophomonas sp.
CATATTAGAAATGCCAATAAGGAATAATAGCTTTAGCTTTAAACTATAAAGGGAGGTAAACCATGCGCAATTTAAGTCAGGATGAGATGCTGGCATTAAGCACTTTGCTCCGAGCAGAGACTAATGGGCTGGCTATTTCAAAAGCAGTATACAGTGCCGTCAAAGACCAGGATTTGAAGAGAATGACCGAAACCGGCATCCAATCAAGCGAATCTCGTATCCGTACTCTGCAGCAGTTTCTAACCGAAAATCGTGTTATTACAGGAGGTATACAGTAGCATGAGCAACATTATAAATCGGGTTTTTGGTGAAGCTACCGATCAACCAGCCGATCAGACTCTATCTTATAGTCTTATGGCATCAGCAGCGGCAGGTGCTCAAGGTTATCTGGCAGCAACTCTAATTGCCACAACTCCAGAACTAAGATCTATTCTAGGCGGCTTTGTCACTCAGAAAGTTTGTGAACATGAGTCTTTGGCCAACTTAATGATCAGCCGTGATTGGATGAATCCTTATGATGAACCAAACCAGCAGCTGGAAGCATCCTATAGTCAGTCCCAATCAATGTTAAGTCAGCATACCTAATTCTCCTCCTTACAGATTCATTAATGGCTATTAATAATGGCTAGTGCCTGCAGACTAAAATGTCGGCAGGCTTTTTTTCTCTAACAATCGCCTTAATCGAAAAAATACAAAAACCGCAGATCTCTCTGCGGTTGTGGTAGTAGAACACAACAGGTGGTGGCCTCAGTAATAGAAAACTATGTTTTATAATATTAAATATTATATCTTAGCATCCTTCTGTATAAACAGCTTCTGGAAATATTAAGGGCTTTGGCTACTTCAGTTTTGTTATTATTATACTTGACCAGATAGTTTCTAATTAGCTGCTCTTCAACGTTGTCTTTAGTAGGCGATTTTTCCCATACCGGAATATTATCATGAGGGATATATTGAGTTAATGAGGGTGGTAATAAATCCACCGTTATAACCTGTCCTTGTGCCATATTGATTGCCCTTTCAATAACATTACTCAGTTCCCTAATATTACCCGGCCAGCTATGGTTAATAAATATATCCATTACCTTGGGATCGATTTTGGTAATAGTTTTTCCCAATTTAGAACCCATGTTTTTTATAAAGTACTCGGCTAAAAGAGGTATATCCCCTTTTCTTTCCCTAAGTGGGGGAATATGAATGGTTATGACCCCGATTCTAAAATATAGATCTTGCCTAAAATTACGTTGTCTCATTTCTTCATTCAGGTCTTTATTGGTTGCACATATAATTCGCACATCTACGGGAATAAATTCTCTGCCACCCAAACGAATTATAGTTCTTTCCTCCAAAACCCTTAATAATGATGCTTGCAAGTCCAACGGCATTTCTCCAATTTCATCCAGAAACAGAGTTCCTTTGTCAGCTAATTCAAATTTGCCTGGATTTCCACCCTTTCGTGCACCTGTAAATGCTCCTTCTTCATATCCAAATAGTTCACTTGAAATCAATTCCCGCGGTAGAGCCCCACAATTCAATGCAAAAAAGGTCTCTTTTCTCCTAACTCCTTCATTATGGATGGCCTGTGCAAACAGGTCTTTACCTACACCACTTTCTCCCATCAACAGTATATTGGAATCGGCCTGGGAAGCCATTCTGGCTTGATTTGTGGCAAATTTGTAATTGCTGCTTTCTCCTATGAGGGTATCAAAAGTAATATTACCCTTGGGTCTGATAATTGTACGCACCACATGATGCATTTCATGCAAAATAACTACATAGCCATCTACCTTGCCATTTTCATTATTTAAAGGAGTAACATTCATGATAAATTTCTTCTTTTTCCCGGAAGAAGTATTTAGGCTCACATTTGCTGCATAAACCGGCTTGCCTGAATTGAGTATTTCCGTGATATAGGTATTGTCTTGCGGTATAAATTCCCTAAAGTTCTTGACCTTCCTATTCGGTGCTATCTCTAACAGATCACTCGCATGTTGATTCATTTGCTTTATTTCACCATTTTTACTTATAGCTATTAATCCTTCTATTATCGATGCCATAATCGCTTGGTTTTCTGAATTCGCTTTTTCAACCTCTTTATAAGCTTTGTTTAGTTGCATTTTTCTCTCTATGGCTCTTACCGCTGCCATTACCATACCTAATGTATGTGGATTCACATTCTTATAGGGACCGGTTAAATCCAGTACCCCAATAATATTTCCATTTTCATCATGAATAGGCGCCGCAGAACAAGTAGAAAGGCAAGCACATTTACAATAATGCTCATAACCAAAAATATGGATGGGTTTATCAATGGCCAATACTGTTCCCAGTGCATTAGTTCCCATAATTTCCTCTGACCATATTGCCCCCTCGGTAAAATTACCAACAGATGTAAACCTTAATTCTTTGGGAGAACCTATTATTTTAAGAATGACACCATCTTTATCAGCTAAGGCTATACTAAAACCCGAATCCTTGGTAATACTATACAAATCTTCCATGGTCGGCACAACCACATCTAATAATAATTGGTTAGCCGTTAATCGTTGATTGAGTTGTTCTTTTCCGAGAACTACGGTGTTTATATGTTTGCTCTGATCTACCTGGTAATTCTTGCTTCTTTCCCAGGAATCATGAACAAAATCATGTATTAATAATTTTTTGTTTGTTTTGAGGATATGAACCTCTTCCCACATATTCCACATTTCCACTCGGCTTGTTATTCGTTTTATACTCACCACTCGTACCCCCTTTGAATGGTTGCCTGAAACTATATAATGTTGCTTTATGCTTGAAATGTGTTTTCCCACTTTTTTTATTATACCTATAAACTTATATTATGTCATTATGTGATCAATTATTCTTTTTTATAACATTAGGGTTGCAATAAAATTTCACTATTTTAATTTCACTTGGGCCGTCGAGTATTCTCAAGTAATCTGCCGAACAAAGGATATATCCCATATCCCATAAAACCTTAATCAAATTATTTATTTGATAGATTATGTTCTTTTATTGTGTAATCACCTTAGCCTAAACAGCTCGATTAGCAGAGGTGGTATTTTTTTCGGTATATATATAGTATTCTCTCGGTCTCTTAACATCTCCTAAGAGATCATCATTTTGGCTGCCAACAATCATATCTACCTGAGATATGTGAATACACTCCTGGTCTAAGTCACTGCTTTCCAGGATACGTTCATTTATTTCTAAAATGACATACTCAGCCATTTCATAATACTTCCTAAAAACATGGTTCTCTGCGGCATTGCGGCCAAACCAAAAATACCCATTTTTATCCATCGGGCTTACTGTTGCCATAAAAACATGACCAAGCCGCACATCATGGTCCAGGATGGTTTTATCCACCCGCTTATCCGGGTTTTGTATTCCTCCTTCGAGAAAACTACTTTCTCTGACTCCCGGACAAATACCCTCATAAAACTTGAATTGTTGTCCAGTAAAGTCAGCATCCATTGCATAATATCCACAGGTGATATCATTACATATTATTTTGA
>CAZXIR010000231.1:0-3517 GCA_964640845.1 uncultured Syntrophomonas sp.
GTATTACTGAAGACAGGGAGTTCATCTTCTGCATTTTATAACCCCTTAGATTTTGTTATAGTTCATTTTATGAGTAATGAGTATATCCGGTGCCTACTAGCACTACAAAATAGATTTATCTGGGATCAAAAAAAACGGGATATGCATTATCCCGCCTGTTAGAGTAATAAAATTGACTTCTATATGAGGTACCTAATCAGTTCCCTTGTAACTTGGTATTATTTAAAAACAGCTTTTCCACCTTGGGAATACTTTTGGAAATTGAAAATACCATTAAGTGATCAAATGGTTTTATCTCATGTTCACCACTGGGGATGATAACCTGGTTTTCTCTTACAATGGCGCCCAAAACTGATCCGGAGGGAAATTTAATCTTGCTCAATTTCTTTCCTGCGGCGATAGAACCCGGTTGAGCGACTAGTTCCAGCATCTCCGCCATCTCTTCACCCATCACCGTTACTGAAACTATGTCCCCCCGACGAATATATTTCAATATGGCACCTGCGGTTAACATTCGGGGACTCATAGTAATGTCAATACCAATCTGATCTACCAAGGGCATGAGGTCAGACCTTTTAACTTTGCAGACCGTTATTTTAACTCCTAGACTTTTTGCAATTAATGAAGATAGTATATTTAAACGATCATCATCTGTTACTGAAACAAACAGATCCGTTTCTCCAATATTTTCATCTCTTAACAGTTCCAGATCACTTCCGTCACCATTAATTATCAGTGCGTTCTTCAGTGCGTTTTCTGCCTTGCGGGCTTGGCTTACACTTTTCTCAATTATTTTTATACTAATTGGCCAGCGCTGCCTTTCAATTATTTTAGCCAGATACAGTCCGGTTCGACCAGCTCCCAATATGGTTATACTATCTACTTTTTTAGGCTTGATACCAAGAGATGAGAGGACCGATGACATTTCAGTGGTTCTGGCCATTATATACACCTTGTCACCAGAAAACAGGCTGTCATTCCCGGCTGGGACTATGGTTCGGTGCTGCCTTATTATTGACACTATGACAAAACTGGAAGTATCGAGTTCTTTAAGTTTTACTCCATCCAAACCAGAGTCATTTGGAATCTCTATTTCCACCATTTGCACCCTGCCATCAGCATAGTATTCAACACTCAATGATTCGGGATTGCGGACTATCTTTGATATTTCCTGGGCCGTTACTCGTTCCGGATTGATAATAAGATCAACACCTAAAAGTGCTTCAGGAGAAAAAATGGGAGTTTCCATATATTCAGTATTTCGTACCCTGGCTACCGTAGTTTTCACCCCATATTGTTTGGCTAAAAGGCAGGCGATCATATTTAACTCATCCATCTCGGTTACTGCAATTAGCATCGCGGCTTCTCTAACTCCCGCTGCTTCAAGTATGGCTGGCGAGGAACCACTTCCCAGAACTACCTGAACATCCAGACTCTCATCTACAATCCTAAGTCTTTCCTCATCCTGTTCTATCACTACCACGTCCTGGTTTTCGGTAGCTAAAAGCTGGGCAATACTGTAACCCACTTTACCTGCACCGATAATTATTGTCTTCATATCCAACCACCTATACATTAAATCTAAAATTAATTAAATCTCCATCTTTAACCAGATATTCCTTGCCTTCTAGTTTAAATAAGCCCTTTTCTTTAACCGCATTCATACTTCCCAGTTGAATGAAATCTTCATACTTAATTACTTCTGCTCTGATAAATCCCCTTTCTATATCCGAATGTATTTTGCCAGCAGCATTCCTGGCTATAGTACCGCTCTTTATGGTCCAGGCCTTGACCTCATCTTCTCCACTGGTAATAAAAGAAATCAATCCCAGACTTTCATATACACTTCTGGCTATTCTTAAAACACCGGACTCCTGCACTCCCAATTCCTGCATAAACATTTCTTTTTCTTCACCATCAAGTTCAGCAATCTCCTTTTCTATCTCAGCCGACACTTCAACCATTTTCAGCCCACGTTCCTGCAGATAAGCAAGGAGTTCATCCCGACCAGGATAGTTCTTTTCCATCATATCATCTTCCGCCAGATTCAAACAGATAAGTACCGGTTTATTTGTTAAAAATTGGTATGTCTTCATAATGTCCTGCTCTTCATCATCAAGTTCTACCGATGACAAGTGTTTTTCATTTTCCAGCGCATCTTGAAGTTTTTCCAAGAGTCGATGTTCTTTTTCTAATTGTTTTCTCTTTTTGCTCTGATTAATCCGCTGTAACCGTTTCTCTATGAGATCTAAATCAGCCAGAAGCAGCTCATAGTTAAGGGTTTCGATATCGCCCACCGGGTTGATACCGCCTGCCTGGCCATCCGAAAATGCTTTAATAACCAGTAGTAGAGCATCGGCCTGGCGAACCGCTTCTAAAAAAACCGTGGTGGCTTTTTCGCCGCCCGGTACCAGACCAGGAATATCTACAATCTCCAACTGAGCATAAGTAGTTTTTTTGGGTTTATAATATTCCGAAAGTTTTTCTACCCGATAATCAGGTACACGTGCCATAGCGGTATTAGTTTTACCTGTAACGGTAGCTTTACCGGTATTTTCAGTAAGTAACTCGAATATGGTAGTCTTTCCTACCATAGGCATACCCAGAATTCCAAGCTGCATATTAAATCTATCCCTTCAAAATTGCATTCAGTTTTCATTATATCTTTAGCTTTGTAAAAAGACCAGAGTTCCAGTTTTTATTTATGTTTATCTAATTATTACATTAAAAGCTTTTATCTGCATAATTATGTTTTCATGCTAAAAAACTTACATAAATTCACTTCATATTAGGCTTGTTTAATGCACAAGGTATATAAATAGGAGGTGTCAAAATGCCGATATATACTACGCAACATAACATCAGCACCATTAATGACATCAGTAATATGCCAACAACTGTGAGTGATTTGTATAATCTGGCAATAGATTTAAATATGAACCTTACTAGCATGTTGAAAGATATTCATTCTGCAGCACCTGATAAATGTAAAAGAATTATAAAAAACCTGCTGTATTATCAGCAGGCAGAAAAAACTAAACTGGTGGAGCTTTTGCACAGGGAATTAAATAATTGTTATCGGGCCTTTTATGATCATCGTAAAAATTCGATTACCGTCCTTAGAAGCAGTCAGCGTGATTCTCCTCAATCATACCTGTTTATAAAAAAATCGCTGGATACTTTTGCAGAGAGAATAAACAATTTTGGTTATATATGCCGGGAGCACAAGGATCTTAGTGATGTAGATTTATTAGTCCTATATCTTGGACTTCGGGATTACTGTGCTAATTTCTTCCAGCAGATGGCAGTAAATTATCAAGATAAAAACATGATGGCTATCTGTAATGAATTGGTGGGTTTAATCGATCAAGTCAGCGATGAGATTGGCCTGGCCTATAGCAGTCAAAAACGGTAGAGCAGGCACGGGGACGGTTTAAACCAGCCCTCCCCATGCCTGCTCCTCTTTACAGACTAAGTTCGCCCAGGGTAAGAATAAAGAATATTCCCGTTACCAGGA
>CAZXIR010000232.1:0-3514 GCA_964640845.1 uncultured Syntrophomonas sp.
GGAGGTAAAAAAATGAACATTAATGGTAAAACAGCAATCGTAACCGGTGGAGCATCAGGCTTAGGCGAAGCTACAGTTCTTCGTTTAGCAAAAGCTGGAGCCAATGTTGTAATCGTTGACCTACAGGAAGATCTGGGAAAAGCTCTGGAAGCCAAACTAGGAGAAAAAGCTCTGTTTGTTAAGGCTAATGTAACTTCAGTGGAAGATGTCCAGGCCGTAGTTAAAGCAGCAACTGATAAATTCGGAGGAATTCATATTCTGCTTAATACTGCCGGTATTGCCAAACCCGGAAAAACCGTTGGCAAACAAGGCGCATTGCCCCTGGAAAGCTTTGCTATGGTGGTAAATGTTAACCTTATCGGGACCTTTAACGTAATCAGCCAAGTAGCTGCGGCCATGGCTAAAAACGAAGCAATAGATGATGAAAAGGGCGTAATAATCAACGTATCCTCTATCGCTGCCTATGATGGTCAAGTTGGGCAAGCAGCCTACTCAGCTTCCAAGGGTGGGGTAATGGCCATGACTCTTCCTATATCTAAAGACCTGGCCAGAGACAAAATTAGAGTAAACACTATTGCTCCTGGCGTGTTTAATACTCCGATGATGGCTAAAATGCCTGAAGCTGGACGTAAAGCACTTGAAGCAGTGGTACCGCATCCAAAGAGATTAGGTGAACCCGATGAATTTGCTATGTTGGTAGAACAAATAGTCTTAAATCCTTATATAAATTCTGAAAACATTCGCTGCGACGGCGGCATTCGCATGGTCTAATTCGTTTAATAGCTCCTGGCTATGACACTTGAAGATATGCCTATTCACTATAACAAACGTTCCCGCCCAGGAGCAATTAATGGAAGTAAACCAACACCCTCCCCTTTGCGGGAAAGGACAAACTAAAAGCCGGTTTGTCCTTTCCCCATCATTAAAGATAACAAGAACTAGAACTGTATGAATAATAGACTGATAAGATCATTTATTGGATTGCCCTTTCCGACAGTTAATTGCAATGTTGTATACCATTAGAAAGGTGTGGATAATTTGACCCTAAGTGTAAAAGAATTATTTGATATTAAAGGAAAAACTGCGGTTATTACCGGTGGATCGAAGGGCCTGGGAGCACAATGCGCCGATGCCCTGGCGGAAATGGGCTGTAATGTGGTAATTGCGGCGCGCAAAATTGAAGGCTGTCAAAAACTTTGTGATGAATTAGAAAAAAAATATGGCATTCAGGCTTTGCCAGTAGCTTGTAATGTAGCTAATCTTGACGACGGTGCCAACTTGGTTGATGCAGCTATAAAACGTTTTGGGCAGATCGATATCCTGATTAATAATGCTGGCACAGCTTGGGGTTCCGATCCCATGGATCATGACCTGGAAGGGTGGCAAAGGGTAATAGACCTCAATCTAACCGGAACTTTTTTCCTTACCGGAAAAGTAGCTAAAAGCATGAAGGAAAAAGGCACTGGGGGAAAAATTCTATTTATGTCCTCTCTGGCCGGGTTGGTAGCCTCCAAGAGACAATCCACCCCTGCCTATACTGCCACCAAAGCCGGATTGATAATGCTGACTAGAGATCTAGCCTATAAGTGGGCCCCGTATGGAATTTATGTAAATTGTTTGACTCCTGGTTACTTCCCTACCGATTTCTCCGGAAGAGCTTTAGATGAAAAGACTGAAAAAGCAGCCAAGGCTATTATACCAACCAGAAGATTTGGCGGTGAAGATGACCTTAAGGGAGCGGTAGCTTTCTTCTGTTCCAAGGCTTCGGATTATGTAATCGGACAGTACCTGGTACTTGACGGTGGGGCTACGCTCTAATACCAGAAAACGCCAGGATCAATTCCTGAGATAAATATTTAGGGGGAAATATATAGTGAGATCAATACAAGAATTAATGAATCTAAAAGGTAAAGTTGCTGTAGTAACCGGTGGATCCTTGGGCTTGGGTTACCAGATGGCTGTTTGTCTGGCCGAGTTGGGTGCGAATATTGTAGTTGCAGCCCGTAAAGTGGACAGATGTAATGAGGTAGCTGAAGAATTAATGAAAAACCATGGTATTAAGGCCATAGGGGTTAAATTGGATGCTGGAATAGAAGAAGATTGCCGCAACCTTATAGCACAGACAGTTAAAGAATTTGGGACGGTTGATATTGTAGTAAACAATGCCGGACTGAGCTGGGGATATCCTACGCTTGATTATCCTATCGATAAATTTGAGTACATGTTCAAGGTTAACACTATAGGAGCTTATATTATTGCCGCTGAAGCATGCAAAATTATGATTGAGCAAAAGAAACCCGGAAAGATAATCAATATCGCCTCAATCGGTGGTATTCAAGGGGCTCCCTCTTTGGAAGCTATGGGATATTCTTGCAGTAAAGGTGCGGTAGTATCCATGACTAAGGAACTGGGAGTCAAAATGGCTAAACATAACATAAATGTTAATGCCATTCTGCCGGGCTGGTTTGTAACCCACATGACCGATAAATACTTGAAAATGGGCGACCGCAATGCTGCAATTCCACTTCAGCGTTATGGTGGAGACGAAGACCTGAAGGGAGCTTGCGCCTTGCTGGCAACCGAAGCAGGAAGTTACATGAGCGGTCAAATAGTGATAGTTGATGGCGGAGTAACTGCCTGGTAAGAACTAGTAAAGGAAGAAGGAGAAAATATGTCTTATAATTATGCTTATAACACCAGAGATATTAAATTTTGTCTAAAAGAATGGCTGCCCACAGCCGAAGTTTTGGCTTATGACCGCTATAAAGATTATTATGACGTAGATAGTCTGGACATGATTATCGATCAGATTCGCAAAATTGCCGCTGAAGTTTTGGCCCCCACTGCAGAAGACGGTGAAAACATAGGAGCACGCTGGGTGGATGGACAGGTATATATACCTGAGTCATTCCATAAAGCGTATCGCTATCTTCAGGATAATGGTTGGGGTACCAGCAATATGAGCAGTGATCCCGACGCAGGATCCATGCCGGTTATGATTTTTGGCATAGTATGTGAGATTCTAGCTGCAGCTAATCCAGCATTTATGCCTTACATTGGAACTGTTTCCGGAGCGGCTCGTATGATGCAGGAATACTGCTCAGATGACATCAAGGAAATCTTTTTAGAAAAGCTTTTAGCTGGTATCTGGAGTGGGACCATGTGTATTACTGAACCCACTGCCGGTTCCGACGCCGGAGATATGCTATCCAAGGCTTTCCCCACCGATGATCCTCGGATTTTTAAGATCAAAGGACAGAAAATATTCATAACCTGTGGTGACCGAGATGACGTTGAAAATATCGTGCATATGTACCTGGCCCGGGTCGAAGGAGCTAAGGCAGGAACCAAGGGACTCTCCATGTTTGTTGTACCCAAAAAATGGGTTAATGAAGATGGCACCCTATCCGATAACGACGTGCAGTGCATAGGCATTGAGCACAAATTGGGCTTAAAGGGGTCTGCCACTGCCGCCTTGGTAGTAGGAGAAAACAATAATTGCCGCGGATGGCTG
>CAZXIR010000233.1:0-3498 GCA_964640845.1 uncultured Syntrophomonas sp.
GGATTTCTTCAAGTAAGAGACAACTTAAATAAACATATCGCCATTTTTTTATGGTTCAAGAAAGATGGCGTTTATTATTTTATAGCCCAAAGTACTTTTAACTGATGGAGGCAACGGATGCCCTGCCTCAGAATTATATACAATAGTGTGGTCTTTTAGTGTCTGTTATATTACAATTATTGTCGGGTAAGTGAAGAATTATGGGAGGGAGAGATGAAAGTGAAGAAAATTATTATTGGTCTGCTAATAGTTGTTTGCAGCTTAAGTTTTGTTGGCTGCAGTCAGGACAACAAAAGTCCGGCAGTTGAAAAAACTATAAATATTGGGGTTATGCCCGATGTGGAATCGATACCGTTTATCATTGCGCAAAGAAATGGTTATTTCGAAAATGAGGGAGTAAAGGTAAGCATTGAACACTTTTCAAGTGCCAAAGATCGCGATAGTGCTCTGCAGAGTGGGAAATTGGATGGAGTTATCACTGATATGCTGGCAGTGCTATTTGCTAACGAAGGCGGAATCAACTTAAAGATGGTGGCCAGAACTGATGGCAATATTGAGCTGATGGCAGGAAAAAATTCCGGAATTAAATCCACTGCCGATCTTATAGGAAAAGATATCGGTATGTCTACCAACACCATCATGGAATATACCACTGATAAGATGCTGGAGGCGGCTGGATTGAGCCCTGAGGAAGTTGATAAAGTGGCCATCCCCCCCCTTCCAACCCGGCTGGAAATGCTTCAGGGGGGGAAGGTTACCGCGGCTATCTTGCCGGAACCCTTGGCTGGATTGGCGGTAATAAATGGAGCGATTGTTTTGAATAGTACCGATGGGATGTCTAACAAAGCTGGTGCCATAGCCTTTACCGCCAAAAGCCTGGAAGAGAGCCCGGAAGAGATCAAGGCCATCCTCAGAGCTTATAACCAAGCATCGGTATATCTTCAGAATGAACCTGCTGAAGCCTACCTTGATTATATTATTGAAGAACAGGGCTTTCCCGCAGAGATTCGAGACTCTTTGCAGCTTCCTGAATATGGGCAGGCCAACCTGCCTGATAAGGAGATTTTCTTGGATGTAGTACAATGGATGCAGGAAAAAGATCTTATTGAAGGAAGTTATGAATATAAAGATCTGGTGGATGAAGAAATCTTGAGGTAATAGTTTAGTGATTGAAATAAAAGATCTGGTAGTTAAATACCGCAGGAGAAATGAAGAGACACTGGTTTTAGACAATATTAATATTAATATTGGTACGGGAGATATCTATACCTTCATTGGCCCCTCTGGTTGCGGTAAATCCACGTTACTATATGTTCTGTCAGGAATACTAGGAGACTATACTGGAAGTGTCAGCATCGATGGACGGGCTATCGATCCTAAAACCCAGCGTATTGGATTGATACTACAAAACTACGGATTATTGCCCTGGAAAAATGTTTATCATAATACTATGTTGGGAATGAAAATCAAAAATGACCAGCAGGTTCTTGATGATTACGGTAGATATATTTTACAGCAATTAGGAATTGATGCTCTTCTGGATAGATATCCCAAAGAATTAAGTGGTGGTCAACAGCAAAGAGTGGCTATTGCTCGGGCTTTCATATTAAGGCCCGATTTATTGTTGATGGATGAGCCATTTTCAGCCCTGGATGCTATAAGTAGGGAAGAATTACAAGACCTTTTCTTGAAAATCTGGAAAGAAAACAATGTTACTACCGCCTTTATTACTCATAGTGTAGATGAAGCCCTTTATTTAGGGAGTAAAATAGTAGTGTTTTCAGCTGCCCCGGGGAAAATACTGGAGGTGGTAGATAATCCCTGCTTCCAACTGGATAATTTGAGGTTTCGAGATGAATATCATGATATGTGCATAAACTTGCGAAAAATTCTGGATAAGGATGATCAAGGTGCCGTCAAATAATAAGTGGCAGGGAGCGATGTACAGCCTGATACTGGTAATATTTATCTGGCAGGTATTGTCCTGGCTGTTAAGCATTCCTATCATACCATCACCATTTGCTGTTCTGATAAACACCATACATATATTTGCAGCCAAGATGGAAATACATCTTCTATACAGCCTGGGTAGAATTATGGGAGGAATAGCTTTATCTATAATGATAGGAGTGCCTTTGGGGTTTTTGATGGGCTATTTTGATAGAGTGGATAAGGTTCTGTCCCCACTGGTTTACTTTACCTATCCGGTTCCTAAAATTGCTCTGCTTCCTATAATAATGTTGCTTTTTGGCCTGGGTGAGGCTTCCAAACTGATTATGATAGTATTAATTATTATTTTCCAAATTATAATTACTTCTCGAGATGCAGTTAAAGGGATTCCGCAAGAGATATTTCGATCCCTGCAATCATTAGGTGCCAGCCGGATGCAAATTTTTAGAGAGGTGATAATTCCTGCTTCCTTGGCCGATGTTCTAACTGCCACCAGGTTGGCGTTAGGTACGGCAGTATCTATTCTATTCTTTACCGAGACTTTTGGTACCCAGTATGGTATGGGGTATTTTATTATGGATGCCTGGATGCGGGTAAATTATTTGGATATGTATGCCGGTATTGTCATGCTGAGCCTGATGGGATTTTGCTTATTTACAGTCATAGATATTGCCGAAAGGCACATCAGTTCCTGGAGGTAAAATATTACCGGGTAACAGTGGTTACACATGCCTGACGAAGTTGGTTACAAATGTGTTAACTGGTTACGGAATTCGTATAGCTAACCTGGCAGGTAACTGACTGATGAGGTCAGTCAATGAATCTGTCGCTAGTAAATTATCTGATGAAATTTATAACATGATACAGAATACCCGTAGGAATAAATCCTACGGGTATTTTCAAAGAGTTAATTGAAGGAGTATAAGGTTTACATATTTAAGGCTTTTTCGGAATTAACCAGTTCGCCCCGGTGCATGTCTTTAAGAGGGCGGGCGGTATGCTGAAAGTATTCTTCCTCATTTTCTCTGCTTTTATCGTTTTGACGATTTTTGAAACTTAAAATGCTTTCTCGGCTTCCTTTGCTGTCTACATCATTTATCAATCGCACCAAGGCATCCCCATCTACGCGATGTTTCAAGGCCATAGGGATTACCCGGTTAACATCACTTATCATAACTTTATCCCGGCCCTGTAGAACGGCGTGCAGGATAGCTGCTTGCTGTATTGCTTCTATGGCGCGGATACTCTCCAGGTTGTACTTTATGTAAAGTCTGGCAATAAAGCTGCGCAGAAAATCAGGCAGGGTCAGCTGCGGATACTGGTTTGCCCAGCGGATAACATGCTGCTGATAGCGTTGGTCTCCTGCGTCTTTAGGCTGGCTTTCATTTGTTCGGGGATTTCGCACCCGGTATCTGTGAGAATTTTCCTCTAAAATTTGGGCTACGATATCTACTGAATCCGGGCGTCCCATATAGCATACCAGGTCAAAGCGATCAGAAAGCTGTCTTCTAATTTCATCTAGAGGACCCGGATCTTCATCGGGATTGG
>CAZXIR010000234.1:0-3435 GCA_964640845.1 uncultured Syntrophomonas sp.
TTATCTCAATACTGATGCCTATTGAAATATCCTGGCCTCAACCTGATTGGGACATGATCCTGGTGGGTGCAGGTGATTAAAAGCTGGTCCTTCAATGATATCACCATTATAACTGAACCTCGAGCCGTGACAGGGGCAATCCCAGCTTCTTTCGGCATCATTCCATTTTAATTCACAGCCTAAATGGGTACAGGTTATATCTACCAGGTGTATTTCTCCCTCATCATCACAAAAAACACCCATTCTTTGACCATCTATTCCCACTTCCCTAGCTTCCCCTCTAGGGATATCAATATTTTTACTAACATCAGCAACCTTACCAGTTACAAGCTCCTTAACCACATCCAGGTTTTGAACCACCAGTGGTTTAAGGGAACTGAGGTTAAACCTGGAGGGATTATAGACCGGAGCCCAGGGATTATCGCCTTTAGTAATTAGATCACTCAAGATCAAAGCCGACGCTGTACTATTAGACATGCCCCACTTGCCAAACCCAGTGGCCACATACAGATTAGGATTCCTGGCAGTAAGATTTCCTACATAAGGAACGCCGTCCAGAGTCATGCAATCCTGGGTTGACCATCGGTATAAAGCTTCACTTACATCAAATGTTTGGTTAGCAAAGTCCAGCAGGTTTTCATAGCGCTTGTTTAAGTCTTGTCCATCACCGGTCTTGTGGTTTTCGCCCGCTATCAAGACTAATTCCCCTTCCTTATCCGGTTGGGAACGAAGAGATCTCACCGGACTTTCAGCACTTATGAACATACCTTCTGGAAACTTCTCCTTAACCCTAACCGCTACAATATATGACTTCTCAGAATATATCCTGCCTACATACAAACCTCCTCCATCAAAAAAGGGGTAGTGGGTGGCAATTATAATCTTGTCAGCTGTTACCTTATGGCCATCACGGGTAACAACAGCAAGAGGATCGTTTTGAATATCAACCGCTGCACTCTGTTCGAATATATGACTGTCCTCACCCAATATATGCTGAGCCAGAGCTTTAAGATACTTTAGGGGATGAAACTGAGCTTGATGCTCAAAACGAAGGGCCGCTTCAACCTTAAACGGCAAAGGTACCTTATCCACACAACTGGCCATAATTCCTAAATTAGAGGCTGCCCGGGCCTCATCTTCGATGTCTTTAATGTACTGCTGGGACTGAGTATAAACATAAGCCGGACACCAAGTAAAATCACAATCAATATTATATTCTTGCACTATATTGGCAACCATGTGAATGGCCTTTTCATTAGCCTGGGCATACTGCCTGGCTAATTCATCACCCATTTCTCTTTGCAGCCTATCATATTTAAGTGAGTGCTGCGATGTTATCTTTGCAGTGGTATGTCCAGTTGTTCCCTGAAGAATCCGATCCGCTTCGATAACGGCAACTTTCAAACCTTCTTTTTTCAAAAGAAAAGCAGAAGTAATACCCACCATACCCCCACCCACAATAGCTACATCAACGTGGACGTCTTCTTCCAGCCGAGGATAATCTGTCTGAGGGGTAGAATTAATCCAAAAGGAATTAGGCGTATCCACAAAGCTTTGATTTTCCATATTCATCTGCATCACCCTTTATTTAATATTTATACTAGCTTGTGTTGTTACGAATTAAGTCATACCTGTGAACAAAACAAAAGCCCATGGAACAAGCCTATTTTAAACATGTAATCGTGACCCCAACAAATAAAAGACCCTCCGAATATCGGAGGGTCCTTGTTTGCTATGGTTAGCCATGGAGGATTCGAACCTCCGAGGCCCTGATTAAAAGTAATGTTGTTTCTTTGCGTAGGCGCATATTAAAGAATTACTGGCTAAATTATTTATTAATCTGGTTATCCCGTTAATAATTGCATAAATAGCCTCTACTGCTACAGGAGTAAAGATTTCTTCGTTTGATCCAGCTAGCTTAATACGACTAGACAGGTAATCACTGACTTCATCCTTGGCAATCCCTGTCATATTGTATTTCACTACTATTCTTTGGCGCAATTTGCTCTTTATCAAAGGCTGCCCGGTCAAGATTAAAACAAAGGTATTTTGGAGTTATATTAAAGTTAAAAATTAAACGCAAATCCTCCAACAGTTAGAAAAGACCTCTTTTATGAGGTCTCATAATTTTATAAATCTTTCACTTAACCAAATAGCTAAATCCTCTATGTATTTATCTCGTTCTGTTTCGGAAAGTTTTATAGTTGCTATTTCAATCGTTTTATTATACCCTTCTTCATCATCTAAATTGTCTTCATAACCATTAATACCTAAAAGAACTATAGCACTTTGTATCCCAACTCGTTTATTACCATCTACAAAACAATGACTGTTAACAAAGAAATACATCAACATGGCTTTAAGAAATATTGTTGGATATTTATCGTAACCAAAATGCGGATATTGTTGTTCTAAAACAGATTCGATTTTATCAATAGTATAATCATAATAACCTAAGTCTCCGCCAAATTCTTTGATTGTATAATTATGAATTAACTCAATATGATTTCTCAACAAATGCTGAATTTCGTTAGTATCCACAGTTATTTTGCTAACTTCCTCATCATTTTAGAATGTTTTTTATTCGATTTAACAATAGCCTTAATTACATCAGAATCTTTAGCTGTTGATAAAGATATTTTCTTCTTAATTGTTAACATTTTACCACCTTTTTTCTTTACAGAGTATTTCTTGTACATAGCTTATCACCTTTCAAATATTTGTTCAATATTATGTATAGTTTTACCAATTTAAAAGAGTGATATAAGTATGAACAACTCTTTTCAATTTTGGTCGTAATGTCCGGATGTAAATTGGCAGTTAAACGCAAGTACCGCTGGCTTCCACGCATATCTTCATGGCCTAAATAGGCCGAAAGATACGGAAGAAGGTGGTTAAGGTCGCTTCCCTTCAAAACCCACTTCTTTAGGCAGTTTACTGCGAACGTATGTTGCAGGAAATCAAAACGTTTTGATTTTTGCGGCACAATTAAGTTGCAAATCGCATAGATCAGGGGGGTCCGATATCAGAAATATCACAGGACATGGGCCATGGAAGTATCGCTGTCACATACCAATATGATCACGTAACTTATATGCGTAAAAAAATGTAGCTCTGAAAATGAAGCAGTTATTATGTAACAATACGCCATAAATACAATCCGTAAAATAACCGTGAACAATAGTAATTATATCGAAAATGATTTAAAGTTGTATCAGTATTCACCGAAAAATGACATTCAAAAAGCCCTAGTTTTCGGGATTAAACTAGGGCTTAATAATTTTTAAATGGTGAGCCATGGAGGATTCGAACCTCCGACGCCCTGATTAAAAGTCAGGTGCTCTACCTGCTGAGCTAATGGCCCTTGAAGATGGTTAATATGGCTGGGGTGGCTGGATTCGAACCAACGAATGACGGAGTCAAAGTCCGTTGCCT
>CAZXIR010000235.1:0-3429 GCA_964640845.1 uncultured Syntrophomonas sp.
CCTGAGAAGCTTTATACTCAGGGGCAGTGCTAATTTCATCATAAGGGACTTCTTTATCAAAAAGTTTTACCCCGCGCACCGTTATATAATCCCTGGAATTGTCATAAGCCCGTTCTATTTCAGCAAGGCCTATAAAACCACGGTCAGCACTTCTGCCCCGGTAGCATAAAACCAGATCGCCTTTCTTTGCAGCCATAAAATTCTTTTTAATAGATCTTATATAGAAATCTTGAATACCATTGCTGTCTAGTATCTGCTCCCATTCAAAACCATGTTTGCTGGACGCTATCATCATCCACACCCTTTTGGTATTTACCTGTAATTTATCATTGTTATTTTTCCATTCGATAAATCGTCTGGCTAAGTAGGTTTTGCCCGTCCCAGGAGGTCCGAAGAGAATAGCTTGACCTTTGGCATTTAAAGCAGATTGCAGCCTGGAGAAAAACAGTTCTTCCTCCTCAGGAAAAACGGGAACTGCTGGAGTTCTCCATCGGTCAAATTGATGTTTTGGAACCTTATATACTGTTTTCATAGGCCAATAATTTTGCGCAGGGATAGCTAATGGAGGTTCATATATATCGTCCCATTTAACATTTACCACATGTTTATGATGGACCAAATCATCCCTATATACATAACCCTGCTCAGTAACTGTACCTGTGGCCAGTATTAGTGAGGCTCCCTTATTGACTAGAACCTTATCTCCCGGTTTTAAGTTAAAAAACATCCACACTTCATTGGCTTTTTCCGTGTTTTTACCTTTGCTGCCTTGGAAATTTAATTCATGAAAACGGCTTTTAAATTCATCATAATCAACATATTGGGTGATGTCTCCTATCTCGTTCCAGCCGATAGATATATATCCTCCTGCTCGGCATTCATCCCAGTACATCGCATTCTCGCCAGGAGCTATTTTGTAATAGAAGTCATTTTGCATGAATGTTTCATACAAGAAAATTTTTATCTTAACCGGATGCCAGCTATCAAAAGGGGGCGTACCTGAGCAGAGTTCCTTTAGCATTAAATTACAATCTATATTATCTTTTCCCTTCAGTTTGTCCTTTCCTATACCAAACTGTTCAAGAAACGTATGTAGATGATCCAGGTTATATATTGGGAGAAATTTTTCAGGGTAATACATATATAATATTTTACCTTTAAGCATATCAGGCTTGAATAGTAGATTTTCTTTAGCTATCTTTTGCCCGGGTAAGTCCCGATAGGAGTTAATTAGCTTTAAGATATCCGAACGAAGTTTTACCCATGACTCTTTTTCATCTGCATACTCTGACGGATAAATCCATTGTTTCTTATTATTCTTATAAAAGATTATATGTTTATGAGCGCTGCCGCCCTTTATGCTGCCTAACGGAAGGGTATTATACTCCAGCCACCAGCAGAACGTATCCTTATTATCAGTCCCCAGAGCATACTCCCGTAATTCCATGGCCGGGAGTTTTTCAACTGGAAACCTGCTGATGAAATCATGCAGCAAGCCATCAGCTTTTGTAATCGTATCCGCATATTGTTCAGCGTACTGTTTGTCAAATTCATTTGCTTTGGAAATAAGATAATCCATTTCAATGCCTCCCTAAGTTTCGTAACTTAATTTGATATTAGGCTAATAAAGATACTATCTAATAACAACTGGATTAAGACGTATGTACAAAGGTATTAATTCGATGTGGTTATTGATGTATACTATAATTAAAAGTTTACAATAATTAGTAAGTAAATGTAATGCTAAAAATAAACGCTAAAACAACTATTAGCAAGGCATAAATAAGCTTAAACTAAAATTGAGCACTGTAATTATCGATAATAAACAGAAATACCTATATGGAAACCATCTGATGGGCCGGGCTATACGCTATATGTAATGAAATGGAATGATATGATAATACTGATTGGTGACATTAATTTAATGTTTGTTCCAATAAATATCCTTTTTAGATTTCAGAGGAGTATACACCATGAATAACAGCAACTTCAAATTCTTAGAAGAGAAATGGCCTTTACTTGCCGAATTGGGTGAGATGGCTGAAAAATATCTGCATACAGATCCCAATACATGCATGATAAAACTCAGGATGTTTGGGGAAACTCTGTCGCGCTATATCATGGCTGAGGAAGGGTTGGAGGAGCCTGAGGAAATGACTCAGGTGGCGCGTTTGAGTCTGATCAGAAATGATGGGGCACTTCCTGGCGAGCTTATTAATCTTTTTCATTCCATTAGAAAAGCCGGAAATAAGGCTACACATGAGGGATATGCGGAAAAAACCGATGCTGTTACCCAGATGAAATTTGCCCGACATCTGGCGGTGTGGTTTAAACAGACATATGATGAATACTCCTTTGAACCTGCATCGTTTTGTGTACCAGAGGCACCTCCCAACACCGATGAATTGATGAACCAGCTCAAGAAGCAGGAAGATAAATATGAGCAGGAAATGTCACTGCTGAAAGATAAACTGGAAGAACTTAAACAGGCAGCAGAAGCTACGGACAAAAAGGAACGTCGTCAGAAAGGACAGCGGGCTGCAGTCAGTATGCAGCTGACTGAGGAAGAAACCAGGAAATTGATTGACGAACAGCTGCAGAATGCAGGCTGGGAAGCGGATACTCAGAGACTGAGGTACTCCAATGGTACCCGGCCGGAGAAAGGGAGAAACATCGCTATTGCCGAGTGGCCGGCAGGTAAGGGGTGGGCAGACTATGCCCTGTTCTCTGGATTAGACCTTATTGCTATTGTTGAGGCCAAACGGAAATCCAAAGACGTGCCTGCTGATTTGGAACAGGCCAAGGAATATGCTCGAAATATTACAATCAAAGATGACGAAAACCTGATAGACTGCTGGGGAGAATATAGAGTGCCATTTCTTTTTGCCACCAACGGCAGATCATATCTGAAACAGCTTGAAACCAAGTCGGGAATCTGGTTCATTGATGTTCGCCGCAATACTAATCATCCCCGTGCTCTGCAGTCCTGGTACACTCCAGAAGGACTCCTGCAGTTGATGGAGCAGGATGTAGATGCAGCAGGAGAACGATTGAAAAAAGAACCATATGATTACCTGGAGTTGCGGGATTATCAGGAGCAAGCTATAGCGGCTGTAGAATCAGCGATAGCAGAAGGGAATCGTGAAATACTGATTGCCATGGCTACCGGAACCGGAAAAACACGCACCATTATCGGGCTTGCATATCGACTTATCAAAATGAAGCGTTTTAAAAGGATATTATTTCTAGTGGATAGGAGTGCACTGGGCCAGCAGGCAGAAGACGCCTTCAAAGAAGCCCGACTAGAAGATCTGATGACATTTACTCAGATATTTGACCTTAAAGGCATAAAAGATAAAAAACCAGAGGAAACCACCCGCCTGCATATCTCAACCGTACAGGGTCTGGTAAAACGAATATTGTATCCAT
>CAZXIR010000236.1:0-3425 GCA_964640845.1 uncultured Syntrophomonas sp.
AGGCAGCTTCGATAGGAATAGTCCCAGTGCCGCAAAATGGGTCGATCAATGCCCGGTCAGGTTTCCATCTACTGATACTTATTAGTGCAGCCGCCAGAGTCTCTTTTAAAGGAGCATCTCCTGACATCTTACGGTAACCTCGTTTATGCAGACCGGCCCCACTAGTATCGATAGTAAGGGTAGCGGTATCTGAGAGCAGGGCTACCTCTACCCGATAGCGGGCACCGGTTTCCTTGAACCAGTTAGTTTTATGTTTCTCTTTCATTTTTTCCACGATGGCCTTTTTGACGATGGCTTGACAATCCGGAACGCTGAACAGTTTTGATTTTATAGATTTCCCATCTACAGGAAACTGCGCATCTCCTGGAATCCAATCAGTCCACGGCAGGGCTTTAGTCTTTTCGAATAGGCCATCAAAAGAACGGGCATCAAACTCTCCCATTTTCAGTAATAGACGGTCTGCTGTACGCAGCCACAGATTACAGCGGGGGATGGCGTAAATATCTGCCTTAAAGGTTACCTTACCATTTTCCACCTTCAGGTCCTCATATCCCAGCTGTCTTAATTCATGTGCTACAATCGCCTCCAGCCCAAAAGCCGAGGTAGCTATCAATTCAACTTTTCTCATACAAAACTCCTTTATAGCGGGGACATTCCTACCACCAAGCTCACCAAGGGTAGGTGTGTCCCCGTTCCTTGACTTGAGACTATCATCCTCACAGCCTGCCAATCTTACGATATATCCAGGTATCTCATTATCCAAGGGTAGGTGTGTCCCCTTACCTTAAAACCTCATTACATGATACAATATATAGGTATTTTTTTCTTCCACTAACTAAATATACAGGTATTATATTGTTTATGAAAGTACCAAGTATTAATATTGCAGGTGATATGGATGGATAGGGAAAATTTTCGAGTCGCCGCCTTACAGGAAACTCGTAAGAAAATAAGAGATCTAAAGGAATTTAATATCCCGGTCATTCTAAAGACTATTGAACAGTATGAAAAAGCTGAGGTGGAAGAATGCTTTGTTGAGCAGCAGAAAAACCTTTTGGACAAAGTATTTACCCGTCTTAAGGAACTGGAAGAGAAAGAGCAACGATTACTAAGCGAGTTTTAGAAAACTTTTTCAGCTTAAATAGACCGTGCAATACTGGTAAGTTTAAACTGCAGTTGAAGGAGGTACTTCAATGCCCCTAATAACCCGTTTGATAAAAGAAGAGGTAGGGCAGGGGATGGCTGAATACGCTATGATGATAATGGTCTTAGTGGTGATTGCTGTTATGATTGGCTATCAAATATTAGGCCTGAATTTGGAAAACAAGGTTAACAGGATTACTGAAAATATCCAATGAGTAAGAACTGCATTTCTTATTGAGCAGGTATTTCATTAGGGTAGATGTTGGTTATCTTTACATTGCTGGTCTGATTTGATTTGATAGTTATTTTACCTTCAGGCATATACTTAACTTGCAACGTTCCCTCGGTATTAATTTCATTTACTTCATAAGTTCCCGGAGTCAGGTCTACCGATATAGTTTGGCCCGCTGTAATACTGCGATTTATTGATCCACCCGCTCCTTTTATGCTCACTTCATAAGAGGCATCGTCTACGGCCTGGCCTTCTACAGTTTTACTTATGTTAAGAGTGCCTTTCGGGGGTGGAGGGAAATGGTTAGTCACTGTGAGGTAAACGGTATGACCAGAAGATACCGTTATATTTCCCCTGATTGATTTGCTATATGATAGAGCGCCACCGGTTTTAGACTCCACCACTTGGTAGGTTCCTGGAGGAAGAGATGCTATAAAACTACCTCCTGCCTTGATGCTGTTGCGGATCATTTCTCTATTATCGTTTCCAACTTGACTTATTACAAATTGAAAAATGGCTCCCGCTGGAACATATCCGGTTGTATGCTTACTTACTACCAACTTACCGGGATCGTAGTTAAGGCTGACTGTAACTTCAGTGGGTTTAATCGGCCCCATACAGTAAATGGATCCACTCCAGCATTCTTTCTTCCCGCCGGCATTGCTGGGGTTGATCAGTTTGAACATGTAGTTGCCAGCCTTGCGGTTGGGATTTTCTTCAGGATTATAATGGATAGTAAATAATTCCCCGGGATTTAGGGCCGGAACTTCCCCTTCTGCCAGTGGCTTTTCTCCGGCCGGACTACCAACTTCGGAGTAATATACTTCCCAAGCCACTGGTTGCGAAGGCTTGGTACTGTTTTTGGAGTTGACTACCATAGCATATATTCGGCCAATTCCGTCCTCTAATTCAAATTCTTCCCCCGGCAGATAAAGGAAGGAATAATTAGCCGGATTCTGAACTTTCACTTTATAGGTCCCGGGTTTCAAATCTTTTTGGAAAATATCTCCGTTCTCCATACTAAGGGTTTCTATAACGGAAGTCTGATCATATATGCCTATCTCAAAGGCTTTATCAGCTAGGTAGCTTGAATCGGTTGTATAACCTAGGTTGATTCTGCTCATATGCACAGTTCCCAGTTCTACAAATGACAATGCATATTCAGCACTCTTCTGAATCTCCGTAGGGGATGATCTATCACATCCGTTCGACAGGAAAAGTACAGTCAGTAGTATAGTTAGTACAAGATATTTTTTGTAACCATTAGCCAAGCTCTAGACCGCCTCTCTCAAAAGCAAGAGAACCGTCCGAGACCACTGAAAAAGCACTTGTTTTGTCATCCTGAGGAGCCGAAGGCGACGAAGGATCTCATCACCAATAACGTATTATTGGTGTTCATACAATTACAAGATGCTTCGCTTACGCTCAGCATGACACATTTAAGAGACTTTTTCAGTGGTCTCGAACCGTCCCCTGTTTTTTCTATAATAACTGGAAACTTTGGGGACTGCAATACCGATAAGCATAATGTGCAAAGGGCATCAATACTCAAGATACTTTATTACCTATCGGACTAGTTGAACGCCAACTCAGGACTAATATTAGCAGATTTCCCTCATTTTTGCCCCTGAATATCACCAAATCCCCCTTTTCAGGAAAAAAGTAAACAAATTGATACAAAAGTCCTGTTTAAATAAGAATTATTTTAAACGATAATATATATACTTCTATAAGTAGTCGGATTGTGTCCTGAATTGTCTGGGTGATCGAACATTAGCAGCAGATTTAGACAAATAACATGGTGAAAGGTTTTTTTCTCAGGTACTGCCCAAAGGTACTAGATAACCCTGATTGTGGCACAGAAAATCATTAATGGTGAGGATAATCAGGCTAATATAGAAGAGTATTCACATTATGGATTATTAAGGAGGTGATATAGAATGATCAACACTCTTAAAAGGCTTATAAAGGAAGAAGAAGGACAAGGCATGGCCGAGTATGCGCTGATTATGGCCGCTATAGCAGTAGTGTGTATTGTCGCTTACCAGTT
>CAZXIR010000237.1:0-3300 GCA_964640845.1 uncultured Syntrophomonas sp.
AAACAGCTTGGAGTTGGCATAGAATTTGCTTATATATTTAGGAGTAATATTGGGGTCAGGAGATGACCACATCATAAACAGTCGGAAAATAGCTATAGCTATTAAAAATAAGGGGGGAAGAAGGAGCTGTTTCAGGCCGGCCACCTGAGAATGTAATTGGTTAGAAACAAATAACTTTCAATTTGATGGAACTTTTGTTAAAGAATTAGGAGGTAAAAATATGTCATATAGGGATAAAAAGTATAATACTATGATTGTCACGGTCAACGACGGAATCGCTGTGGTACAGATGAATCGCCCCGAAGCCATGAATGCAGTTAACTGGGAAATGATGCAAGAAAGAGCCGAAATATACGAAGCTATTGCTAAGGACCCTGAGGTAAAGGTAATGGTATCCAGAGGTAATGAACGTGCCTACTGTGCAGGTGGAGACTTAAAGGCTTTTGTTTCCTTTGGAGTTAAGGAAGCTCGGGAGTTTGCTGATGGCGTAGTTAAGACTTGTGCCATCGTTGCTGACATGGCAAAACCCACCATTGCCATGGTAGCTGGAGTTGCTATGGGTGGAGGTATGGAGAGCCTGCTCAATCATGATTTAAGGATTTGTGCGGATAATGCCATATTTGCAGTACCAGAAATAAATGTAGGAATCTTTCCCGGTGGTGGGGGAACACAAAAATTACCACAAATCATGCCACTTAACAAAGCCAAGGAATTCGTTTTCTTTGGTGAACCATTTAACGCCCAGACCGCTTTGGAAGTAGGTTTGGTTAACAAAGTGGTACCGCTGGCAGAACTAGAAGAAGCTACCATGAAATGGGCCAAGAAATTAGCTAAAAAGCCAGCTTTCTCCTTAAGAATGGCCAAGGAATCTCTGAATGCTGCTTGGAGCACCAGCTTAGAAAAGGGCCTGCAGATCGAAACCCACGGCTGGGCCATGTGTTATGGCACCCAGGATCAGGAAGAAGGCATGACAGCATTTATAGAAAAGAGAAAACCAAATTATATTGGTAAATAATCGTTATTAGTCAAGTGGAATAACCGATATTATAAAAATCTCCAGGAGATGGATATTTTAGTTCATTTCCTGGAGATTAATATACATATATAACCCCGTCCGGCTCCATACGTATAATGGAGCTTTTTTAAATTAGATATTTGACCTGGACGAAATCGATTTTGGGAAAGAAAATCCAGTTCCTTAAGGGCTGGTTTGTGTATCTCCGGCTTGGATTATACATATTATTGGAGCTATAATCCATATTTAACCAGGCGTTTATACAAGGTTTTACGAGAGATACCCAAAGCTTTGGCAGTTTTGGATTTATTATTATCATACTTTTGCAGGCACGATTTAATTTGTTGTATATCAGAAGGTTCCTCCGGGTCTGCAATGACCCCAATTTTTTCAAATGTAATCGGTTTTAAGCTGGGCATCAGCGGTTCGATTTGGTCTAGGGTAATTTCTGAGGTGGGAGACCATTGTATAGCACTTTCCAGTATATTTTGCAGTTCCCTTATATTCCCCGGCCATTTATATTCCTGCAGAGCAAGTATTACGTCTGGGGCCAGGGTCTTTTTAGGCAAATTAAAGCGACGGCACAGCACCTGCAAGAAATGCTGGCTCAGACCGAAAATGTCATCAGCTCTTTCCCGTAAAGCAGGAATAACTATTTTTATCACGCCCAGACGATAAAAAAGATCGCGGCGAAAATTATTATGTTCCACTTCTGTTTCCAGGTCTTTGTTAGTGGCTGCTATAATACGTACATTAACGGGTATTGATTTGCTGCCCCCCAAGCGGACGATGGTCTTATCTTCTATAACCCGCAGCAGCATGGCCTGGGAATCCAGGGGCATATCCCCAATTTCATCCAGGAATATTGTGCCCTGGTGAGCGAGTTCGAATTTACCAATGTTACCGCTCCTTTTAGCACCAGTAAAAGCTCCCTCTTCGTAGCCAAATAGCTCGCTGGCAATTAATTCTCTGGGCAGGGCAGCGCAATTAATGGCAACAAAAGGACCATTTCTTCTAGGACTTTCGTTGTGAATAGCTTGGGCCAAAACATCTTTGCCAGTTCCGCTTTCCCCTAACAGAAGAATATTGGAACGAGTACCTGCAGACCGTTTAGCATGGTATACAGTATTAACAAACAGGGGGTTAGAGCCAACAATATCATTAAAGGTAATACGGGCACTATTTCCCGAATAATGCCTGATCAAACGGTTTATTCGTTCCATTTCCTGTATTACGATAATTTTTACTCTCCATTCGCCAACTGACGCATCAAAGGGAGTAACAGTTATATTACAGTTTATAGGCTCCTTATTGTCACCCACTGAAATAAGTACTGACTCATCCACCACTCGTTGATCATCTTTAATTATATTCCAGAAATATTGATTTTCTGGTCTTCCAGGATCTATGACTTCAGACAGGGGAAGTTTATAAGTATTCTGTTCTGGATATTTTAAGATCCGATGACATTGTTTGCTCATATAAAATACCTGACCTTCGGTATTTATAGATAGAACACCATCACTTATGGAGCGATCAATCATGTAACTCCATCTTTGCACTCCAATTCTGGATGCTATAGAATAGGCAGCCAAATCGGCCATGCCCACCAATTTGTCGTCATAAGCCCCCAATGGACCGAGGATGGCAATACCCCCTACCACTTTTTTGCGATCAATAATAGGAGCAAAAGTAGCCGCATAATTAATGCCAAACTTGCAAAAATTTTCATATCCCAATACCTGAACCGGTTGAGCCAGGATTAGCCCCAAAGAGGCAGCATTGGTTCCTGCTACATGTTCTGCCAGCCAAGCTCCTTCCTGTACTCCATATTTTCTCAAGTTTGCTTTGACTTTATCAGAGGCAGTAATATCCATTATACATGCACGGTTGCAAAAAAGGAGTATGGCATGATCATCAGGCAGATAAGGCAGCATGTGTTCAGTTACTGGTTGGGCTACGTCCAGCATATAACTCAGGTTGGGTTGAGCATCAAAATACAAATTAGAACACATAGTAGGAGCCAGCAAATCTGGGGAAACCCCGGATTCATAACTTCTCTCCCAGGACGCTCTTATTTCAGGAGTCAGGTTGCTACGAAGTTCAGGATCCTGGTGCAACTGCTCCCAGTACACTCTATTTTTATATATATCCACTAATGATCCTCCTTTGGTACGCTACTAACTAGAGCGAAGTAAGTTGCCTTTTGGGATACCAGCTCGGGACACAATAATGTCACTTATACACACAACTGTTACCTCACTATGTCATTTTAACATATCAAA
>CAZXIR010000238.1:0-3290 GCA_964640845.1 uncultured Syntrophomonas sp.
CAAAAAAATCCGTATGTTTATGAAATTATTGGATCAAGAGATAATGGGTTTTAAAATTATATGGAGGCAAGGAATAGTAAGCAGGCATTGGCTACTGCTTTGTCTTGTGCTTTGGAGCCGAGGTGATCAAGATCGAGCGGCCCGTGTGGGGCGAAGACACGCGTTTGTCTTCCCACAAATCGGGGGCCAGTCGGTGTCACAGCCTTGGAGCAACCGCGGCAAGAAGTCGGTGGGATCGCGATAGACGACCTGCTTAATGCTACTTTTACTGAGAGAGATCTTTCGTAGAAATGCCAAAACACACTGGAAACAAAACTCATGATTGTTCGGTGCAGGCTAGCCTGCACCGTTTATTCATACGAGTTCCTATTACGAATGGTCTTCTTCAGCGTCTTCTCTGGTTTCGTGTACCGTACCCCACGGATGTTGGGGCGGTGCATAAATCGAGTATAATTTAAGGGGCTCGCGACCCGTGTTGACCAGGTTGTGCCAAGTGCCTGCGGGAATTAAAATTGCATAGTTGTCACGAACTTCGTGTCGGAAATTCAGACTGTCTCTGCTGCGACCCATCATTATAATGCCTTCACCCTGTTCCAGACGTATAAACTGATCCAGATCGGGGTGCATCTCCACACCAATTTCATCATCAATGCTCATCAGGGTAAGTTGAAGATAGTTGCCCGTCCATAGAGCGGTGCGGTAGTTATTGTTTTTCAAGGTGTCATTTTCAATATTAGTTACAAATGGACAAGGACCATGGTCATAAAAAGGATGGTAATATTTTTTTCTATACTTGGAACAATTTGGACACATGCATCTGTCATCATAGTAACGATTCATTATCATCTTTCCTTTCTTTCGAATTTCCCCATACACTATATGGGGCAGGTTTACCAAGGGTCAAAAAAGCTGGCGGCAGTTAATGATGGGGTGAATGCGCAGTCATTTATTCTAACCTCTTAGATCAGCCATAAAAAAGACTGGTCTATCTGCCTACCAACAGTGTCTATCAGGTTCTGTCGGCGGATGTTTCCGACAAGCGGTAATACGACAACGAACAAAGTCGCAGACGAAGTAAGGCTAATCCGGAAAAAGGGATATTACACTCTGAAAAACCAAATTCTCCCTTTGAAATGGTAAGATTATTACCATTTGTTTCAGTATATGTAATACTTTTACAATTGGTTCAGCCCATGACGAGGGGACGTTTCTTAGAGGGGAACATTCCCCTTCTCTTGGGGGCAATACGAAAATACTATATAATTACAGACAGGCATGGGCAAAAAAACATGGTGCAGAACTGGAATAGAGGAAATTTAATATGTTCGAGTTTATCGAGGTAAAATACCTAGAGGTAGTTGATATTCCCTATTTATATATAAGCGAAGGGCTAACTGTTCTACTTGGTGCAAGCGGCAGCGGGAAAACTACTGTTTTAAGATTGCTCAATAAAATGATCTCTCCTACTCAGGGCCGGATATTATTCAATGGCAAAAACATAAAACAAATTAACTCTGTGGAGCATCGAAGAAATGTCACCATGTTATCCCAAAATCCCGCTATGTTTGAAGGTAACATCAGAGACAATTTAACCATTGCTTTCAGATTTCAGGAAAAAGATATACCTGCTGACCAAAAATTATATAGAATTCTTGCCAAAGTTCAGCTGAACAAGGAGCTTAAAACACCTGTCAACCAACTGTCTGGTGGAGAAAAGCAAAGGCTTGCGTTAGGCCGGATATTCCTTCTTGATCCATCCGTTTATCTTCTGGATGAACCATCTTCAGCTTTAGACCAGGATACTGAGGATATGATTATCAAAATGGTTTACGAACACATAAAAAATGCCAAAAAATCAGCAGTGATGATTACCCATTCCAAGTCCGTAGCAGAAAAATATGGAGACGAAATCATAGAGATGGCGGGAGGCAAGATTTTATACAGGAGATTGAGAGATGAATGGAATAATTGATTTAACGATTGGGCAGGTTCTGGTAGCCTATGTTTTTGTGCTTGTAGTGCTGGCAATTACTAAAATAAGGGGAATTGGCCGGGAGAAAGAGATATTGATATCTTCGGTACGCATGACGATTCAATTGGTGCTAACCGGATATGTGCTGGTTTATGTATTTGCCAACCCCAGTCCTTTGCTCACTGCCGCAATAATCATAATGATGGAGTGTTTTGCCATCTATACGGTATTTAAGAGATTTGAAGGAAGGTTGTCAAAGAAACTAAAGATAACCATAGCTCTTTCCATGATATTCGGCACTTTATCCTGTCTTTTGTACTTTTTATTCATTGTTATAAGAATCGACCCCTGGTATGATCCGCAATATTTCATTCCTATTGCCGGAATGATGGTAGGCAACTCCATGACCGGCATATCGTTAGGGGTTAAATCATTAGTTGAAGGCATGACAACCCAGAGGAATGTGGTGGAAGAAGCCATGATCCTTGGAGCAACTCCTCAAGTCGCTACCAGGTCAATTGTAAACAACACATTTGAGGCAGCAATAATGCCAACGATCAATTCAATGTTGGGCATGGGAATTGTCTTTCTGCCAGGCATGATGACAGGGCAGATTTTGTCTGGTACTTCACCCGCCACAGCTGTCAATTATCAGATTGCAATTATGCTAGGTATACTGGGGGCGGTCGCTATTACTGTCGTTTCTATGCTTCAACTTGGATATCGCAGTTTCTTTAATGAGGAAGACCAACTGGTTTAATCATAACCTGAGAGGTGAAATATTTTCTCCTTTGCAATAACGCCGGACAGTGTTTCTAGCAATTCCAAGTTGCTTGGCAATGGCTCTTTGAGACATCCCTTCCACAAGATACTGTTACTTCATGTATCGCTTCAGCTCTTCATAAAAGTTTTCGCGGGTACCCGCAAGTATTACTACAATGGTTTCTTTACCTTCTTCAATAATAGTGTAGGCCAGTTCGTAATTGGTTTTATTGTGGAAAATATCACAGCAATATATACCGCTAAGATCACCAGTTTTGGGTTCACCAAAATAGGGATCTAGCAGAAGCTGATCAATGATGGTCTCAAATTTTTCTTTAAGAGGTTTTTCTTTTAACTTTTTAAGATAGCGAGCGGCAGGAGGCAAAATGATCAGTTTGGCCATCAATCTGCCTCCGAACCAAAAATATCTTCATAGCTATTGCTGGATGCTTTGCCCTTAGCAGCAAGACGGGCTTCATCAAGCAAACGTTCCACAGCAGGACGGATTTGGCGGCGGGTTTCTTTAAATTTATCAAGGAGTTCTTGGCCCGAAAGA
>CAZXIR010000239.1:0-3288 GCA_964640845.1 uncultured Syntrophomonas sp.
GGCGCATACCCGCTGGATCGCTTTCTTGAGATCGCGCGGGGGCTGTAAAGGGGATTTATTGCATTTTCTGCATAGCATTCATGAGTTAACTATGAAGGTCTCCCTGTTTGGATGATGAACTAACAAATAATTGAATAGCAATATTCGCCAGTCGAGCAAATCAGACAGCATATTCCGTGAAATTTCCTTCAGATTTGCCGTAGGATCTTGCATTCTATCATTGTTGATGTTGAATAAACTTCAAAAATCATGTTAGAAGATTACACTCAAATTAATCTTTTACATTCCATACAAAAAGGAGTACAATAAATTCACTCGTAACACCGTCTTCAGAGAGATCAAATTCAGAAAAGATTCGGAGGTTGTTGTATGCGAATACTAATAAAAACTGCCTTATCCTTAGCTCTTATTATTACTTTGTCTTTTGGAATGGTACCGTGTTCATCGGCAGAAGACTTATCAAAACAACAAGCCAATGCCATTGCTATGTTGAACTATATAACTGTCTTAACACAGGAGATCAATGCGTCCAAAAACAGTCGTGTTTTCATGGAACAGGCATATACATCCCTTATCAACAATACTTTTCCAAACTCCGTCGATAATCGTACACTCAGTCAACTCTCTGATTTGCTGGACATGATGGAAAGCTATCGGATGCTTAACGTAAAGAGAGAAAGACTGCAATATATTTATGAACAAAACATGGCGCAGTCCATACGCGCAGCCATTCCTAACCCACTTGGTCTTTTAAGCGCGATTTCATCATATAATCCGATGCAAATTGCAGCATCGATTGTATATATGGCAGTTGATTCTGTAACAAGTTACAATGCTAATAACACACAAAATGATCTCAAGTACCTACAGGATGGTTGGAACTTGGATGATAAGGAAGCAGAGACGCTTCATGAAAGCCGTAAAGGAACCTTCTCCTACATGATAAAAATTGTTAGTGATTATGGTCTCCCTGGTGATCTGACGTTGACCGAGAACACTGTTGCTGAGTTCGTTGAATGGAAGAATAACCCAAATGTTATCGGGCGGATCCGTTTCCTTGAGTCGAATCAAGAAACTTACAAGGCATATGGCGGTTATTGGTTAACACTGGCAGAAAGCTATTACCAAAATAGCGATTACCAGAGTTGCCTCAGTGCAATAACGAAATATGAAGAATTAGGCACTCGCATTTTCCGTAAAGACTATGATTATGCAAAGATCCTTCCTCTGATAATCAACGCTGCGGAAAAGACCAAAAGTACAGATGAATACATTCCTTTTGCAGAGATGTATGCAAAGGCTATTCAGAACAATACTGAACACAGAGACTGGTCACTTCGTTACTTTTCATCTCAAACTTATGTGGGACTATACAACATAACAAAGGATACAAAGTATCTACAGATGGCATATGATGTAGTACTTGATAATGTTAATTATCTTGTTCGTGAGCAACAACGTGCAAATGCTGCTTACTTATCTCCTGTTGCGTTGAAAAGCACCAATGATCTGAATGATAAGCAAAAGAAGGAAGCTGAGCAGTATAATAAGATGCTGAAGGAAACACGCAAAACAGAACTGCCTCCAGTTAATGAACCTCTCACGTTGAACTGCGATTTGCTGTTTGCACTTGCCAATGAATTAAATATTCCAGAAGATAAAAAGAAATACATTGAAGGTATCCTGCATCCAGATAATGATCTTCTATTCCTAGTGAAATCCATAGACGAAAAATATTGGTTCGATATGCCAACTAAGGATAATTTTGACATTGAATATGGCGGGACAACCTTGATCATTCCTGCAGCTAATATTTCATACGATTGTTTGCTGAAGGTTTCTGTCAAAGAAGTTAGTTCGGATAAAGCAGAGATGTTTACTGATTGGAAATTGCAAACAGTAAACAGAGGAGTTGATGGAGATTTAAGTACGTTCCAGACCGCCTTTGTAAGCGAATCCGCCAGATCTCATACGTGGGAACCAGATGCCGTAATCACGATCGATATCTACCCAATCAATGATGAAGATGCCGAACCATACCATTTCGAGTTCACAACTCACAGTACAAAGAAGGAATGGTATGATTATCTGAAAGTTTGGGAAGGACAGAAGAATAACTGGTATGATTACCTTAAAGTGTGGGAAAGCAGTGTCATTTTTGAACGGGTGAAGTGAAAATGCGCAAATGTATCGCTTCGCTTCTGATAATAATCTCTCTAGTACCCATTTGCACATATGCACATCCAAAACAAAAAGAACACGATCAGGAACTCAGACTGGTCTTATTTGGAAATCAAGATAAACTCTTGTCAAAAGAACAAGAGAAGTCATTCCAAAATATTGCCAATGCAATCGCATTTTGCATTGATCAATTTTCAACAAATGAAGAAAGAAAATCAAAAAGTGAGCTTTATAATCAATTGCATCGGGATGCTAACTTACCATACTCATTTGAAGAAGTTGAACTTCAAAAGACAGAATTTGGAAAGAATGTAACCGGAAAGACGCACAGGATATATACACACAAAGGATGGGAGTTTTCTGAGTATCCTTTGAAAGAATTATGGAAGAAGCGACAGGAGATTGTCCGGCTGACTGTCAATAAGGAATTGTTTGCTGCTAACAATGATTTTTTGTCTTTCTCATGGCTTCCATGGAACCAAAGCATTAGTTCCATCAACAAGAAACAAATCGAAGCATTCTGCGCTTTGCTTTATTATGTACATATTCTGGGAGATCATATTGAAGCAGAAGATTACACACCAGAAGAACAGATTCTTGTTCCGATTTCTGCAAGTCACGACCGAAATAGCCCATCTATTATTGGGGACTTAATAAGATACCTGCCGAATCTGTTCCCAAAACAGAAGACGGAAAGGCTTTACAGCCTGATGATCAGTGAGCTTCAAGATATTGGTTCCAAAGCAGAAAACCAGTACTATTATCATCCGGGTGGAATCCGAACACAAGAGCAGTTTATAGAATATCATGATTGTGCTGAAGAGTTATTGAGCACATTGAGTGATTATATTCCGAAATTGCTTAGAGATGAGGAATTCTTCTCGCATGTATTCAAGTAAATAACACAAATGCAAAAAATTAAATAAAATTAAATGTGAAACAGCATAGGAGGATACATTATGAAACCAAAAGAAATTCTATGCCAATGGGTCGACGCGTTCAACAACGCGGACGCGGAAGCCATCGCGGACTTGTATGATGACAAGGCCATTAACCATCAGGTCGCCAATGAGCCGGTGATCGGGAAGGCTGCCATCAGGAAGATGT
>CAZXIR010000240.1:0-3283 GCA_964640845.1 uncultured Syntrophomonas sp.
TTTTCTCACCATGTAAGTTATTCTCCGCAGAGCAGCCGAATCGCTTATAGCGATTACCACCACCCTTGCTTCATTTATTCTTATATGTTGCAATACGGTTTCATGAGTTGCATCTCCAAAATATATGGGTTGACCTTTCTCCTGTTCCTGGCGTACAGTTTCAGCATTTAACTCCAGTATCACATAGGGTATCCCAGCATGAAGAGCCGCCCGGGATAAGTTTCTGCCATTTACCCCATAACCTACAATGATCAGATGGTTTTCCTGTTCAATATCCACATCCATATCAACAGTCCATGGATATCTGCCGCTTAACAGCCTCCCGGGCAGGGGTAGTTTACAAATACGTGCAGCAACCCGCCGAGAAAATGAGATAAGAAAAGGGGTCAAGAGCATGGTAAATATTGAAGCTGCTAAAAATCCCTGGTAAAGTTCGCCACTTAATACGCCATTAGCTATACCTGTTTGGGCCAGAATGAAGGAAAATTCCCCTACCTGGCATAAGGTAAATCCTACTATTATCGCTACCCGCAAGGGATAACCCAGAATAATAGCCGCCAGTGCAGCCACCACTGCCTTTAGCAGCAGTATAGCCAGGGTAAATACAATCAAGGTACCCAGATGAGCAAATACTGTCTGCACACTCAAAAGCATGCCAATGGAAACAAAAAACAGACTGGTAAAGGTATCCATGAACGGTATCACATTGGCCAGGGCCTGATGACTGTACTCCGATTCGGCGATGATCAAGCCGGCCAAGAACGCTCCCAGGGCCAGGGAAAGACCGGCACTGTAGGTAAGGCCGGCAATGGAAAAACATACCACTATGATGCTGAGCATGAATAATTCCCGGCTCTGGGTCCGAGTAATTTGATATAATACCGGCGGAATTACATACAGGGACAGAATAATGACCATAACAATTAATACAACTGCCTTTATCAGCACTATCCATAATGAGCCAGTTTCTGCGCTTCCCGTACCCAATAAGGGGGTAAGTAACATCATAGCCACCACTATAATATCCTGGTAGATCAGTATCCCCAAGGCGGTCTTGCCATGAGGGGTGTCCATCTCCAGCTTTTCACCCAGCTGTTTAAGTACAATAGCAGTGCTGCTCAGAGAAACCAGAAAGCCCAGGAATACCGCTTGATTAACCGGCAAACCGGTCATACGTGCTATCAAAAAGGTTAATAAAATGGTGAATCCTACCTGAAAGCTCCCCCCCAGCAGGATAGTTTTTTTAATGCTGATCAAGCTCTTGAACGAAAATTCCAATCCTATACTGAAGAGAAGTAAAATAACCCCAATTTCAGCTATGGATTCAACCTGGTGAACGGATTTAACTAGACCAATACCATATGGACCGGCCAGTATACCGGTCAACAGGAACCCGACAATGGAAGGAATCCTGAGCCGGTGGCAAATATATAATACTACTACTGCTATGGAAAATATTACTACTATATCGTTAAGTAAGGGTACTTCGATTTTAACTCACCTTCCCGCTCACATGATTAATCTGAACCGTTACTCTGGCCTGTGAACGCCTCCTGTGCAAAATTAATGGACTGGACCAGCTTAACGGACAGACCATTTCTGCCCTATTTCACTAGGTTTCTACTGATATATTCTAACATATAAGGCATGATTGAGGTATTCATCCAGGATTTTGGAAACTCCGGTGCCAGTAATTCAGCCAGCTAACCGAACATGAAATCTAGCACTGTAGTTCTCTATTTGTATAATATTTTTGCGGTCAATTTTAAGAAAATGCTTCCCATTTCCTACCACCCCGGCACAGGAGTAGAGACCATAACACTATAATGAAAGTGTATTCTCACTTCATTTCAAATATAACTTCAGATTAGGCTGAGTCTTTTAACCAAAGACCATTTAGAAACGGGAAAGAATGATCTTCAACGGGCAGGTTTGTATACTGTTAGCTAATGGTTGGGGCGAATTCTAATGCAGTGGGAGTCACAGCACAGCCACCCCGGGCTGTCTCTCTTAAATCGGCTGACATCATATTTCCTATGGAAAACATGGCATCCACCACTTCATCAAAAGGTATAAAACTACTGATTCCGGCCAAGGCCATATCAGCACATATAAGTGCATTGGCAGTTGCGGTAGCATTCCGTTTGGAACAGGGTACTTCTACCAGACCGGCCACCGGATCACATACCAAACCCAGTAATCCTTTTAGAGCCATTGCGGCAGCCTCCATGCATACGCCGGGAGTTCCTCCTCCCAGATAAGCTGCCGAGGCGGCGGCCATGGCCGATGCTGCTCCGCACTCTGCCTGGCATCCCCCTGCTGCACCGGACAGTGTAGCGTTGCTGGCTATAATTTTGCCAATCCCAGCGGCAACCAACAGGGCATTTATGATCTGTTCCCTGGAGTACTGTTGGCCATCTTTCAAGGCCATAAGTATACCGGGCAGAATACCGCTGGACCCGGCAGTAGGTGCAGCTACAATCTTTCCCATGGAGGCATTATATTCCGTAACCGCCAGAGCGTATGCAACGGCCTGGTTGATAATTTTTCCTCCCAGACTGCCATATTGTATATAGGAATTCAATTTAGCAGCATTGCCACCTATCAAGCCGCCCATAGATTTTAAGTCCGGTTCAAGTCCCTTTTTAATGGAGTTCTCCATGATTTCCAGCCTGGACTCCATTTTATTCCATATCTCATCCCGACTGTGGCCCCATTCTTCTTGTTCCGATAGGATTACCGCATCAGGCAGTTCAAGATTGCGGCTATTACAGATTTCTACTAATTCCCTGGCTCGATTGAATTGATACATAAACCGCCCTCCATTGTTGTATCACTTATACATCTACAAACATTATTTTTATTATTTCAGGCACTGAAGCAATTTCATCCTGCATAGCTTGGGATACTTCCTGGTCGGTCTCTATCACCATTGATGCCTCATTGCCTCTGGATTGACGAAATACCTTAAGGAAAGCTATATTAACCCCATGATGGGCAAATATCGAAGTCACTCGCGCAAGTATACCTGGCTTATCTTGATGAACAGTGATTATCGTGGGGTACTGCCCGGAAAATTCAATAGGGGTATTGTTAATTGATGTAACCTTAACCTCACCTCCACCAATTGACGCACCGGTTAATTCACCTGCAGATCCATCCATGCATTGCATCACTATTTTCACGGTATTGGGATGAACATCTCCCAGGTCCTGATGATAAAAAGCGTATTCAATTCCTGACTCCCGGGCGTACTTAAATGATTCCCGTATTCTTTCGTCCG
>CAZXIR010000241.1:0-3276 GCA_964640845.1 uncultured Syntrophomonas sp.
GATGACAAAACAGGTACTTTTTCAGTGATCTCGAACGGTTCACCCCTTTCTACCAGAGAGAGGATTAAGTTATACAACATATGGATTGACTCTGGCTATGCCGGAAACGGGCGGTCAAAGACCGCCCCTACAAATAATTTGTATAATTACCTTAAGCCATAAAGATTGTTCAACAATAGATGTGTCACTGTATATTTTGTTCTGTAGCAGTTTTTATTCGGATTTTTGAATACTACAAAGCTCCTGGTATGATCAAGTATAAATAGAAAGAAATGACCACTGTCCTGTTTCCGTAAGAAGGAGCGGCCCCATGGTCATTTTTAGATAGGAGGGACCATGAGAATAATTTCCAAGCTATCCAAGCCTTTAAAAGGGGAGCTAACTGCTGAGGCAGATAAGTCTATCTCCCACCGGTCAGTTATTTTCTCAGGCCTGGCTCGGGGGGAATCAGTTATTAGGAATTTCTTGCTGGCCGCTGATACTATGTCCTCGTACAACTGCATGCGACAGTTAGGGGTGGGGATGACTAGGGAGGGTTCATTTATAAGAGTAGAGGGGAAAGGTATAGAGGGTCTGCAGGAATCGGTGGATGTCTTGGACTGCGGGAATTCTGGTACGACTATACGTTTGTTGTCCGGATTGTTATCAGCCCGTCCTTTTTTCTCGGTTTTAAGCGGGGATAGTTCTTTAAATAAACGGCCTATGAAAAGAATAATCTCTCCTCTGAACTCTATGGGAGCTGTTATTAATGCACGTAGCCAGGGAAATTATCCTCCCCTGGCTATTAATGGCCGGAATTTGACTGCCATAAATTACACCCTGCCGGTTGCCAGTGCCCAGGTTAAATCGGCCCTGTTCCTGGCTGCTCTGACCGCTGATGGTGAGACCACTATAACCGAGCCCCATAAATCCCGGGACCATACTGAAAGAATGCTGGGGGCCATGGGAGCCGGAATCCAGGAAGAAGGTTTGAAAATCAAGCTCCGCCCGGGTGCAAATTTGCTTCCTCAAGAGTTTATTGTGCCCGGCGATATCTCTTCAGCTGCTTTTTTTATGGTGGCAGCGGCTATTGTACCCGGATCGGAACTCTTTATTAAAGGGGTAGGAATTAATCCCACCCGATCAGGAATCATTGACCTTTTGATCCAGATGGGCGCCAATATTAAAATTGAAAATCAACAAGTGATAAGTGGAGAACCGGTAGCAGATCTTATCCTTTATCATTCCGAACTTAAAGCCGTTGAAGTGTCCGGTGATATCGTTCCCCGCCTTATTGATGAATTACCCATACTGGCGGTTGCCATGGCAGTGGCATCGGGAACCTCAATAGTCCACGATGCCCAGGAACTCAGGGTCAAGGAAACCGATCGCATAGAAGCTATTACTGCTGAACTGACAAAGATGGGAGTAGCAGCTGAAGCACTGGAGGATGGTTTTATCATCCAGGGAGGGGCCGGCACCTTAAAAGGGACCCAGGTTAACAGCCATGGTGATCACCGGATTGCTATGAGCCTGGCTGTAGCGGCCCTATTGGCGGAAGGAGAAACCGTGATCGCCAATCCCCAAGCGGTAGATATTTCTTTTCCCGGCTTCTGGCAGGAAATGGAGCGATTAAGCAAGTAGAAAAGCGGGCGGTGAACCGTCCACTGAAAAATCCAGCTTGTCGTTCTGAGCGCAGCGAAGAATCTTTTAGATCCCCCCTACGGGGACTACAATGTGCTGCTTAACAGCACTATTAAGGTAGCTTCGGCGTTGCCTCAGGATGACATTAGTGAAAGACCAACTAAATCTCAGTTTATTCCGCCAGAATATATTCATCCATTTGCTTGAAAAAGAGCTTGAGGTCTTTTTTTACTGCTGTAGAGATTCTCGATAGATTAGCTAATAATTGTTGCTCTTTTAGGGGGTCAATATTGAATCCATAGGCATTGCGAAAAACATGTCTGAATCCTCTCAATTCATCAATTTGCTCCATGGTTTTTTTGCTAACCAGTGGGGTACGAACTCCTGGTATATTTAAACTCATCTGCTCAAGTAATTCTTTGTGCCACTGATTGCCAATCGGTAAGCCTTCTTCAAAACTTTTGGCTACATGGATAAACATCTTTTCTATACCGCAGTAATAATCATGCAGATAAGACCCAATAACTCGGCATGATATCTCATCTTCCAGGGGTAAGCCGTTTAATGAATCAGTCTTAATTCGAGGAAACAGCTGCAATGTTTTCAAGGCTGTTTCTAATCGTTTTAAATTATGTAATTCTTCATCCACCCGTGCCTTCAGCTTCAGATATTCAATCCGAGTGATCATAACAAGACCCCCTTTTTCATCACCTTTTCCTTCAGGGACTCTAGACAGTCCTCCTCACAGGCCAGGCTTACCTGTATAGGAGCAGCGATTGTCTCAGCATCGCTGAAAGCCCTCCAATAGTTACCGACAAATCCCACTAAAAACAAGTCCAGATCTGAGTGTTGATCAAATCCACCCCAAACTAGAGAACCATAAAGATATACCTTTTTTACATTATATTTTTGCTTCAACATCGCCGCCAATTCCCTGGCTTTTTGTAACGCCTGAAGGTGATAGTCCTGTTTTTCTTTTTGTTCCTGTTTCAGCAAGCGATCCCGCACGTGGTTAAATCCCGCCTGCATTTTAGCATCTGCATGATCAGACATAAATACCTCCCCGTCTCCAATTAAGTATCTCGGCGATCCTGATCTGGTCTTGTTCATATGCTTAATTATATTTTAATTATAGCCCATAATATTTAACAAGACACACAATTATGTAAGTATATTCCAATATATCTCTGCTAATACGCAGCGTGTAAAATGACAAACGGGCCATACTGTCCGAAAACTATTGTACAGCTTACAATCGCCCCACTTGATGCTGGTAATTTGCCATTTTAAGAGCTGGAGGCTAATTTGTGGCCTTGAAATAGTGCGCCATCTTCCACTTTGGAGCCCCAGCTTGCACTTTTCAAGACTTTTCGGACAGTTTAGCAGAAAGACTCAACCACCTTTATCCGGTAGTTGAGCCTTAATTTGAATAGCCTTACGGCAAGTCCTAATGCAAGAGGAGGGATGTTTTTTGAAGTATATAATAGACCCTCTAGCTTCTACTCACCCAAATACTCCAGGATTCCGTTGGCGATGGCCTGAGCGGCTTTAGTTTGGTAAGTTTTGGTAACCAGCAAGGCGTTCTCTTGTGAGTTGCTTAAGAAAGATATTTCCGCCAATGCTGATGGCATCTTGGTTTTAACCAAAACGGTA
>CAZXIR010000242.1:0-1569 GCA_964640845.1 uncultured Syntrophomonas sp.
ACTCGGTATAAAAACCATTTTCCGGAAGAGAGGTCATTAAATATTTCTCTTACTCCCCTATCCTGGCAGTAAATACGGTAAAACACCTTTTCACTCTCACCTTCCCACCAACAGCCGGTATCATGCCAGGACTCCAGAATGGTTTCCACTCCTACCCTAAGTTGGTTTATCTCTATAGTCAGTGGCCGGTGCAGTTTCCCGCACTGTACTTCTATAGGTTTAAATGTCTTCCCTGCCATTTTTCGTAAGCTCCCTTTCAATCACATAACCGGCCCAGAGTTAATTTTATTTAATACCAACAGCCAAATACAGCAATAAATCCCTATTTATAAGGTTTTATTCTCCGGGCCAATTCTGCATTTGATTAAAATTTGAAGTTTTTAGGGGGAACTATATAGGCTGCTTACAGTGCTTTTAAAGATATTACTGATTCCATTAATTAATTCTCCAGGGATCGAAATAGGCCAATATCTTTTCCCGCCGGGCTTCTTCTGACCCTAACAATAGCTTGCCAGGAAAACGGTCCCCCAGTTTTTCCATAACTTTTTCTATTCTTAAACTGCTGTCATTTCTTTCACAGGGGAAAAAGGAGAATAAATCCTGCTCCTCCCAATCCAGTGGGGATATCTCGGACAGTATTATTCTGCCTCCTTCTGGAATCCCGCTGAATTTCATCTTATCCAACATGCCAGCGATTACAGCAGCCAAAAACTCGGCCCTAAAACACTGAATTTTTAGTCGGCTTTCATTTTTCATCATATCGTCAGCCTTTATTTCCAAACCGACTATCTGGCACCCGCAGTTCCTCTTTTCCAACAACCCGTGTAAGACCTGGCAGGCTTCCGTGATTTGGATATTAATAAACACCCGGTTAAACCTGCCTTCACTAAAAACCAGCGGATAAGATATTTGCAAGGGAGGATACAGTCCTAGAACCGGCCTATCATCAACACCCTGGCACTGCCGGATCAACCTCATTCCCTTTTCACCCAGTAGAGATACTAATCGATTTACTGGTACTGTTTTTAATTCTCCCACTTTGGAGAATCCTGCTCTTTTAAGTTTTTTACTTTCCTGGACGGTAATGGCAGTAAACTCTTCCAGGGGAATGGAAGCCATAAACTCTTCTTCTCTTCCAGGTAGAACCTCTATAAATTGAGCTTCCCTTCTTTTAATACCGCGATACAGCTTTTCGGTCGGCAGCCTGCTCCGTTGCAGGGCATTCTCTGCCACCACCCGAGATGATGCCACAGATATTCTAGCTCGCTGGCCGGTTACCTGGTAATTTTTTTTTACAATAGCCCTTATTATATCCAATATTGAACCACAGCCGCTGAGATCACAGAACAGACTGTCTTCGAAAGGTTCTACCAGTGGCGTATATAAGCTGCATTGATCCAGTACTTCTTCCGCCACTTCCCCGGCGGCAGGTTTTAAATAAATTATTCTGCGCATATTGATCACCATTGCTCTTATTGTATTAATAATAGTATAACAGAACATTTGTTCGGTCAATATCGGTTCTCTTGTTTCCATCTTTTACATGCCGGGGCTAAGCGGGCAAAACCA
>CAZXIR010000242.1:1579-3267 GCA_964640845.1 uncultured Syntrophomonas sp.
TTGAAGTACCAAACCACCGAGAGGTCAGACTGTGCGAAACTCCCAAGATCGGCACTTTCCAACCATGCAGGCACCGCTGTGCCTAAAATCAAAAAAGCTGCCGATTCTTACCGACAGCCTTTTATATTCTAGATGATACTCTTAGTCTAGATTCTTAAGTTGTAATAATTCTTGTTCTTCTTCCGTTATGCTTCCAGGGCTTAGCTGTTCTCTTTCTTCCAGCATGTTCATAAAAAGTTCTTTTAAAAAACTAAGTTCATCTAATTTCTTTTTCAAAAAATTGGTTTGCTGATCTACAGCGTATTGAGCAAGTTTTGCATCCTTATGCGTCTTAATGAGGAAGCCTTTCACCTCATCTATCTCCATATTCAATTCGTCCATTCTGTCCATATATTCCCCCCCCTACTCACAATAGATATATATTCGACACCACGGCAGTGCTTTCCTGTTCACGCGAAAATAGTTAATCCCGATTTAGTGTTTATTATCGTCAAATATTTGTAGCGGCGGTCTTTGACCGCCCGTCTGGGATAGCCAAAAATTTTCATACTCGGTTGTGTTCCATGATCATGGGGTATAAGTTCCTTTTCCTATTCCGCGGGAAATTCTTCCACAGTATAATTTTTAACCACCTGAGGATTTTCGAAATATATGCTGTGGCTGGGAAATGCTACAGATATTTCCAGCTCCTCGAGAATCTCCATAATTTTAAAATTTATATCTTGCCGCACGGAGAGGAATTCTTGCCAAACGGTAGTATTGGTAAAGAAATATAAAAATATGTCCAGACTGCTGTCATTAAATTGTTCAAAATAAACCAACACCGTTTCAGGATGAACATCGGGATGACTATCCAGCATCTCTTTTAATCGAACCACACATTGCTGAAGTTTGGAGCGAGGGGTATCATAAGTAACTCCCAGATGAAACTTGATACGCCTTCTACCCATGCGGTTATAATTGGTAATCGGTTCCTTGGCCAGGGTAGAATTGGGTACCGTTATAAGTGACTGATCAAAGGCTCTTATTTTGGTACTGCGAAAATTTATATCCTCAACAATTCCTTCCACACTGGGAGTGACTATCCAGTCTCCTATGGAAAATGGTTTTTCCATAATTATAACGATTCCCCCGAATACATTGGACAGCATATCCTGTGCAGCCAGAGCAAAAGCTAGACCACCCAATCCCAGTCCAGCTATAAAACCATTTACCTCATAACCCCATTCCTGGGCTATGATAACTATGGCCAAAGCTAGTACTATAAAACGTGCTACCTTGGAAAAAAACACAATAATTGTGTTATCTATTTTAAATTTTTCTTTAAATTCCCGGGATAAAACTGATTCTCCATCTGCTAGAACATAGAACCCCCAAGCAATCAGAGTAATTATCGCAGATCGATAAATATCAATTACTAGCTGATCGGAATTGATGCTTAAAGGCAGGTAACGTAAGGCCAGAAATATTCCGGTTAACATAATCAACCATTCAACCGGCTTAAAAAATGCCGATACTATCTTGTCATCCAGATCATTCTCGCTTTTGTGGGCCAGTTTTTCCGCCCAAGGGAAAAGGTATTTTTTCACCATTCTATTTACTATAAAGGAAAGCAGGTATATCAGCAAAGCGCCAACTACCAATCTTACCGTGTGATTAGCTATAACTGACGATATCGATGATAAACC
>CAZXIR010000243.1:0-3209 GCA_964640845.1 uncultured Syntrophomonas sp.
TACATATTTATGCATCCAAACCAGTTGTGCTGGGGTTTTCGCAGGGGAATCATATGTTAGAATATTATATAACAAGTACCAAATCATTCCACTTATTATTTAAAGGGGAGGCATTATTATGAAAACCAGAATAAGTGAAATGCTGGAGATAAAATACCCCATAATCTGCGGCGGTATGCTCTGGTTAGCTAAACCAGAACTGGCTGCAGCCATATCCAACGCAGGTGGACTGGGTAATATTACAGCCGGTAACTACGATAGCGGCGAAGACTTTAGGACAGCCTTGAAGAAAACCAAAAAATTAACTGACAAGCCATTTGGGGTTAATATTACCCTCCTGCCTTCTTTTCGCATTACCGAGAAAACCTACGATGAATTTTTTGAGATTTGTTGTGAAGAAAAGGTCGCAGCTATAGAAGTGTCCGGCAGTCCGGCCGTAAAGTATTTGGAGATGGTCCATGAGGCAAATATTAAAATTTTCCATAAAGTAGGAGCGGTACGCCATGCCATTAATATTGAAAAACTGGGCTATGATGGCATTTTCGCGGCAGGTATAGAAGAAGGTGGACATCCGTTAAGTGATGATGTTACTACTATGGTTCTAACTCCCCGCATAGCTGAGTCTGTGAAAATCCCAGTGGTGGCCACTGGTGGAATTGCAGACGGTAGAGGGCTAGCGGCTGCATTATGTCTGGGAGCACAGGGTGTAATGATGGCCACCCGGTTTATTAATACTAAGGAATGCCAGGTGCATAAGAATATACAGGAGGAAATTATTCGCCGGCAAGAACAGGATACGACTCTTATCTGCAAAAGTGTAAACCTGCAGGGCCGAGCTTTGAAAAATGATCTCACCCGAAAAATACTGGATTTGGAAGCAAAAGGAGCTACCATGGATGAACTCTTTCCCTTTCTGACCGGACAAAGAGTGAAAAATGCCTGGCAGAATGGGGATATTAACCAAGCTGCATTTATGGTGGGACAATCCGTTGGTTTAATAAATGATGTTCCTTCCTGTCAGGAGCTCCTTGATAATATGATTGTGGATGCAGAGCAGATACTAAAGGAGCAGGCTGCTGTGTTGGCTAATGTATGTGTAAGACCAGCTAACTGAAATCAAGCAGAGCCGACAATTTTGTGGAAGGGCAAGTTATCTGCCATATATACACTATTCATTTCAGAGCCTGCTCAAAGGTTTGAATAATATAGTCTTGTAGTTTGCTGGTGTAAGAAAATATTTTTCATTTGCGTATTACTATCTGGAAGCAGTAGTATTTAGGGTAGGCATTAAATAATTCCATGAGGAGGGTTTTATGGCTGTGTCAATGATTGCACCACTTATCCTGCTAGTGATAGTGGCACTTGTTATAGGAGTGATTGCAGTAGCAGTCAAGGAAGGCAAACCTGAAGGAGGGAACACGGTGATCAAAAATGTTTATATTTATCTGGTGCTTTTTGCCACACTGATGATGACCATTGGCGGGAGTATAGCCGCCTTTATGGCCGTTGCTGACATTGTATTCCCGGCTCCATATTATCAGTCGTTTGAGGAATATAATCAAAGGGATAAGTATCAAGAGCCTGGTGCTGAAACCACAGAAAAGCTGTCTGAGGGTGAGTTGAAAAGCCGGTATGATGCCATGGTGGCAGCGGAAACAAATCGTCAAAAGAGCAGAGCCCAGAATAATCTATTGAAAAGCGCGGGGTGGATAGTGGTTCCTCTCCCAGTGTTTATCTATTACCAGAGGCGTTTAACAAATAAGGCCAATGAATTATAGACCATTTAGTAATATTGAGAGTTATGCATAATTCGAAAATTCAGCTGGGGCAGGCATTTATTGGTATGGATTTTAACCAATTTTTTTAATATACTTGATAAAGATACAAATAAATGGTATTATCCAAATAGTGTAAGTCAGGCAAATGCTGGGCTCCATATGGGGCAGCGGAAGATTACCGTGGGACTATTATATTGAAAAATATAACGGTTCAACGGTAATTTTTTTTACATATAATTAATTATCTCAAAAAGGAGTGTTTGATATGGATCGATTTACTCAAAAAATCACTAATTATTTGATTAACCGAACTCTAAAGGATGTTCGTGACGATTATTGTATCGATGCACCCGAGCAGCGCAAAAAAATAGCATATGTGGAAGCTTTTATCAGTATAATAGGCAATATTATTTTAGCGGTAATAAAAGGGTTTTTTGGTCTTATGTTAAACAGTATTTCCATGATTGCTGATGCGGTCCATACTGCATCTGATGTTTTAACCTCTGTGGTTGTAATACTTGGTTTTAAATTGTCAGCAATTCCTGCTGACGATAAACACCCTTACGGTCATGGGCGAATTGAGTTTATTGCTACATTAATAATTTCTCTGATGCTGATGGGGGTGGGAATAAAATTTGGCATGGATTCTTACCAGCGTTACCTGGAAAATACACCGGTAAAGGGCAGCTATCTGGTAGTTGCAGTAATGATTCTGGCGGCACTATTAAAAGAACTTATGTCGCGGATTTCTATAGATTTGGGAAACCGGATTTCGTCTTCCACCTTAATAGCGGATGCTTGGCATCATCGTACTGATGCTATAGCTTCCGTGCTAGTAGCCCTGGCGATACTAGCTTCACAATTTGGCTACTATAGGGTTGATGCAGTGCTGGGGTTTGCTGTTTCGGCCTTGATTATATGGACCGGAATAGAAATATTCAATGATTCAACTTCCAAATTGATAGGCGAAAGTGATGATACTCAAATAGAGAGAATTAATAGTCTAGCTATGGCTATTCCCGGTGTAAAATCTACTCACGACGTCGCGGTTCACGATTATGGTGCTAATAAAGTTATTTCACTTCATATAGAGGTGGAAGGGACAATGCTGCTCTGTGACGCTCATAGTATAGCCCATGAGGTAGAAGAAACCATTGACCGTGCCATGTATGCTGTAACTACCGTACACCTTGACAGTGAAAAAGACTGAGTCAAAGGTCCAGAAGACATGAATAAGCATTATAAAAGCAATGAAAAACTTGATGAATCGGAATACTATTTAGAATATTCCTAAGAAAAGTATCGTATAAATAACCTGGTAATAGATACGAATTTACAGGGCCTGTATAAATAATGCAGGTCTTTTTCAATGGGTTCTCAGTGTAAGATGAACGAGCCTGCAGGTTACTGAGCGGCGTTTATGATGTGAAT
>CAZXIR010000244.1:0-3208 GCA_964640845.1 uncultured Syntrophomonas sp.
GGGCATTCAAGTGTTCAATCCAGTTGTAAAATTCATCTATCAGCGGCCTGGACAGTCTTTCACGCTCTTTAAGTCGATTTTCAGCGGTCAATTTAAGCCTCCCCAGATAAGTAATTGCGGTGTTTATAAACTGAAAAAGTGATCCTTTGCCGAATATATCCAAATCCTGTGAGTAAATATGGTTATCGTCCAAGAATTCTACTCCGTCATCGTTGAAAGTATTCCACTCACCATGGAGCCGCTTCAAGGAGTCTGCGTTTATTTTATGAAGGATAGTTGTATACCTTTTTTTATTTAAATAATTCTCATGCAGTATCATTAAGGGAATAAAAAAAACCAGAAATAAGCCGATATCCCAAACCAATAATCCATAATTTTTCTTTATAATTAAATATATCCCTAAACCTGCACCGATAAAAAAATTAAAAGCCTAATATTGCTGATACGGTTGATAGTATGGGTTTGTCCTACTATCATTGACTGATATTTTTTTTTAAGTTCTTTATATTCTCGTTCTGCCTTTTTCAATAAAATCGTTTCCTTCATTTTGTACAGAGATGATGCCATCCGTTCCTAATGGATAGACCGCCGATAGAATCTGATCTGTAGGCCAACTTTCCACCCGATGCAGTAAACTATCGTAGGATACTGCAGCAGCGTGCTGTCAACGGTTCGGTCATTAACAGTCACTTTGAACGACGGGATCGTAATAATTACAGAATTGTTCGCAACCGACACGTCATGTGTCAGCAAAGAACATGTAATCGCTATTGCAGAACTCAGGAAGTAATATGTTTCACCAAAATCATCCTTTCCATATAATGATCCGTTTGCCAGTTTATAAAGTAAAATGATCCGGTACTAATCAAGCTAAATACCGAAAATTCCAATACAAAAGTTAAAACAATTTCCAATATGCGACGGATTTCCAGGACTCTTCTCCCTTAATTTGAAGATACTTTCCTTGAGTATGCACGAGTGGATTGCCTGGCAGGTTTATAACCTCCCGGGAAAAAACTGCCATAAGAAAAGCCCAGAATAGAAGGCAGCTCGTTTATGCTATTAACCTGATTACTGTTTAAAATATTTAGCGCTATTTGTGCACAAACCAGACTATCGTCCATAGCATGGTGATGCTGAAACTGAATATTAAGTAAATCAGCAATGACATTTAAGCTATAGCCCCTCCGGTCGGGCCAGTGCTTTCGGGACATTATTAAAGTGCATCCATAAGAAAGTTCAGGGTAAGGGATGGAATAATAGTCCAGGGTGGAGCGCAGAACGCTCATATCGAAGCTGGCATTATGGGCAATAACCAACCTGTTTTCGAAATATCGTTTAATCGATGGCCACAGCTCACTGAAGGTGGGTTTATCATATACATCGCTGCGATTTATCCCGTGTATTGATATGTTGATGGGATTAAAGTATAGCTCGGGTGGTCGGATCAAATGATAGGCTTGCTCGGCAATCTCTCCGTTCTTTACGAGGGTAATGCCAATAGCGCAGGCGCTGGCACGCTTCTCATTGGCAGTTTCAAAGTCAATCGCGGTGAATTCCATTCTATATTTTCCTCCCCCGTAAACGAACGATAGCAATTAGCTTTACGATATTCGCCATAACTACAGGGATTTCCTGCCCAGCTCCTCAACTTATAGAGTTATCTGTCTTGAATGTTCAATTCTGCTTTTATACCTCTAGTCATAAAATGATGGAGGATCAACTAGGATATCAATGAGAAATTGGAACTTACATGATTGGTAAATAACGATTTTTAAATTCCTCCCGGGCTTTTTGCATGTATGTATGAACAAAATCCGATTTTCCCTTTGTATAAGCATCCCGGTCGTGTTCAAACTGTTCTCTTAATCCCAACTTCAGGTTTTCATATTTTCCGGCAACATCGGGATATTTCTGTAAATAGTCCCGCTTATGTAGGCACCGGTTTGGTCTAAATAGACTGCCTGCACGGTAAAAGCAGCTGATTTATAAAGGTTTTTCAATATCTCCCAGTTATCGTGAGATCCTAAGGCTATATAGCCAGGGGATCAGTCAGCGCAGCATCGCACTTAGCTGTAAATGCTCGCGTAATACCGTTGCCAAAGTTATCAGGAGAGCTCAAGAGCTTAGTATCCATTGGCCCTTAAGCTTAGAGCAAACCGATTAGTCCTCTTTTCTAAAAAACTCAACTACTATTATTAACAGGCCAACTGCTAAAATGCAGAGTGATACAATAAAGGGAAAAACCATCTCGGTTTTAGCCACAGTAGTTAAAAATCTGCCCGGAGGTGTACCCCAGCCTGAAACTAGATTATTGCCGACAAATATCATAACTGCTAAATAGCCTAATACCCCAACGATCGCCAGGCTGCACCCAATAAGCGTTTTCTTCATTTTAATCTCCTTTGTAACTGAAAATAATTCTGCTTATACTGTAAGCTGCCCATTCCTCCTTCGGCTGCGGATTCAGGCAGAACTACCCCAAGAGTTCCTCACTTGTGCATAATCCGTTTTCGATTGCAGATTGCCTGAGAACAGCGTACAACTCAGCATTTGTGGCATTGATATACGGCAGCACAAACAAAACGCCCACAAACAGCGCCAGGAATCCCAACAAGAGCCAGCCTAAAAATGATAGATCCAATAAAAAGATATGAAACTTATGTCCCCGGGTCATCGAGGCACTTAATTTAACCGCCCGCTTGTAGCCTATATTGGAGTTATCCGCCAGGATAAAGGGAACCATTCTGTAGGCATATATCGCAACGATACCGGGGATGATTAACAGCAAAAGCCACACAAAGGTTAAGAAGGACCGCCACAACATAGTTTTTACAATATTCAGATATCTTGTTTTATTAAAAGCATAGCCCAGGTGATTCAAATCAAAAATATACTGCTGTCCTTCTTTAAAGTATTTCCACAGGCCAACATTCAGAGGGGATTTAAGCAGGATATGGAAAGCCAGAACAAACAGAACCCCCATTAATATCGCGGCAGTAACCAAAGTAATGAGGTAAGGGGAAAAACCTAAACCCGCGTCCGGCAAAACTCCTGGAGAAAAATCAGAACTATTCAAATTCCAGTTAACCGAGAAGCCTCCGCCGCCGATCATCGCCAGGATGAGGCTGACCAAAAATGCTTGCCAGTAATTCTGCTTTAAAACCGCTCTGGCATTTGCTTTAAGATTTTTAATTTCCCACATTTT
>CAZXIR010000245.1:0-3188 GCA_964640845.1 uncultured Syntrophomonas sp.
AACCACCACTCCTTTTTCTTAACCGTCTGTTCAGACAAGTAGGACCTGTGGCTATACAACCCAAAGGCTCTACTTTCCATGGAGATAGTCAGATAATCTACCTTGTTCAAGGCACATAATACCAAGGGGGTTAGCAAATACCGGACTGCTCGAAGCATTTTCTTTAGTGATACCCCTTCCAAATCAATCCCTTTAGCCATCTGGGCATTTTTTATGACCGCCATTTCCTGGTTGAATATAGGTATGAAGCGCAGGGAGGTAATGAGCATGAAACCATGCCGATAAGGCAAACCTGCCTGCATCAAAGCATAAACCAGTTTATTGGGATCAGTAGTGCTCACAAACAAATAACTGGAAGCAATAATGTTAATAAACCTGAGCATCATCAGCATTCCTGCTGCCACACCTTCAGACCAAACCTGCAGTTGAATAATATTGAAGATGGTATATTCTAAGAGCAGATGCCCCTGCTGAACTAAGAAGACTTGAACCAGCAGCATCATCAGACCAAACATTAGAATCACTCTTAATTTGCACAGAAAAAAACCTGGGCCCAATCCAGAAAACCCATAACCGACCAGAAGCAATAAGAACAAGAGGGCAGCAGGAACAACCTGGGAAAATGCCAAAACACAGATAGAGTAGGTAATAAGCAGCAGCAGTTTGGGCAGTGGATGCAAACGGTGTACCATAGTGTCACCTGGCACATAGGCCAGACCGGGGAACAGACCTTTTAGATGATTATTAGCCATCATATCATTCCTTTACAATTGGACTACCGGGCAGATAGTCATTGAAACCGAGCTCTTTCAATGTTTTAAACCCTTCGAATACCGGCTCATCCAGCAGCAGTTTTCCTTTATCCAGAAATATTATTCGGTCACAGAATTCCTGAACAAAATCGGGATCATGACAGACTATCAAAGTGAGCCCACCTGCTTGCCTGTGTTTCCATATCGCTTGCCAGAATACATCTGCCCGCTGCTTATCCTGACCGATCAGGGGTTCGTCCAACAATAATATTTCGGGTTGGTATGCAAGCACCGATATGAGGGTAAGGCGCTTTTTTTCCCCCAGACTCAGGCTAAAGGGAAGGGTATCCTGATATGCCAGCATATCAAATTCCAACAACAAGGAATTAATATTGTCATCCAGGTTCTGGTCTTCCAAAAGCATCTGTGAGGGCAGTATGGCCTCACGCCAAACAGTATTTTCAAATATTTGATGATTGGGGTTTTGAAAAACCAGGCCCATATTCCTGGCCCGCCGGGACACTTTTTCCCAAATGATGTTTTGATGATGATAAAAAATACTTCCTTGATCCGGTTTGTTAATCCCCAGCAGTGACAAGAGCAAGGTGGTTTTTCCAGATCCATTGCCACCCATAAGGGCAGTAATTTCACCTGGGTACAAGTCAAAACTGATATCCTCCAGAACCTTCTTTCCCCCCAGATTAACATTCAATTGGCAGACCCTTAAAACTGGCTCCGGCCTTAATGGGGACAATTTTTTATTAACTACTGTTCCAGCGGATTCCTCCGTTTCTACATCCATGAAACTACCGGGGAAATAAAATTTGGACCGACGGCGGTATTCCTGGTAAACCTGTTCGGGCTCCCCACCGCAGATGATTCGGCCCTGATCCATTAACAAGAAGCGGTCCGAAATGGGAAGCAACTGTTTAAGCCGATGTTCGATTATTATGACCGATGTTTTTTGACCCAGTTTCTTAATCACCTGCAGTACTTCTGATGTGCCGGTTGGATCAAGATTAGCCGTGGGCTCATCCAGAATAATCAATGACGGGTGCATGGCCAGTATAGAGGCAATAGCAATCCGTTGTTTTTCGCCCCCGGAAAGAGAATAAACCTCCCGATCCTTTAAATTTAAAGAATTAACTGCGCCCAAGGCCCACTCCACCCGGTCCTTAATCTCTTCTCTGGTCAAACAGAGGTTTTCCGGACCAAATGCAACTTCGTCTATTACTTTTAAGGTACAAAGCTGCACTTCCGGATCCTGCTGCACCAAGCCGATACTGCCGGCCAGTTGGATTGGGGTACATCGCCTACTGTCCATGCCATTAATGATAACCGAACCGCTCATATGACCTGCCACGTTATGAGGTATAAACCCGGCCATACAAAGAGCCAGGGTTGATTTTCCACAGCCACTGCTACCGGTTATACAGATAAACTCTCCCTGCTCTACCTGCAAGTTGATATCCCTTAAAGCGTGCGTCTTACTTCCCTGATATTGAAAATTAACCCCCTGCAGGGAGACTACTACTTTACTCATTAAGCCACGTCCTGTCGCTCTTTATTCTATTAATAGCTTGTTAACCTGTCTCACCCAGCAGCTCCCGTCGTAATTGGCAGCTATCAGCCGCACCATATCATCTTCTTCTATTAGAAGGAACTTCTCATCAGTCAGTATCTGTTCCAAGGAAAATTCCATCATATATCCATCAGCAGCTATTACCTTCAATAATTTACTGCCTGGTATCAAACCAGCTTCTCGAATTATGGCCGCAACCGGAACTCCGGTATATTCTTGTTCTGGCACATGCATATACTGACCATTTAACTCGGCACGAATAGTAATCTCCTGCTGGCTGAAATCAGACAGACGGAAGGACCGACCTTGTTCTACAGTTCCTTCTACCGTACACTGAGGTTCCAACCAGGGCGGTGAAAATATATGCGCAAAGTAATATACAGCCCCGCTGGTAAAAAGCAGGAAAATTAACCCGGTAGCCACCAGGCTTATTTTGCTGTTTTTTGTTGGTGGAATACATTTATTATTCGGAATATTTAACTGAAAAGGCCGGGCCTGGATGATAATATTTATTACCTGATAGCCAAAGCTGCCGGCTAGAATTACACCTGATATAAATGCCAAACCAGCAATTAAGAAAATATAGCCCCATCCGACTCCTGAGAAATACAAGATTTGAAACACCAACACATTGGTGACAGCAGCAAGACCTCCAGCCAGGGCCAAGCAGGTCACTGTATAACGACGGAAAACGAATAATATCAAGTCAATTATGATGCCCTGTACTAAAGATACAATGATTATCGCAATCCCATGGGTACCCCCGGTTAAAAACTCAATACAGCCCTTTAGTAGCCCTGCGGCTGAACCGGCGCCATTTTTTCTGACTAAACCAGCAGCTAGTATAATCCAGA
>CAZXIR010000246.1:0-3148 GCA_964640845.1 uncultured Syntrophomonas sp.
GGTATTGCTATGGCCAGACAGGTTAGACAACGGAGCGAGAGTGGCGTTTATCATATAGTGTTGCGGGGAATCAATAGAGGAGATATCTTCTTTGATGAATATGATAGCCTGCACTTTTTGGAAACGCTGGCGCAAAAAATGAAACACAAGGAATATAGACTTTACGGTTACTGTCTAATGAGCAACCATGTGCACTTGCTATTAGCAGAAAATGAGGATACGGTGTCTCGAACCATGAGTAGAATAGGAACCAGTTACGCCAAGTGGTACAACCAAAAATATAATCGAAGCGGACATGTATTTCAAGGGCGTTACGGCAGTGAATGCGTAGAGACTAACAAGTATCTATTGACCGTAGTTCGGTACATACACAACAATCCGGTGAAAGCAGGAATAGTACGAACACCGGAAGCGTATCGATGGAGCAGCATTCATGCTTATACCGACGGGAATGAGTATCCAAAAGGATTGATCGAAACCGAAATTATCCTAAGTTTATTTCATCGCAACCGGAGCGAAGCTATTCAGGCATTTCGAGAGTTCATGAAACAAGAAAACGAAGATACATGCCTGGATGAAGTGATTAAACGTAAAATAACCGATGAAGAAGTGAAGGTTGAGATTGAGAAATTGATGAATGGGGCACCAATTGGAAAACTACAGGGTATGGAAAAGGAAAAACGCAATGCAATACTAAGAACAATCAAATCTAGTGAAGGGGTAACAATTCGTCAAATAGCTCGAGTTACAGGCTTTAGTGCTATGAATGTACATAGAGCATGACACGTGAAACAAGGGTGAAACAAGGGGACGTTCTTTCTGTAACATAGGCAACTGCCTATGTTACAGAAAGAACGTCCCCTTGTTTCACTGGATATTACCGTTGGCGGGGGTGCCTTGGATTTGCAGGCCCACCGCCAGGATACTATATCCGCCTAGGTTGGCGTTATTTACCCACAGTTTGCTCCCTGCTCCGGTGGACTCGAAGCGCAGTTGTTTGCCCCAGTTACTGGAGGCAGTTATCTTGGATGATATACAGTGAATATCCTGTCCGGCCTTAATCAAAATATTATCGGCACTGGTAATATCGGTTATCGGTATTCCGGTTACCTGGCTGGAGGACACATCGATCTGCCCGGTAGTACTTATTAGTTTGATAGTATAATTAAGATTAGTAGCGCTTATTTTGGTCGATATGGCATCAATATGGTTGTGGGCATGTATTTTAATATTACCCGGGCTGCTGATTATGGTCTGGGGTATACTCACTACTTCCAGAGCCGACAGATCTATAGCCCCATTAGTGCTAGTAAGCTGAATGCCGTTACCATTACCGGCGCTGCTCATATTGACCGATTTGGCACTTATGTCCCCCAAGGTACTGATATTTATATTACCGCCGGAAGAAAGGGTAGCTTGGTCCAGTTCCATGAACCCCTGAGCCAACACTTCCAGCAGGCCTCCATTGCTGGCTGCGGTCAAAGCAGCACCTATAGCACTGATGTTCCCCGAGGTACTTATTGTTATTGGCCCCCCGGAAGAAACTGTAGTTTGATCCAGTTCTATGAATCCCTGAGCTGCTATTTTCAACAGCTTCCCGCTGTTAGTAGAAGTTAAGATAGCTGATTTGGCACTGATACCATCATCGGTAGACTCAATCAACAAGGCCGGTGTAGGGGGAGCAATACTGGATCTGGATTCCACCCTGGCTCCATCCAGATTGATGGGACCCACCGACTGTATTACAACTGAGGCGGTGGCAGCTCCATTGGTAGAAGTGATGATAGCATTGCTGGCATCTATACTCTCCGATCCGCCCAGGATTTTGATACCATCATCGCCCACACAGCTAAGTTGAGATCCGCTGGCACTGATTTGGCCCGGGGAATTTATGCTTATACCTGAACTGCCATTGGTAGAAGAAATGGCAGCACTGCTGACATCGATGTTTCCAGACTCAGATATAATCTGCACGCCAGTATCACCACCGGAGGTTAGAGAGGATTCACTTAGAATCACGTCATTTTCTGCCTGAAATTTAATTACCCCGGTGCTGTTAGCCTTGGACACAATAGTGCTGCCATGGCCTTCGATATTACCCTCCAGGGCCGTAATATTGACATTATAAGGGGAAGGCTGACCACTAATGGTAGATTCATTAAATATAACGTCTCCATAACGGGATATTATATTGACCTCGGAGTTGTTATTTATTACTATATTGGGTTCCAAAATGACATGACCTGCCACGTCCCAGTCAATAACCTTATTTCCTTGCTGTAAAAACAAATCTCCAGTGGTAGCCGGAACATATAGGGATCCTCCCACCAAATCAGGCCGACCCAGATCATCTACCTTGGTATCTACCACCAATGGAACCATCAGGTCATCAATAGTTAAGTACTCATATTCGGTATCCTTAAACACCATAATCTCACCCTCGGGAATCTCCACATTGGGTCGCTCGATATCGGTGCCTGGGATCACGATCATTTCCTGTTCCTCTACCCCAATGTATACCTTAAAAGTATAGCTGCGAATATAAGGCTGGGAGGAGGCCACTACCAGACTAACCTCAGACACTTCCTGCTCAGGCAGGACGGAATCTTCCTTCAGCCCAATACACAAGGTATAGCTGTTGCTAAGGGCGTTCTCGCCGGTCAGGGTGCCATTTATGACATTATTCTCGCACAGGGTTTTGACCCCCTGGCCATCATCCAGATAGAGGTCGAACAATGGATTAGGGCCCGCTTCATTGAGGGTGATGGTGTAGTGCATATCATGAGTAGTAACATTGCTGCCGCTGCTATTGGCGACAACCAGGACCGTATTCTCAGTAAAACCAAGATCCCAATCATAGGTGAGCTGATTGTCATTCAGGGAAGGGGTCAGATAAAAATTACTGGTATTTAAATTAAACATTTCCTGCAGATTCACCATATAACGGGAAAAGGTGGGAAAAGGGTCCAGGGTGCTGAATAGAACCAGGGTGCACAGAAGAAATACAGCTAGCCAGCGCTTGGGACCAGGGCGGCGCCGACGGGTATATTTAGATGCATATTTGTATTGATACTGCTCTGCAAACAAGGTGTGCCCTCCTTCCCTTCACTCTATAGAGAAGATATTATTCTTCGGTGGTATTCATTAT
>CAZXIR010000247.1:0-3125 GCA_964640845.1 uncultured Syntrophomonas sp.
GATCTCATTATTCTTTTAGGCCTATCTGCAGTTGACATTAACTCAGTCTTTGGCCTTTAGTTCCTCTAATTGCTTTTGTAATTTATCTATCTCCAAGAATTTTTCATCAATCTTATTACAAATTACAGTAATTTCTGCTTCAACATCCTTGCCCGCTTTTAAGGCATTATACAGAGTATCACCCAGTTCCGATTTTAATGAACCGATTTCGTTTTCCAGGTTAGCGATATTTAACCTAATTTTCCCGCCTTCAACCATATCACCTGATTTTTGCACAAATTTACTGACCTCTTGCTCCAGTTTGCTTTTGTCAAATTTGAACATAGTATCACCCTCCCCTAGTTATATATGGAGTAAAGCCTAACTTTCTTCCTTATCAGCCGGTTGTGTCTGACCCTCTATCCATATTTTAACTCATATTTATACCGGATGAATATCTATTTTAGCTGATGAACAAATATGCCACTTCGTAATTTGGGTTCAAACCAAGTAGATTTGGGAGGCATTATCCTATCAGCATCAGCAATATCCATAAGATCCTGTATGGTAGTGGGGTGCATGGAAAAAGCGATTTTCATACCCTCTTCAACTCTACGTTCCAGTTCTTTTAACCCTCGTATGCCGCCCACAAAATCAATTCTTTTATCTGTTCTAGGGTCTTCAATACCTAAAATGGGTCCTAGCAGATTATACTGGAGAATTGATACATCCAATCTTTTAACTGGATCACTTTCATCATAAGTTCCTGCTTTGGCTCTTAGAATATACCATTTCCCTTCCAGAAACATACCGAAAGTCTTCTGAGCTTGGGGTTTATAAGGTCCTGCTCCGGTATAAAGTTCGAGATCAAATTTTACGCTCAGCTTTTGCAGGAATTGTTCGCTTTCCAGTCCGTTTAAGTCTTTAACTACCCGATTGTAATCCATGATATGGAGTTGATTATCAGGGAATATAACCGATAAAAAATAATTAAATTCTTCCTCCCCATCATAATTAGGGTTTTCCGTTCTTCGCATCTGCCCCACTCTGACCGCTGAAGCAGAACGATGGTGTCCGTCAGCTATGTAAAAACATTCCACCCCGGCAAAAAGTTGTGCCAGACGCCCTATCACTTTAACGTCGTCAATAACCCATATAGTATGACCGATATCATCCTCAGAGACAAAATCATAGACCGGGTGCTGGCTTTCCATCCAGGCTTCCACAATCGTATCAATTTCACTCTGAGCCCGATAAGTTAGAAAAATGGGACCGGTATTAGCATCACAGTAATCAACATGTTTAATACGATCCTGCTCCTTGTCGGCTCTGGTCAATTCATGTTTTTTAATCAAGTTATTCATATAATCATCAATAGAGGTACAGCCTACCACCCCAGTTTGATAACGATCCCCCATCTTCTGTCGATAAATGTAGAGGCAATCTCTGCTTTCCTTAAGAAACACACCCTGCTCGATCATCTTATTAAGGTTTTCCTGGGCTCTTTCATAAACCCTGCTGTCATAAAGATCTATAGTCGGATCCAGATCAATTTCGGCTTTGTCAACATGTAAAAATGAATACGGATTATCTTTAACCATTTCTCTAGCTTCATCACTGCTCATAACATCATAAGGAAGAGCGGCAACCCTTTCTACCAACTCTGCTGCCGGTCGAACCGCCCTAAATGGTTTTACTACAGCCATTACATAACCTCCTAAAACTCAAGACAGGGGGACGTTTCGTTTGTCTTATTTTCATGCTTGCCCAGCATGGAGAATAAGACAAACGAAACGTCCCCCTGTCTTATCCACCGTGTGATATTATAGGGATAGGATATCGTCGATATTGCCTAGTAGTTCTTTTATGTCCTCCAGTTGGCAATCAGCCATATGGGCAATGCGGAAAGTCTTCTCTTTCATCTTGCCATAACCATTGGAAATCTGGAAGCCTCTAAGACCCAGTTCCTTATTTAAAGCACCTACATCTATATCTTTAGTATTAGTAATGGTAGTCAGGGTATTGGAAAGATATCTTTCATCCGCAAAAACCTCAAAATTGTTGCGGCTCCAACTCCGTACATACTCGGCCAGCTCAATATGCCGATTAAACCTGTTATCCAATCCCTCCTCCAATATGTTATCCAACTGGTAGTCCAGGGCAAACATATGAGACAGTGATGGGGTGGAGGGATACTGGTAATCCTTTTCCATGATGTATTTGTACAGCTGTATCAAATCCAGATAATAACCACGGAATGGTACTTTTTCAGCCCGTTGGCGAGCCTTCTCAGAAAAGGTGCAGATAGCCAATCCAGGAGGTAATCCCAATGCTTTCTGGGTAGAAGTAATACATATATCTATCCCTAATTCATCTACTTCTATTTTGCTGCCCCCGGCGGAACTGACCGCATCCAGACAAAACACTACTTCCGGGTATTTTTTTACTGCTTCGGCTATCTGGGCTACCGGGTTCATAATACCAGTAGATGTTTCATTATGAGTAATAGTCAGTAAATCATATTTACCACTGGCCAGCACCTCATCAACCTGTTCTGCCTGGGTAGCCTGCCCCCATTCCACTTCAAATATATCAGAAGGCACATTATTGCTTTTCGCCATCTCAAACCATCTGTTACCAAATGCTCCCACCGAAAAAACCGCCGCTCTCTTCAAGGTACAGGAACGGACCACTCCCTCCATAAGGCCACTGCCGGAAGTAGTAGAGAGCAGTATGTCGTTATTAGTATAAAATAACTTCCTCAGCTTATCACTGATATTATGCTGCAGCATCGATGCATCCTTACTGCGATGTCCGATCATAGCAGTAGCCATTTTCTCCAGCACATCACTTCTAACCTCAACCGGTCCAGGTATAAACAACTTCTTGTGCATATCCATTCCCTCCTGAAAAATCTTAATCTAGTAAATTTTACTCTAATGAATCTATATACACAAGTAGCACAGGAAAACTGGGTATGTGACAGGACGGTCATCTTTACTTATTAGTTCACGGGCCTTTAAAAAAAGTCTATCCCCAAAATCCAATTTACCTTCTAAATTCCCAGGTCCCTTAAAGCGCAAAAAAAGTGTTGCCGCCTGTACACTGCTGGTCACCGGAACGAAGTCTCCTCCTGCAACCCGCAG
>CAZXIR010000248.1:0-3102 GCA_964640845.1 uncultured Syntrophomonas sp.
CACCAGGCTGGTGACTGATATGGCAGATCTGCATGATCTGGGAGCCGATGTAGTGATACCCGAGGAATATGAAACCTCAGTGGAGATATTTGCTCGAGTATTGGATCAGTACATGGTGCCCCGAAATGAAATAGAAGACTACATTTCCACGGTGCGCAGGGAAAACTATGAGATGTTAAGAAGTGTCTCGGTGTTGGGCGGTGAGACCAATGTGCTGAAAAAATCCCTGAGTGAAATGGAAGTCAAGAAGATCAGGGTTGATAAAGAATCACACATAGTGGGAAAAACATTGACTGAAGCAGATATTCGCAAGCAGCATGGGGCTACTATCCTGGCTATAAATCGCGGAGAAGAATATATTCCCAACCCGGGTGCTGATGATCAAATACAGGCCGAGGACTGTTTGATAATGATAGGTAGACCGGAGGAGATCAGGAGCGCGGCAAAAATATTGAGTATCGCAAACAACTAACAATTAACCCCCGTGCCGGGGCACAACCATCTGTGAAAATTGGCTGAGGGTGAGGACAAATGCTTAAGACCGCTTGGGGCCGGTCTTATCTCTTAAGTGTAATAAGGTATTTTCTTATTAAAAATCTTGTATACCAGCTAAAAAAGTCTTACACTGTTTATAAAGAGAGTTTTACATAATTCAAAAAACAGCCTGTTTGAGCGCAGCGAAGAATCTTTTAGATCCTTCGCTGCGCTCAGGATGACATTACTAAAAGGCTCTAATAAAATAATTATTATGCAAAATCCTCATAAAAATATTATTGTTGGGGGTTTGCTTTAGAAATCAGCAGGATTTTGCTAAAAAGCATCTCCTTAATGGGGTAAACAGCATAGTCAGATTAAATAATCTGGAAAGGATTCTTTAAGTTATGAAATTAGAACAGTGCATTAATTTTGCCCTCACCAAGGCCCAACAGGCGGTCCAGCAGATTTTTAAAGCTGAACTGGCTCCTTTTGGAATAACCCCAGGACAATATGCAATATTAAGTTGCCTGTGGGACGAGGATGGCCAAACACCGCGGCAGCTAGCAGAGCGCCTTTCTCTTGATAGTTCATCTATTACCGGAATATTGGATCGAGTTGAGCAGAAGGGTTTGATTAATCGTCAGCCTTGTCCCCGGGACCGAAGAGCTCTACTGGTAGTGTTAACTAATAAAGGTCAAGAATTAGAAAGGCCGGTTAATCAAGCTATTATTGAAGCCAATAAAAAAGTATTGGCTCAATTTGAAGATAAGGACTCAGGAAATTTGAAAAAATACTTGCATCAGCTAACCTCAGCATATTAGTACTTGGTTTATTGGCCTTGATATGGGTATTGAATATAGGTCGAAGGGTGAAGGTCGCGGCACAACCGCAGGCCTTTTTTTAAACTGAACCCTGGTTAAACAGTTTGCCTACCAGTTTTTCGAATTCATGGAACATGCAGGGCAGATATTTGCGGTTCTTGCGCAGAGCTTCTACCAGTCCTTTATAATACCATTCCTGCTCCAAGCGGCCTCGATTAAAGCGAGTCCATATTTCTTCACCATATAATTCATAATCACGTATCATACAGCGGATATTATTCAGCTTATCAGCTAGAGTGGTTAGCCAGATATCTTTATCAACATCCTCAAGAGATTGCAGGGTATGAGTTTTTCGCTCTTCCCAGGGCAGGGATTTATCTGGTTCAGAACAAGCTGCCACAATGGAACGGACCCTATCCCCAAAGAGCGCTTCCACTTCTTCCAGAGTTATATTGCTATCCTCGACCACGTCATGGAGGATTCCTGCTATTATGGCATCGGTAGTAGCCCCGGCTGTAGCAAGAATTATTCCCACCGCCATGGGATGTGAAATATAGGGGATGTTGGTACCTTTGCGGAACTGGCCATCATGTGCCTGAGCGGTCAATTCACAGGCCTGTTCAATGAGAAAGTCACGGTTCATAAGATAAGCCTCCCGTCTACTCATGGGCATACGAGGTCTATCTATATCAGGGGTTATTGTTTGTCGTGCTCTTACTGGGCTCGAGCTTCTGATACGAGGATATCTATAAGCTGTTATTAATAATCTTTCACAATCATAACCGGACAAGGGGCTATCTTGGCTACCCGATCGCTTACACTTCCCAGCAGCAAGCCTGATATGCCGCCCAGACCGCGACTGCCCATGACTATAAGGTCACAAGTTCCGCTGCGGGCTTTGGAAATAATCATCTGAGCCGGGGTTCCCCACTCTATATCGGTCTCAACTTCAACCGTAATTGGAGATATTGCCTTCAGGGTATTTTCCAGGATTTTTTCTGCCCCACTTTTTAAACCTTCTATCATAACATCAGTTATCACCGGCAGAGATTGAGGAGGACCCATACTAAACAATTGGGAGTTATTAACTACATGTAGAAGAGTGACTTTGCTGCCATGTTTTTCAGCTATAACCAGGGCTTTTCGAGCAGCATTGGTAGAAAAATCAGAACCGTCTACTGGAACCAGAATATGCTTAAACATAAGATTCCCCCTTAAACTTTATTGCCATTAGATATTATTATCATTTGCGGATGGGTCTAGTTCTCGAACCTCAAAATAGTTATTCAAGAAATTGTAAAGTTCTACTACTTGTTTACCTTCCAGAGTTAAACAGATAGGTTGGATATAGGTGCCATTTTCGGTAGTGCTCTCTGCTGAAAAGATTCTTAAAAGTAAATGTGCATCTTCCTGCTCACTATAACCGAAGTATTTCAGAGCTGCTATAGTGTCATTACTCTTATCAAGACATTTGGTCATGACATCAAAACCACGATTCTTTTTCACTGTCTGTAACACCTCCCCACTATACTATTGTATTTTAAGAACAACATATTGATTCCCACAACATTTATACTCGTTTAACAAATTATAGCAAAATAATTAGATAATGGCTAAATAAGAGTTAGTGCGAATATTCACTTGTAAACTTTCCATTTTTCAATATTGATTCCCCTGCGAAAAGTTATATTTCGCGGGTTTGGATGCATAAATATTCGTCGCCAGATTTCGCATGGGCAACACCATCTACTCGCCGAACGACGAAAGGGGTACCGGGCCTAAAAATCGCTCCGCTCATAGGCCC
>CAZXIR010000249.1:0-3098 GCA_964640845.1 uncultured Syntrophomonas sp.
TCATCCGAACCATTCAAAAAGTGAAAAAGAATAGAGGTGCAGCACTTCGCGTTTAATGTCAGGGGGACGCAAAAAAATAGAGTAGCGTTTTTTAAACCGAGACCATTTTGGGCCTCTATTATTAAGATATAGCCAACTGGAATCAAGTCCAAGAGACTGTTAATCATTAGAAAGAAAGGTGAATGCTTTGAAAAGATTGGACGGTAAGGTTTCGATCATTACAGGAGCTGCTCAGGGTATCGGTGAGGGTATTGCTCACAAGTTTGCCCGAGAAGGCGCAAAGGTCATTATATGTGATATAAATGAAAAACTGCTGCAGCAGGTGGCCCGAGATATTACCCAGCAGGGAGGAGAAGCCCGGGACATAATAGTTGATATTAGCAATACAGCAGCTGTCGGGGAATTAATTAACCAGGTGGTCCAGGAATATGGAACAGTAGATATTCTGGTTAATAATGCAGGTATTACCAGGGATACCATGCTCCATAAGATGAATGATGAGCAATGGAACACGGTAATGAATATTAATCTGACCGGTACCTTTAACTGTTGCCGGGCAGTTGCACCCATAATGAGAGAGAAAACCTATGGAAAAATAATAAATATATCTTCTGCAGCTAGGTTTGGCAATGCCGGTCAGGTTAATTATGCGGCTACCAAAGCCGGGGTAGTAGGTTTAACCCGTTCTCTGGCCAAAGAAATGGGACTAAAAAATGTAAATGTAAATGCAGTAGCTCCAGGTTTCATCAAAACAGCTATGAGTGAAGCGGTTCCGATGGAAATCATCCAGGAGAGAACCAAGTTATCTGCCATCCCGCGTCAGGGCACGGTGGAGGAGGTAGCCAATGTGTGCCTCTTCCTGGCCAGTGATGAATCATCCTTTATAACCGGTCAAGTTATTCACGTGGATGGGGGACGATACATGCCGTAGGATTTTAACCCACCTGCTCCAGGTAACCATAAACCTAAGCAGAGACAGAGCAAACGGAAGGGGGGAATAGCTGTTTATATTCGATAATCAAGGCAGATAACAGTGCATTCAATAGCAGAACCCCGTATCTGCCCGGTATTCCTAAATAATATATGTCTATGGGAGAGGTGAATACCATACTCAAAATGCAGTAGGTACTGCAACCAGTAAGAAAACCAGCAGGCGACTAATGAAAGTAGCAAGAAAGAGACACAACAGGTATGATTTTATACCACCAGTAAAATTAAAAGGAGCAATATTCATGGAAAAATATGTTAGCAAGAGAAATATTAGATTTTTACTGTATGAGGTATTTGGAGTAGAAGAACTGACCAAATACGATTATTATGCTGATCATAGCCGGGAAACCTTTGATATGATCATTGATACCGCCTATAAAATCGGTATGGATTTTATGTATCCAGTTTTTCAGGAAATGGACGCTAATCCTCCCGAATTTGTTGATGGCATAGTCAAAACCCATCCTATCGTAAGAACCGCTATGCGAGATTTTGGCCGGGATGGATGGATTAATGCCCCCATGGCGTACGAATATGGGGGACAACAGATCCCCATGGTTATACAAAACGTTGTGCAGTTCATCTTTACCGCCGCCAATTATTCTTTGGGTGCTTACATGTCCCTTACACGTGGGGCTGCTGACCTCATCGTCCATCACGGTTCCCCGGAACAAAAAGCTATGTATTTGGAAAAGATGTTTGCCGGTGAATGGCAGGGAACTATGGCCTTAACTGAACCCGATGCAGGGAGTTCTTTGGCTGATATCAAAACCACGGCAGAGGACACCGGAAATGGTTATTATATAATTAAAGGGCAAAAAATATTTATCTCAGCCGGAGATACTGACGCCGTTGACAACACTATTCACATGATGCTGGCCAGGATTAAGGGAGCTCCGGCAGGGGTAAGAGGAATTTCCTTATTTATCGTTCCCAAATATCGCGTTAAAGAAAATGACCAACTTGAATTCAATGATCTTATTTGCGCCGGAATTGAACACAAGCTCGGTTACAAGGGATCACCTATCTGCCAGTTAAGCATGGGCGAAAATGGCGACTGTCATGGGTTCCTGGTAGGTGAAGCCAACAAGGGTCTGGCCTATATGTTCCAAATGATGAATGAGAAGCGGATTGGAGTGGGAATAGGAGCTGCAGGCAAAGCTACCGCGGCCTACTATGCCGCCCTGGAATACGCCAACCAGAGACTGCAGGGAAGACCAATGAATGAAAAAGATCCCCTTTCCCCACAGGTTCCTATCGTCCAACACGCTGATATAAAACGCATGTTACTGTTCCAACGGGCTATTTGTGAGGGGGCCTTGTCATTGGCTCTGCAAAACGCCAAATACCGAGATCTGATGAAGGTTGGCGAAGATGCTGAGATGTATGACCTGATTTCAGATTTGATGATTCCAGTGGTTAAGACCTATCCATCCGAGATGGGGATCTTATCCACCAGTGCAGCCATCCAGTGTTTGGGGGGTTATGGATTCTGTCGCGACTTCCCGGTAGAACAGTACTATCGAGATATCAGAATAGACACCCTGCACGAAGGTACTACTGGTATCCAGGGCAAAGACTTGCTGGGCCGGAAAGTTACCATGAAGGGCGGCAAAGCTTATCACCTGGCCATGAATGAAATAAGCAAGACCATTGAGGAATCAGGAAAGATAACTGAACTTCAGGCATATGCCGCCCAGCTCAAAGATGCTCAGCAATTATTCAGTGAAGTCACCGATTATCTATTAAAAGTTAGAGAGCAGGGTGACCTGGAGAAATTTGAAGCTGACGCCAGTGTCTATCTGGAAATGGCGGGAGTGCTGTTCATAGGCTGGCAATGGCTGGTGCAAGCGATAACGGCTAGCAAAGCATTAGCATCAGCAGCCCTGGATAGTGACAAGAATTTTTACCAGGGCAAAATTATGACCTTCAAGTATTTCTATGTATACGAACTGCCCAAAGTCGAGAGCTTGGGCAAAACCTTGAAAGCCAGCCGTGGCTTGACCGTGGAAATGGACGCCTGCCTATTTGATGATTAAACCTACTTATCAGGTCAATGTCCTGGCCCGGCCTAACCAGGCTCGACCAGGACATGGCCAGATTTTCCA